>CALMBU010000137.1 GCA_937863045.1 uncultured Polynucleobacter sp. | reverse complement strand
GAAGCCAAGTGAGCATCGTAGGTCAAGCAAGTAGCGATGCGAGGTTTTTTCTTAAGAGCTTCAATCTTGGCTAATTCAGTATCACCAGACATCACCGCCACACACAAGGCAGCGTCTTCAACAGTTCTACTAAAACTGCCCAAGGTATCTAAAGAGGGCGATAAGCTTTTGGCACCGCCTAAGCTGATCTTGCCGTAAGTGGGCTTATATCCAACCACGCCACAAAAAGCGGCGGGTCTGATCACAGAGGCGGCTGTTTGACTGCCGGTGGCCAATGGAATCATTTCATCGGCAACGGCTGCTGCGGAGCCACTCGATGAACCGCCTGGGGTGTATTCAGGATTGCGAGGGTTTCTGGTTTTGCCGCCCTTGAAGGTGGCGAATTCAGTGGTGACTGTTTTACCTAACAAAATACCACCCGCTTGGCGCATCAATGAAACGTGCACGGCATCACTGTTAGGGCGATTGTTTTCGTAAATAGGGGAGCCATAACGTGTTGGAAAGTCGTGCGTATCAAATAAATCTTTCGCACCAAATGGCAAACCGTGCAATAAACCTTGATTGGTCGATCGATCGAGGTACCTGGCTCGCTCAAGAGCTGCTTTGAAATTAGTTTCTACCCAGGCCTGAGTCGAAGATTCTTTTTCTTCGATGCGCTCAATACAAGAGCGCAGTAATTCTTCGGAACTTAATTGATTGGCCTGAATTTTTTTAGCAGCTTCAGTGGCTGAGAGTTGGTAGGCTTTTTTCATGCCTAAATCTTACCCTTGAACAATCATTTGTGCCTCACCTATCTATTGATCATTCTTTTGAGCTAAACATTTCCCCCTATGATGCACTGGGTTATTATTTATAAAATACATAAGCAATTACAATTCTTGCTTATTCAAAAGGAGACTAGATTCAAATACTTGTTGAACGTCAAGAATGGATTGAATAGAGATCAAATTGAATCATGCTCAAAGTATCTACATTCATTATCTTTGGCTGCCACGATAACGATGGCGGGATTGCCATTTTCTGGGGACGAAATCAGTGAATATGCTTTAACAGGATCGATTTTATTAACTTTATCGACAGGACTTTTCCTGTTGGGTGTTTATCTACTAAAAGGACAAAAAAATGGATAAAAATACTTATTTTTATATATCGCTTGGGATTATTTTTTTATATGCTTTGACAATATTTTTATTTGCTGCCAGCTCAGCCAAGCATCTAAAAGACACTCAAAATATTGATCTTTGAACTTTAGTTCAAAGCAGTGTGATCACTTCTTTTTATTGATTGACGCTCTTGCACCAGGCTTTGAGCCTGTGCTTGAGCCAGCACTTAAGCCTCGTGCTGAGCTTGGGCGACCTGTCAGGCTGCCTGAAGTTTTTGCACCCGTCTTAACACCCGTCGCACGTGGCGGTAAACCAGTGTGTTGCGTCATGATTTTGCCGCGACCAGGTTTTTGAGGAACAGAAAAATCTCTTGGATTGTGAGCTGCGGCAGAAGCTGAAGGCTTGCCAAACGGTCTGCCACCAGTCACACCCATTGAAGAGTTCTTGCGACGAGGACTTTGATAACTGCCATCAGTCGTTGGCTGGTAGTTTGGTATCAAATGATGCTTGCCATTACCAATCAAATCAGCGCGCCCCATTTTTTTCAGAGCTTCTCTTAGCAAAGGCCAGTTATTGGCATCGTGGTAACGCAAAAATGCTTTGTGTAAACGACGACGCTTTTCGCCTCTGACAATATCAACTGTTTCACTGTCACGCGTGACCTTGCGCAATGGATTTTTATTGGTGTGATACATCGCTGTGGCAGTTGCCATTGGGGAAGGGTAGAAAGTTTGAACTTGATCAGCTCTAAAACCATTCTTCTTCAACCAAATCGCCAAATGCATCATGTCTTCATCGCTGGTGCCTGGGTGAGCTGCAATGAAGTAAGGAATCAAATACTGTTCTTTACCTGCTTCTTTAGAGTATTTATCAAATAACTCTTTGAACTTGTCGTAAGCACCCATGCCAGGCTTCATCATTTTTGATAAAGGACCTTGCTCGGTGTGCTCAGGTGCAATCTTTAGGTAACCACCCACGTGATGAGCTACGAGCTCTTTGATGTACGCCGGTGCCTTGACCGCTAGGTCATAACGCACGCCTGAACCAATCAAAATCTTTTTGATACCAGGCAAGGCTCGCGCACGGCGGTACAACTGAATCAAGGGCGTGTGATCTGTGTTGAGGTTTGGACAAATATCTGGGTAAACACAAGAAGGTTTACGGCAATGCGCCTCAATCTCTTTTGATTTACAGGCAATGCGGTACATATTGGCGGTTGGACCACCCAAGTCAGAAATGATGCCTGTGAAGCCGGGGACCTTATCGCGAATATCTTCAATTTCTTTGATGATTGACTCAGAAGAACGGTTCTGAATGATTCGGCCTTCGTGCTCGGTGATTGAACAGAATGTGCAGCCACCAAAACAACCGCGCATGATGTTCACAGAAAAACGAATCATGTCCCACGCAGGAATCTTGGCATCACCATACGATGGGTGAGGTGCGCGGGCATAAGGCAGATCAAATACTGAATCCATCTCTTCGGTGGTCAGCGGCACAGCAGGAGCATTCAGCCAGACATCTCTGACGGATGCACCTTCACCGTGTTGCTGCACCAAGGCACGTGCATTGCCTGGATTGGTTTCTAAATGAAGTACGCGACTGGCGTGCGCGTAAAGCACTGGATCACGCTTCACAGCTTCATAGCTAGGAAGACGAATCACCGTGGTGTCACGCTCTAAACGTTTTCTGGCGGTTGGTACAACCGTGATGGCTTGAACCGCTGGTTCTTTTTCAAGGGTGCCATCGGTCTTTTTGCAACTGGTGCCTTGTTCTTTGGCTTGCTCATCAGGTGTTAGGTATGGATTGATGGGGGCATCAACTACGCCCGGTACATCGACTGTGCTTGAATCAATTTCTGTGAAACCAGGGGCAGGATGACGTCTAACGAAAGCCGTGCCACGAATGTCATTGATGTCAGCGACCTTTTCGCCTTTGGCCAAGCGGTGAGCAATTTCAACCACAGCTCTTTCAGCATTGCCATAAAGCAAAATATCAGCTTTCGCATCAATCAAAATAGAGCGACGCACCTTGTCTTGCCAGTAATCGTAGTGCGCAATACGGCGCAATGAGGCTTCAATACCCCCCATTACTATAGGGGTATCAGGATAAGCTTCACGACAACGCTGGGCATAAACCAAGGAACAACGATCCGGTCTCTTGCCACCGATGCCACCCGCTGTATACGCATCATCACTGCGGACTTTGCGATCAGCCGTGTAACGGTTGATCATTGAATCCATGTTGCCAGCGGCTACGCCATAAAACAAATTGGGTTGGCCCAAGGCCTTGAACGGATCGGCTGATTGCCAGTCCGGCTGAGAAATGATGCCGACACGAAAGCCTTGAGCTTCAAGCAAGCGACCAATGATGGCCATACCAAAACTTGGGTGATCAACGTAAGCATCCCCGGTCACAATGATGATGTCGCAGCTATCCCAACCAAGCTTGTCCATCTCTTCTCTGCTCATCGGCAAGAAGGGGGCAGTACCAAAACATTCAGCCCAGTATTTAGGGTAAGAATCTAATCTTGGCGAGCTAGGTATCAGAGAGGGATTGAAAGGTGCGTTCACGGGCTGTATTTTAGGCTTTTTAAGCACTTTCTGCTCGTTTAAACTAAGGGCTGATTGTCCATGACCACCCAAGGCCCCAATAAACTACTCATAAAGCGCTATTAAAGCCTTCTTAAAGCCCTCTTAAACTACCCTAAAAGCCCACGTAAAGCTCACCTAAAGCCCACTCAAGCCCACTCAAGCCCCACACATGCAAAGATCCTTTCTCCTCAGTTCGCTGCTCATTGCTGGATTGGGATCAATTTTGTTCTCGGCCAAAGCGATCGTGGTCAAACTTTGCTATCAATACGGGGTCGATTCCGCCACCGTCTTGTCTTTGAGGATGCTTTTTTCTTTGCCATTTTTCTGGGCAGCGGTGTGGTGGTCATCACGCCATCATCAACCAGCGCCGATGGCCAAACGCGACATCTTGAGCATCATCTTTTTGGGCTTTGTTGGTTATTACCTCTCAAGCTATTTAGATTTCTTGGGATTGCAATACATCACTGTTGGATTAGAAAGAATCATTCTTTATCTCAACCCCACGATTGTCTTGTTGATCTCAATGCTCTTTCTGAAAAAGAAGATTCAGACACAGCAGTGGTTGGCTTTGGTACTTGCCTACGCAGGAGTGATCATTGTGTTCTCACACGATCTTCACACCATGGGTCCATCGATTGCCTGGGGTGGCATGTTGGTATTTTTGAGTGCCATCTCTTATGCCGTCTATTTGATCTTCGCAGGTGAGATCGTGGGGCGGGTGGGCAGCATTCGCTTGGTCGCTTATGCCAGCGCCTCATCAACATTTTTCAGTACCGCTCAAGCATTGATCTTGAACCCCACGCATTTATGGACTCAAGTGCCTGAGGTTTATCAGTTAAGTCTCTTCAATGCCTTGTTTTGTACGTTCATGCCCATGCTGATGGTGATGATCGCAGTCAACCGAATTGGATCCAGTTTGACTGCGCAAGCAGGCATGTTGGGACCAATTGCCACTATCTTTCTTGGCTGGTTTTTCTTAGGTGAAAAAATCACTGTCATTCAAATCATAGGCATGGCAGTGGTGCTGTGTGGCGTGGCAATTCTTGCCACCATACAAACTGAAAAAAATAAACCTCGACCTGAATTGGTCGAGGCTGAATAAAAAATTAAGAATTCGATTAAGAATTCGATTAAGAACTCAGTTAAAAATTATTTGATTAAATCGCCACGCTGGGGTTCAAGCTATAAATACCCGTGATGCTTGCTTGAGCAATGATGTGCGGTTTGATTGCAGCCAATGCTTCTGCGCCTGTGAACGGACCCTTCAAAGGAAGGCTGGCGGTATTAAGTGCATAGACTGTGAACACATAGTGATGCTTGATAGCATCGTTCCATGGAGGGCAAGGACCGTCGTAACCGAAGTAAAGACCTTCCATCGAAGCATCTCCTTTGAACCACGCGGTGTAGTCATTGATGCCTGGTGTGCCCACTGGACTTTGCGCAGCTGACTTGCCTTTGCCTGTGATGCTGTTGCTATGACTGCCGGCAGCAATGCTCTGAACTGAGCTAGGAATGTTCACTAAAACCCAATGGTAAAAATCAACGCGCGGCAAACTGGCTGGAACCACTTTGCCCTCTTGATTCACATCATCACCTTTACTTGGCACATCAGGGTCATGACAAATCAAGGCAAATGATTGGGTGTCTTTAGGAAAGTCTGACCAAGCCAAGTGAGGATTTTGGTTGCTTGATAAGGTGATATGGGTGCTTGGATCTTTGACCGCAAAAGCATACTGGCCTGGAATAACTGATTGATCTTGAAAGCTTGAACTAGTGATTTTCATAAAGGTCTCCAATCAATAACAATAATTTAGATTTTCATCTTACTGGCTTTTTTGGGGCCCACAATACCAATCAAGGCTTGTTTGATCCCATCAACTTCTGCTTCGCTCATGGCACCCATGATTTTGCCTAAATACTGAATATGGCGCCTGATGCCGCCATGGCTTCTCACATTAGGGGTTTCTTTGAGAGCATCTAGCAGGCGTTCAGGTATGGGCATTTGTTTCCACATCTCAGGCATCTGACTGATTTCTTCAGCAAGATACTGCCTAGCCTCTAAACGACGCTTTATTTCAGATTTACTCGGCTTTTCGGGTGCCGAATACTCTTCAGGGGTGTTTGATTGCTTCATAATGGCATTTTCGCAGACTCCTGTGAAATTGCACAGAAAACCGAAACATTCATGGCCATCAAATCCACCATCTTCAAAGTCACTCTCTCAGTCGCTGATATTGACCATGCCTATTACGCTGACCACAGCTTAACTTTGGCTAGACATCCCAGCGAAACTGATGAGCGCATGATGATGCGTTTATTGGCTTTGTCCTTCAATGCCCATCTTTTGAATGACCTTTGCCAGGGCGATGGTCAGTTGGTCTTTGGAGCTGGCTTATCAGATCCGGATGAGCCGGATGTGTGGCTCAAGGATTTCACGGGGCAAACCCGTTTATGGGTAGAAGTTGGGCAGCCAGAAGAAAAGCCCTTGAGTCGCGCTTGCTCAAAATCAGACAAGGTCGTGGTCTACGCCTACCATCATGCCGCTGAAGTTTGGTGGAAGGGCATTCAGAACAAACTCACGCGCATGGACAAGCTATCGGTTTACCGGGTGTCATCAGACATCTCTCAAGAGTTGGCTCGTTGGGCTGAGCGCAGCATGCAAATACAAGCCACCATCCAAGATGGTCATTTGATGCTGAGCAGCCATCAAGGCACCATTGAAGTGACCTGTGAGCGTTGGAAATAGACCCTGTAAGCCCTAAAAAATCCACCAGAAGTGCTTGGAATAAGCAATTTATCAGCGCTATACTTCAATCATCATGAAAAAAATCATTGTCCTTAACGGTCCTAACTTGAACCTCTTGGGTACACGTGAGCCAGAAAAATACGGTTCTAGTACTTTGGCGGATGTGGAAACTCTTTGCAAAGACACAGCGAAACGCTTGGGCTTTGAGGTTGAGTTTTTACAGAGCAATCATGAAGGCCCCTTGATCGATAAGATTCAGGAGGCTGGCTTGGCGCACCGTGCTGGTAAGGTGCAGGGCATCGTGTTTAATCCTGGTGCTTACACACATACCTCGGTGGCTTTGCATGATGCGATTGCTGCCATGACTGGTTTGCCTGTGATCGAGGTACACATCTCTAATGTGCATGCGCGCGAAGCCTTCAGACATCATTCCTACATTTCACCAGTGGCTGCCGGCATTGTGGTGGGCTTTGGTATTCAGGGCTACGTGTTGGCCATGGAAGGTTTGGCGCAAAAGAATTGATCAGGCGCAAGCTTGATCAGGTATTAATAGTGGGGCGGTCTTTCGTCTCCAGGGTTGTTTCCCTCAGAGGGCGTATTGCTCGCCATTTGTAATTTCAGCGCTTGTATTTCTTTCACCAATAACTCAATGCGTTGCTGTTGCTTGAACACGGTTTGATTTAACTCTTCTAGCAAGTCTTCAGAAAAGCTCAGCTTGATTTCTAGGTTGGTGATGCGTTCGTCTTGATTCATGATGACCTTCTTCTAATAGGGTGAGGATACCCAAGAGCGACAAAATGAGCAAACTGCCAGATCAGACATGCTAGCATCGCCATCTTTAGTCATCCTGCCAATGGTAGTTATTCAATGAGCCCACTAACGCCTCGCGTTATTTTTTACTTGGTATTGCCCACGATTCTTTGGGCAGGCAATGCCATTGTTGGGCGTTTAGCAGTTGGTGAGATTTCTCCCATCATGCTCAATACTTTGCGTTGGATATTGGCAGCCATCATTTTGCTGCCCATCGGTTGGAGATTGCTTAAATCAGACAGCCCCATTTGGCAAAACAAGATTCGCTTTCTTTGGCTCGGTTTGCTGGGCGTGGGTTCATACAACGCACTTCTATATCTTTCTCTAGAAACATCAACACCGATCAATGTGACCTTGATTGGCGGCAGCATGCCCATGTGGATGATCATCATTGGTGCGATGTTCTATCAACAAGCAGCGCAGTTCAAACAAATGATGGGCGCCTTGATTTCTTTGTTGGGGGTGGTGATTGTTCTGACCCGCGGTGATTTATCAACCATCCTCGATATCCAGCTCGTGATAGGTGATCTGTATATTCTTTTGGCCACCATCTTGTGGGCTTTTTATAGTTGGATGTTGAGTCGCCCCGGTAAGAGCACTGAAAGCCAATGGCCTTGGGCAGAGTTCTTGTTAGCGCAAGTACTTTTTGGCGTATTTTGGTCAACTGCTTTTTTAGGTTTTGAATGGGCGGCCGATGCTGTGGTGTTTGAGTTCACAAAATCCACCATCGCATTATTGGTTTTCGTGGCGATTGCACCATCTCTGATTGCTTACCGTTGTTGGGGTTTGGGTGTGACGCTGGCAGGACCTGCCATGGCTGCATTCTTTGCCAACTTGATTCCTTTGTTCACAGCCTTGATGTCAGCTGCTTTACTGGGTGAGCCGCCCCAGTTATTTCATGGACTAGCGTTTGTGATGATTGTTGCGGGTATTGTGATTTCTTCTTTGAAAAAATCATCAGCTGATTAATTCAAAGCGACCGTCTTCCATTTCTGCTTGTGGTCTAACCCAGTAATCATGGGTCTGCATTGATTCATAAACATAGGCGAACTCGAGGCTTGCTTCAATTCTTGCAATGCCGATCACTTTATAAAACCCGCCGGTTTTCTTATGACGCAATTGACTGCCGATTGGGAAAAGGCTTGGGTGTGTTTCTCTCATGATTGAACGACCCTTTTATTTTTCCAAAGTGAAAACTGAGTATAAAAAATAAACAGCAATCCCCAAACGGAAATCGATGCATACGCAGCCGTCCAACCGCCATAGCCAAAGTAACGACTGATATCCAGAGTTGCACCAAATATAGCGGGACCTACCAAGCCCGCACCAAAGCCCATCAATGAATGTAAGCCCATGGCGGTTCCCTTGATTTCTTGTGGAACGCTGATCACCAAACCAGCAGTGAGAGTAGCGGAGTCGGCCATGACAAACATTGCGTGAATAAAAGCAAGAGCAACGATGACACTCCAATGAGAATCCACTGATAAACCTAATGAAACACCGCTGATGGCACTGCCAATCATGACCCAATACACCCAGCGGTGTCGCCCGACTTTGAGGGCCATTTCATTACCGAGGATTGATGCCGGGATACTGATGATGTTCAAGAAAGCCACGATCAAGGTAGCGCTGACTAAAAAGGGTTGCTCAGGTGCGGCAATTGATGCGCAGTAAGTAAAAAATGCCACCAACCAAGCGCGAGTTGCAAACAGCTCTAGCGTGTGCGCGCTGTAACCCAACATATAACCAACCGCTTCTTTCATGGCCAATACTTTTTTCCAGCGCGCCACAGGAAAAGCATCACTCAAACTCATTTGAATATCAAAGATACCTTTTTCACCAGGCAATGCTTTTGTACCAAGCCAAGCAAAGATGCCAGCGCAGATCGGGCCGATGGCAATCAAGATGAATGCCAATGACCAAGAAAACTCTCGAATCAAAACCCCAGAGAAGTAATAAGAGGCGCCAGTGCCAAGGCCAAAAAATGCCGTGTAAAAAGAAATGTGACGAGTGATTTCACCGGTGGTCACGCGATCAGAAATAATTTTTAAGCCAGGCATGTACATGGCAGATACGCCCGCACCATGAATCATCAAAAAGAACAGGGCGCTGTAAAACCCGTTCGCAAAAAATCCCACGCCCAGCAAACCCAATCCAGCAGTGATGCCGCCTGCCAAATAAACCTGACGGGTGTCGATGCGATCAGTGAGGGTGGTTGCAATGGGTACCGCAATCACATAACCAAGAAAAAAGCCGCTGGCCAAAAATCCAGACTCAAAATTACTCAAATTCCATTCAGCCTGAATGATGGTCAAGGCAGATGGGTAGCAAGCAAACCCCAGGAGGGACAGTGCTTGAGTTAGGAGCATTAAGTAAGTGGTCAAGATGGTAGTTTTTTTAATTGTTATGGTTCAAATGATTTTATCTCTAGATGGCTATTCATGGATAATTCAGTACTATTTATTTGAATCTTGCCCATGCCTGAACTTCGTGCCCAAGCCCTCCAATTACTGAGCCTTTGCGACCCCGCTGAAAAGGGTGCAGCCGTGATTGCTTTGCGCGAGCAATACCTGCAGGGTCAAATAACGATCAATACAGAAGAACTTTTGACTGAAGCAGGCTTTGATATTCCTGGTAGACCTGCAGCCCCTATTTTGGTTAATCCTGGCCTGGTCAAGCGCCGCTCGATGGTGACTGAAGAGGGTCGTTCGGTCTTGATTCATGCCTTGGCGCACATTGAGTTCAATGCCATCAATTTGGCTTTAGATGCTGTGTGGCGTTTCCCTGGCATGCCTAAAGAATATTACGAAGATTGGCTAAAAGTAGCTGCAGAAGAAGCCTATCACTTTGATTTACTTAATCGCCATTTGCAAAAGAGTGGTTTTAAGTACGGTGACTTCCCCGCGCACAACAGCTTATGGGAAATGGTCGGCAAAACCACTGAATCTATTTTAGCCAGAATGGCCTTGGTGCCAAGAACCATGGAAAGCCGTGGCTTAGATGCCTTACCACCAATTCAGGAAAAGCTCTCGCAAGCACATGATAATGATGCGGTTGCTTTGCTACAGATCATTCTGAATGACGAAATAGGACATGTTGAAATCGGTAATCGCTGGTTCAACTACCTCTGTGATCAGCAAAACCTAGATCCTATTGCGGCTTATGCAGAATTGGTTGAAAAATACGAGGCCCCTAAACTCAGAGGACCATTCAATTACGCCGCCAGGAAAGCGGCTGGTTTTACAGATGCAGAATTGGCAGCACTACAAATCACTGAAACAAACTAAATAAAGTTCAGCAACTCAGTCCGGTTCAATTTGTAACACATCAAAAGCAGCCTTTAAGCGTTTTTCATATTTGCGCTTCATCTCGGAAGCCTCTTCATCTGACCAAGTTCTAAAACCTTCTTTGGATTTGATGCCGAATTTTCTCTCTTTCAAGATCTTATTCAAGCAAGGTGATATTTCTGTGTTGTTTGACAGGCTTGGATAAATTTCCTTGGCAGCAATCGCCATGCCTTCCCACCCAGAAATCTCTTTTTGTGTCATGGGGCCCACCGCTGCATAGCGAAAACCAAAGCTGTAACGCACTGCTGTATCAACGTCTTCGGGCGTTGCAATGCCATCATTGACCAAGGCCAGAGCTTCACGCATCAAAGCATGCTGAATACGATTGGCTAAAAACCCCGGGATGTCTTGATTGACCAAGACTGGTTTCTTGCCAGTTTCTTCAAACAACTGACAAACTTTCTTTGCCATCGATGGATCAGATGCTTGACCTAAAACAACTTCCACCAATGGCACGATGTGTGCTGGCATGAAGTAGTGCATATTGAACATGCGTTCAGCCGTTTTTAAACTTTGGCTGATCTGACTGATTGGAAAGCCTGAGCTATTGCTACCGATTGGGATATGAGTTGGCACTCTTTTATCCAATGAAGCAAAGATGGTTTGTTTGAGTGCTAAATTTTCTGTGACGGTTTCTAGTACCAAAGCCACATCGGACCAGTCAGACCAATCATCAATGGTGCCGGTTTGAATCTGATCCGGTGAAGTTGAGCTTGAGCTCAAGCCTTTGGCCAAACCCATGATCTCAGAAACAACCGCCTGAGCGCGCTCAACATTCCTGCCCAAAAGAATCACGCCATAGCCACTGCTGATAAATCCAGCAGCAATACCGACCGCCATCGTGCCTGTGCCTAAAACAACGACCTTTTTCATGCGTGTCTCCATATTTTTATGTCTTCCATCATACCTAAATCATTGCAGGGTTGTTGTTAGCTAAAAGGCTGACAGTGTCTGTTTTATTAGGGTTTTAACTGAGCCTTTCAGGCCAAAAACAGCTTTGTTTTATGGCTTATTCGGTCTAGGATATAGCTTGTACTCAAATTCTGGAAGCCTATATTTTTAATAAGATTTTTCCAAGTATTTGCAGTGCATTAATCACTAATTAATTATAAAAATAGAGAGACAGACATGCCCATCATTCAATCCATTGAAGTCGCAGCCGTTAGCGTACCGCTTGATCATGTGACATCCTTTTCCACCAGAACAGTTTCAGAGAGACATTACTGTTTGGTCAAAGTGCGCAGCAAAGATGGTCACGAAGGTATTGGCTTTTGCTACGTTGGTAGTGCTGCTGGAGAGTTGGTCAAATTAGCGGTTGAACAGCTCTTTGCACCAAAGCTCATCGGTCAAGACAGTCATCGTACCGAAGGTATTTGGCAAGAAATGTACACCGATTCAATCTTGCAAGGTCGATCAGGCAGCGTGATGCGCGCCATCTCTATTTTGGACATCGCTCTTTGGGATCTGAATGCCCATTCAGTTAATTTGCCATTGCATCGTTATTTAGGCTCCTTTGTGAATGATCGCGTTCCAGCCTACGCCAGCGGCGGCTATTACCTAGATGGCAAAACACCCGCCAAGCTTGGTAAAGAGATGGAAGGCTATGTGAAGTTGGGATTCAAAGCCGTCAAAATGAAAACAGGTCGCTTAAGCCCTAGAGAAGAAGAGGCTCGCTTGAAAGCTGTTCGATCAGCTGTTGGACCAGACATCATCGTGACCATGGATGCTAACAATGCTTGGCGTGATATCCCAACCGCCATGGAATACATGAAGCGCTTTGAGCAATACAACCCATACTGGATGGAAGAGCCTTTCTCACCGGATGCCATTGATCTTCATGCACGCTTAGCAAAACTCACGACCATCACGATTGCTACTGGTGAGATTGAAGTTGGACGTTGGCGTCATCGTGACTTGGTAGAGCAGGGTGGCGCAGAGATTTTGCAAACGGATGCTGCTGTTTGCGGTGGTATTTCAGAGTGGCGCAAGATCGCTGCTTATGCAGATGTTAAAGGCATCACCTTGAGCCCGCACTGGTTCCATGATTTGCATGCCCCATTGGTGGCCGCAACCCCTAACGCACGTTTTGTTGAATTCTTCGTGGATGATCAGGTTTTGAATTTCAGACGTTTGATCAATAAGCAATTGAAATTCAAAGACGGTGACTTGATTTTGCACACCACGCCTGGTCTTGGTTTTGGCTTTGATGAGAAGGCTGTTAAAAAATACGCGATTGGGAAAAATACATGGACCACCATCAAATAAGTCCTGCCAGAGCCAAGCAATACGTTCAAGAGGTGTTTGCAAAATTGGGTATGCCTCATGAGGACACGCTGATCGCTGCTGAATACATTGTCAGAGCAGATTTGGTGGGGGCCGATGGTCATGGATTATTCCGGATGCCTCAGTATGTTCAGCGCTTCCTACAAGGAGGCATGAACATCCACGCGAAGATCAAAACCATTAAAGACAGTGGCCCCATGGCCTTGCTTGATGGTGATAATGGCTTGGGTCACTTGGTCATGGTTCGATCAACCGAATTGGCCATCAAGAAAGCCAAAGAGTTTGGAATTGGCTGGGTGGGATCCAATAATGGCAATCACTCAGGTGCTGGCGCACATTATGTGAACAGAATTGCGGATGAAGGCTTGGTCGGTATCTATTTGGCAGTTGGTAGCGCTAATCACATGGCCCCAACAGGTGGTTCGAGCCGCTTGTTATCCACCAATCCAATCGCTTTTGGTGTGCCCGCAGGTCCTGGCAAACCGCATGTGATTTTGGACATGGCGACCACGGTCACTGCATTTGGAAAAATCAAAGTCAAAGCGCAAAAGAACGAAGCCATGCCAGTGGGTTGGATGATCGACCAACAAGGTCAACCCATCACCGATCCTAAAAAAGCGGCCGAAGGCACGCTCTTGCCGATTGGGGATCACAAAGGTTATGGACTGGCGTTGATGATTGGTATGTTGGCTGGATGTATGAACGGTGGTGCCATGGGCAGTAACGTGGTGGACTTCAATAAAGACAGCAGCACAGTGACCAACACCGGTCAAACCATGATTGCGATCAACCCAAACTTCTTCATGGGACAAGATTACTTCTTAAGTGAAGTTGGTCGCGTGGTTGATGAGTTACATGCATCGAAAACTTTACCTGGTGTAGATCGTATTCGAGTGCCGGGCGAGGGTGCTAAAGCCACAGAAGAAAAAAGGAGCCAAGAGGGAATTCCTCTGGCTCCTGAATTGCGCGCAGCATTGAATGAATGTGCGCAGAGTTTGGGTGTATCTACAATCTAAACTCCAAGATCTAAATCATGACCATCTAAAAAGAAGTATCAAGCTGTCTTGTTGATTATTTCTTTTTAGATTGTTCGTAGCGCGCCTTGTTTTCTTCATTTGGCGGATACAAACCAGGAAGCGCAGCACCTCCTCTGACTTGCTCCATGATCCAAGACTCAAGGTTCTCTTGCTCAGGCGCTGTTGCAACCATTTCATCGACAAGGTCAGCTGGTATCAAAACCGCGCCGTCATCATCAATCACGATCACATCGTTCGGGAAAATGGCCACGCCACCGCAAGCAATCGGTTCTTGCCAAGCCACGAAAGTCAAACTCGTGACTGAGGGCGGGGCTGCAACACCACTGCACCATACGGGCAACTTTGTTTCTAAAACACCCGCCACATCACGAACCACACCATCAGTGACCAAAGCAGCCACCTGACGTTGCTTCATGCGTTGACACAAAATATCACCAAAAATACCAGCATCAGTCACGCCCATCGCATCAACCACAGCAATGCAACCCGCTGGCATATCTTCAATCGCTGCTCTGGTTGAAATTGGAGAGGACCAAGATGCTGGTGTGGCCAAGTCTTCACGGGCTGGCACAAAGCGCAAAGTAAACGCACGACCAACAATTCTGCCTTGACCTGATTTGAGAGGCATGCTGCCGCGTAACCACACATTGCGCAAACCTTTTTTGATCAACATGGTGGTCAGCGTCGCCGTGGTCACCTTTGAAAGTACCTCGATCACTTTAGGATCTAATGCTTGAACCGGTGTTTTCATAAAAGACCCTTAGATATTCGGAATATTACCGCCATCCACGCGGATCACGGAGCCAGTGATGTAAGACGCTGACTGGCTGGCCAAAAAGGCTGCGGTATCACCGTACTCTTCAGGACGACCTAAACGCGCGATAGGGATTGATTTCAAGCTATCAGCTTCAATATCTTCAACAGATTTGCTTTCACGTTTGGCGCGTGATTCATCCAAAAAGCGAATGCGGTCCGTGGCAATTCTGCCCGGAACAATGATGTTCGCAGTGATGCCATGAGGAGCAAGTTCGCGAGCCAAAGTTTTAGACCAGGCGTGCAAAGAAGCTCTCAAGGTATTAGAGATCGCCAAATTTGGAATAGGTGTGATGGCACCTGATGATGTGCTGGTGATGATGCGACCCCAGCCACGTTGTTTCATACCAGGGATGGCACGATCAGTGATCGCAATCACAGAAAGAACCATCTCTTGAAACTTTTCAATCCAAAGTGCGGTTGATTGACCAGCAGCAGGTGTTGGAGGAGGTCCGCCCGTGTTGTTCACCAAAATATCAACAGGACCAAGATCTTTTTCTACTTGCGTGAACAAGCTATCAATGGTGTCCAACTTTGCCAAATCCCAAGCGATGCAATAGGCTTGACCACCTGCAGCTTTGATGATTTTTGCAGTCTCTTCTAAGTTAGCAACGTTTCTGCCCGCTAAAGCTACTTTGGCACCTTCTTTGCCCAATGACACGGCCATTGCACGACCTAAGCCACTGCCTGCACCAAACACCAAGGCTGTTTTATTTTTTATGCCTAAATCCATTATTCAATTTCCTTTAATTTTCTAGTTTGTCTCATTGTTAATCGTTCAATATCTTTTATATCTGCTGGTGATAGTTTCGGGCCTGGCTTACGAACTGCGGCTGATGCAATCACACCGCGCTCAGCTAAGATGTGCTTGCGCACAGCCAAACCAATATTGGCTTGCTGTTCATATTTGGCCAAAGGTAGATAAGCATCGTAAACATCGCATGCTTTTTCTACATCGCCTTTTGCAAATAACTCACAAACACGCACCATCATTTCTGGATAAGCAAAACCGGTCATTGCGCCATCGGCGCCACGAATCATCTCTTCTGTTAAGAAAAGACCGCCACCATTGCCTGTCAAAATAGAAACACGCTCAATCTCTTTTTTGGCAATCGAAGCAATGATTCCAGACAGTTTATTAAGCCCTGGAGAATCCTCATGCTTGAGCATCACACAGTTGGGTGAGTTTTTTAAGATTTTGAGAATCACCGGTGTTGACATCTGCACACCCGTTGAAACTGGATGATCTTGAAGACACCATGGCACAGCAGACCCCAAAGTCTCATTCACCATGTCAAAGTAAGCGGTGATTTGATCATCGGTACGAAGAGTTGAAGGCGGTGCCACCATCACACCTGCTGCACCCATGTCCATCACGGACGTGGTCAATTCTTTCATTGGGGCAAAGCCTGGAGCAGAGGCGCCGACCACCACAGGCACACGACCGTTCACACGCTTTAAAACTCGCGCCACAAAAACTTTGGATTCTTCGGCGGTTAGCTTGGTAGCTTCACCCATGATCCCCAAAATTGTCAGGCCAGTGACGCCGCAATCCAAATAAAAATCCACCATCGAGTCAGTGCTCTCAAGATCAAGAGCACCATTCTCTTTAAATGGGGTCACGGTGATGAGATAAACCCCACGACTGTTGCGATTGAACCCACTCATGCTGCAGCTCCTGCAGATTTTTTATTTCTGATGAACTGCATCAACACCACCAATGTAAATCCTGCAAAACCTGCAATATCAGAATAATTAGAAGGGTAGGCCAGACACACGCCAGACAAAATCAACACCCAGCGCTCGATCACATTTGTTTTAGCCAAGAACCATCCTTGTAAACCACCCGCCAAAGCAATCACGCCAGCAGCAGCCGTGAAGCTCACCCAAGCAATCTGCATCCAATCTGCATTGGCCAGGGCCTTGGTTGAGCCCATCAATAAGAGGGCGCTGCCTGATTTATCCAACACAAACATGAATGGCACCAAAATCGCTGGAGCAACGTACTTCCAACTCTGCAAGGTGGTTTTATATGGATTGCCTTTACAAATCGCAGCAGCAGCAAATGGTGACAACGCTGTTGGAGGGGATACCTCAGATAAAACGGCGTAATAGAAGATGAACATGTGGGCAGCAAAAGCAGGAACGCCCAAGTTAATCAAAGCAGGAGCAGTGATCACGGCACAAATGATGTAAGACGCAGTCACAGGAACCGCAAGACCCACAACCCAAACAATCATCGCTGTATAAACTGTCTCTTATACACATCTGACGCTGCTGACGATCTACTCTGTGTA
>CALMBU010000136.1 GCA_937863045.1 uncultured Polynucleobacter sp. | reverse complement strand
CCACTGACAACTGCCTGAACCCAAGCATTGGTAGCTTGCGTGCGATATGTTCTCATTCGACGCAGGAATGTCAGAGTACCAAGCAACATGCCAGTAAAGAAACTAAATGAAATGCTGGCTGAGTATTCCAAGAACTCTTTCCATTCAATTGGATTCTTAGGCATGATAGGCGTGTGATCGACATAAGCCGTGATTGCACTCATGCCAACGACTGCTGAGCATGCCAATACGATTGTTCCGCCCACCCAAGGCAAGATCAAGCGCTTTTTCTTTTGGAAAAGATAGTACGCAAAAGGTAAGGGCACGACAATTGAAATAATTCTCAGATAAATCAATTCAAGGTCATAGACGATCGTGATCAGAGCATGAGAAATCAAGAGGATGCACAGCGGCAAAACCAAGGTCTGAAAAACCAAGAGGATCCGAGTAAACAGACTTTCAACTTCTACTTCTTTTTGGTTTTGTAAGTCGTGAACGTAGCCCTCAAGCTCTACGATTCTTTGCTCTAAGACTTCTTGGACTTTGAGGCCGTCCAACTTCTGCTCCAAATCAGAAATCTTCTTCATCATTGGCTGAAACAAATAGAGATCTCTTGTGCACACCTTACAGACGTGGGCGCTCTCCTCTACCTCACTCAGACAATATGGACACTTCATTATTATTTAACGGCTAAAGTAATGACAGAGTTTGACTCACGACCATCAACATCCTTCACGGTGATGCGAACCGCATGATCGCCCGGAGGAACTTGCGCCTTGTCAAAATTAATGCCGGATTCTGAAATGGCTGGTTTCATTCTTCCAGTCAGATCTACCAAAGGAGACTTTAAGTAAGTTACCTTGACTGATGCTGGATCAATCTTTTTACCGCCTCTAGATTCAAATTGAACTTTGAGGTCAAAGGGGGCTGTGATCGCTGAAGCACCAACATCAGGTGAAAGAACTTTAATTGCCGGACCACGAGAAATACCTCGGGTCTTTAGCTCGCCAGCAGCAGCTGGTAACTGAGCCTCTTTGGCAGTGATCAAGTCAGCAGCGATAGCCATTGGTGGAACGCTCAAGAAAATTGCAGCCATCCCAAGATTCAATAGGATGTTTTTTGTTTTGATATTTGCTGTCTTCATGTTGTTTTTCCTTGTTTTTATTTGAATCAATCACCAACCACAACAAATGGGGCCCAGAACAATGGGTGCGCATAAGAATAGGTCATTGTATTTGTTTTTGGATCTTTTACACCAGCACTGTCAGCCAAGCTCACCATCGCTTGTCTTAAAGATTCAGCTTTCGACGTTTGGTCTTTTGCTTGCTGGCGCTTGAATAGATCAATCATGAGCTCTCTAGAAGCCACTGTATCAACTGGCCAATTGGATACCAGCAAAGCTCTGGCACCTGCATAGAAGAACGCCCTACCCAAGCCAGATACTGCCTCGGCATTACCGTCACCAGTGGCCGTATTGCAAGCCGATAAGACAACCCAATCGGCATTTAGCTTGAGCTCTAAGATCTTGTCCATGGTGAGAAGTCCATCACCCTCTTTCTCACCAGTCACGTCTGGTGACGACAAAGCCAAGGCTGGCTGCAACAAACCATCCAACTCACCGGGCACAAGTCCGTGCGTAGAGAACATCACGATAGATTTCTTAGAAAAATCAGTCTTAAGGACTTGTGCAACACTGGCTTTCTCGTGCAAGAAAATATCGCCCTCTTTAGCATTGAGTACTTTGCCGATTTCATTGACTTCAAGACTGGTGTCTGGCAATGCAGGCAATAAAGCTAATTCAGCTGAACTCACATTGGATGTTTTCGGTGCATTTCTGAGTTTGAGCGGAATGCCTCTTGTGGCAAGTTGCTTGCTTGAACTTGCAACGCTTGTCTTAGCCTGCTCTTTACTGAAGTATGGGTCAGCAAAGGCAATGAAAGATTGCTCAGTATTTGTTACCTTAGGCATTCCCCTTAAAGCAGCCAGAGCATTGACTGAAGGCAATTGAGAGATCGCAATTTTTCTCATCAACCATGGTGCATTTTGGTAACCCGCAAAAGCTTTGGCACCTTTTGTTGGCTGTTTCATCGCCTCGGTTAATAAAGTAGAAATTGGTAATTGGCCAAGAGATAAATGGGGGATAGAAATCAGCAGATCTTTGCCGATCAAACTGGGCTCAACTGGCTTGATCAACTGCGTGTAAAGCTTGAACGAGAGCGCCACATCAAAAGGCGGGATCTCTTCCACACTTGCCACCCCAGGATCCAGGGCTTTTCTAAGTCTCTCAACATCTTTGCCAACATCCTGTTTATTCAATGGAATGTCAGAAAAGCCACTCAAGCCGTTATTGTGAATCGCCCAGACATAGCTCTTTCTATCGCCGAAATACCATGTCACCAAGACCTCTTTGGGCTTCAGTATCTTGGCAGTTCTATCAATGGTGATTGGTTTTGGCTCAACCAAGTCAAAGTACTCTGGGAATTTATTCTCAATGTCTTTCTTAACGGAGTTTCTCTCTGCCTTGATGGATTCAATGTCAGCCTTCATTTTTGCCTGAACTGCAGGCAACTGTCTTTCTGGAGGGGCGGCTGACAAAGCCACCAGCAATTCATTCAAAGAATTCGCGCGCCTTTGTAAATCTTGCTCTTTTCTTGCCAAAATCTCTAGCGCGGGGTTTTTAATGTTTGCTCGTGCGGTGCTTTGTGTCATCGCACGTTGCACAGAGCTTCCCCTGGCCATATCTGCTAATTGGAATGCTTCAGCAATATAAGCATTTCTGGATGAGGGAGTTTCTTTGGCTGCATTGAACAAAACGCCAATATAAGATTCAACCAAAATAGCAAAGCGCTTTTGATACTTCAAGCTGATGGTTTGATTCTCAGCATCATTGCGTGTTTGATCTATCAAAACAGGCATGGCTTTTGAAAAATTAGCCCTCGCTTCTTTTGTTTTGCCCTGCTCTTCAAGGGTCATGGCGTAAAAGGCTTGCGTCCATCCAGTGCGAGGATGATTCTGACCATTGATTTTTAAACTGCCTTCATACATGTCCTTTGCAATGACTTCAGCTTGCGCGGCTTGCTTGCTGAATATCAAGGCCACCACTTCATCTAAGTCATTAACGCGCTTAAAGCGCTCTCTCATGAACTCGTCTTTTGCAATTGATGACTTGATCAATGCAAATTGCTGGGCAGCTTCGGTGAATTTTTCATTGTTAACAAGTGCAGCAGCATGAGAGCGTCTTGCATAGATCATCTGTGTTGAGTAATCTGAAAGACCTGACTCAAGGATACTGCTCAAAGCGTACCTTGATAAAACCAAAGACTCTTGAGTTCGACCCTGCTCAGCAATTGTTTGAGATAAACCACTCAACACTCCTGCCACTGAGGAGGTATTCCTCGTTCCAACATCTAAAAATGTTTTTAACGCTAATCGGTAATAGTATTCAGACTCTGATAACTTTCTTTGGGCAAATAGAGCATTGGCCATGCGCGCTTGCACAATTCCCTTATTAAAGTAAATGCCTTGCTTACTATGAACCCTTCTTGTAGATCCTTTATAGTCACCTCTCTCAAAGGCATCTACCCTTTCCTGAATGGCCGACAAAGCTCTGACAAAACTTAATTCAGCGGCCACAGGTTTACCAGTGGTCAATAAGTGTTCTCCACGAGCACGCTCGGACTGCTGTCTCTTATACACATCTGACGCTGCCGACGATCTAC
>CALMBU010000135.1 GCA_937863045.1 uncultured Polynucleobacter sp. | reverse complement strand
GAATTTGCTACACCTTGAGTATCAGACGTACATCTATAAAAAGAGGACAAAGAAGAATGAGCAAGGAAAAATCAACCATCATCTATACGTTGACAGATGAAGCCCCCTATTTAGCAACTGCTGCCTTTTTACCGATCATCAGAACTTTCACGGCACCAGCCAATATTGAAGTGATTGATAGTGATATTTCTGTTGCAGCTCGTATCCTTGCTGAATTTCCAGATTGCCTCTCAGCCGAACAAAAAGTTCCTAACAATTTAAGCGAATTAGGCAAGTTAACTTTATTGCCTGATACGAACATCATCAAGTTGCCGAATATTTCTGCAGCCTTGGGTCAGCTAACAGCTGCGATCAAAGAATTGCAATCTCAGGGTTACAAGATTCCGAACTTCCCAGAGAACCCACAGACCGAAGAAGAGAAAGCCATTCGTGCACGTTATTCAAAGTGCTTGGGCAGTTCAGTGAACCCAGTGCTTCGCGAAGGTAACTCAGATCGTCGTGCACCAGCGGCTGTGAAGCGTTATGCGCGCAACAACCCACACTCAATGGGTAAGTGGAGCCAAGCTTCAAGAACTCACGTGTCTCACATGCACGGTGGTGACTTCTACTCCAGCGAAAAATCAATGGTCATGCCTCAAGCTTGTGATGTGCGCATGGACTTGGTGACTAAATCAGGTAAAACAATTGTTCTAAAAGAAAAGGTTTCTCTTTTAGAAGGTGAAATCATCGACAGCATGTACATGAGCAAAAAAGCTTTGTGCAAGTTCTACGAAGATGAGATTCAAGATGCGTATGAAACACGTGTGATGTTCTCATTGCACGTGAAAGCGACCATGATGAAGGTGTCTCACCCGATCGTGTTCGGTCACGCTGTGAAGATTTTCTACAAAACAGCTTTTGATAAACATGGTGAATTGTTCAAGCAATTGGGCGTGAACGCTAACAACGGTTTGAGCAGCGTGTACGAGAAGATTGCCACTCTACCAAGTTCTAAGCGCGAAGAAATCATCAATGACTTGCACGCTTGTCATGAGCACAATCCAGAATTGGCGATGGTGGATTCTGCCAAAGGTATCACCAACCTTCACTCACCCAACGATGTGATCGTTGATGCCTCTATGCCAGCGATGATTCGTGCAGGCGGCAAGATGTGGGGTGCTGATGGTCGTTTGAAAGATACCAAGGCCGTGATGCCTGAATCAACCTTTGCTCGCATCTATCAAGAGATGATCAATTTCTGTAAGACGCACGGTAATTTTGATCCAGTGACCATGGGCAGCGTACCGAACGTGGGCTTGATGGCTCAGCAAGCCGAAGAGTATGGTTCACACGACAAAACTTTTGAAATCTCAGAGCCAGGCGTTGCACGCATTGTGACTTTGGATGGCACTGTGTTGCTTGAGCAAAACGTGGAAGAAGGCGATATTTGGCGCATGTGCCAAGTGAAAGACGCTCCAATCAGAGACTGGGTGAAGTTGGCTGTGACTCGTGCACGTCAATCAAACACTCCAGCAGTGTTCTGGTTAGATGAGTACCGTCCTCACGAAGCTCAGTTGATCAAGAAAGTCACCAGGTACTTAAAAGATCACGACACCACAGGTTTGGATATCCAGATCATGTCTCAAACACGTGCGATGCGTTACACCTTAGAGCGCATCATTCGTGGCAAAGACACAATCTCTGTCACAGGTAATATTTTGCGTGACTACTTAACAGACTTGTTCCCGATTCTTGAATTAGGTACTTCAGCCAAGATGTTGTCTGTGGTGCCATTGATGAACGGTGGCGGCTTGTTTGAAACTGGTGCCGGCGGTTCAGCACCGAAGCACGTCAAGCAATTGGTTGAAGAAAACCATTTGCGTTGGGATTCATTGGGCGAGTTCTTGGCCTTGGCAGTGTCAATTGAAGATGTGGGCATCAAGAAGAACAATCCTAAAGCAAAGATTTTGGCCAAGACTTTGGACGAAGCCACTGGTCAATTGCTTGAGAACAGAAAGTCTCCATCATCACGCACTGGTGAACTTGATAATCGTGGCAGCCAGTTCTACTTGGCACTCTATTGGGCACAAGCTTTGGCTGCTCAGACAGAAGACAAAGAACTACAAGCTCACTTCACTCAATTAGCAAAGCAGTTAAAAGACAATGAAGAGAAGATTATTTCTGAGTTATCGGTTGTTCAAGGTAAGCCGGTGGACATCGGTGGTTACTACAAGCCTGATCTTAAGAAGCTTGAGCAAGTGATGCGCCCTAGCGCAACACTGAATCAGATCATCGGTTCTGCTAAGTGATTTGAAGTGAACTAACAACTAAGCAATAAATAAAAAGGCCGCATCAGCGGCCTTTTTTGTTTGGTGCAGGACTTACTTCTGAGTTGATCAAGCCTCAAGGCTTCAAATAAACTCAAGGCTTCAAATAAACGTATCTTTCTTTGGCTTGAAGATTGGCAACTTCGGCAACACCAGATGGAACAATTTTGGCTTCCATCACAACTTGCTCTTTAGCGATTTTTCTAGAGACCAGGGTGTTGTTACAGACTCTGAACTCAACACCTCTGCTGGCTAACTCGCCCACTGAACCAGCAAACTTTCCACCAGCCATGTTTTCAGCGCCATCGAGCAAGAAGTCGATGCCTTGGCCATGTGTGACCACGACAATTTTCGCTTTTGGATCAGCACTCAAGTGATTGCGAATATTACCAATCGCGCGACTGGCTTGTTGAACACCTTCGTTCACGTGATAAACAATTTTGGTTGATTCTGAAAAAGCGTGTCCTGAGAAAACCACGAATGACATGGCTGTGATTAGTTTGATGAGTTGTTTCATAGGGCCCCCTTGATTTCTTTAAAACACTTAGTAAGACAAACTAAGTGTTGGTGCTGAATAAATTAATAGAACTAATACTTTGTTCAATGAGCTAACAATGAACCAATAAAGTCATAAAATCAAGCTCTCCCGATATAAAAGATAGTTATTAACTAATGCGTGATGCTCTTCACTAAAAAACCATCAAGATTTCAGATGGGGCTTCTTCTATCTTTGGCATTTCATTTAATGTTGATTGTTATTGGCTTGAACTATCAAGGGATCAATCCAATCAAACCCAAGCCTTTGCAAGAGTTGGTGCAAGTCAAACTTGAGCCTGAGCAAAAGAAAGAGAATAAGAAAGAAGAGCAGAAACCTGAAGATCAGGCACTGGTCCTAAATACCCAAAGAGAAGTGCCTGAAGATAAGAAGTTGGCTTATATGGATGCGCCACCAGCGCCTTCAGCAGAAGAGTGGCACAAGGCATCAACTTATACGCTAAAGAACAGTAAACGTTATCGCCACAATTGGGGTCAACAAGTGCGCAGCATGATGGGTCGATCGGTTGAGGGCCCCGATCAAGGCATGGTGCGCTTTCATATTGAGATTGCTGCTGACGGCAAACTTTCCAAATTAGAGACGCTTTGGTCAACATCCCCTGTTGCCGAGAAGTTAGCAAGGCAAGCGATTACAAACATGCCTCCTCTTCCACCAATCCCCACTGGAAAACCTCTGATCTTCCAAAAGACGATTTCTTTCCAACCCGTGGATGATGGTTGGCCACCAATCTATAAGTACGATTGTTTACCAGACCCACCAGCTTTTAAAAACCCATTTGCCTGGGATGGCAAATCTCCGCAAGTGGCCATTACGCAAAAGGTTGCTGATGAGTCAAAAAA
>CALMBU010000134.1 GCA_937863045.1 uncultured Polynucleobacter sp. | reverse complement strand
AGCATGCCCAAATCACCAAAGGGGGAATGATCAAGAGCAAGGATTGTTCGCTCAGAGCTTGAAGATGGGTCTGATAAACCAATACTGCGATCACAATGCCCAGCGGTAATGCCATGTTGGGATTGCGGATGCCGCCCAATGGATTATTGGCGCCTTTGCGCCAAAACCAAATGCTCCACAAAGCCAAAGGCCAAACAGGCCAGGCATACAGCGGTAAGTTTCTAGCTAAGAACCCCAGTGATTCGCTTGAAACAATCAGTTGTATGGTGTCATTTGCCCACCAAGCTTGCCAAGCAGCTTGCATTTGACCAGTGCTTAAATCAGACATCCACCATAACAGTGGCCAAACGCTGATGCCTAGTAAGGCAATCAACCAAGTACTGGCCAACCATTTAGGATGAGGTTTGACCTCACAAATAATCAAAGAAACAATCAAACCAATAAAAATCAACACAAACAACCAAAGCGATGCTGATAGTGCAATCACCGCTAAGCCAAGACCGGTCCATGCGCCGCCTTGCAAAGGTTTATCTAAACCTCTGACCATGCCATAAAGAATAGTTGATACGCCCAATAATTGAGCAAGTGCAGGGGTGGTTTCATGAGCGCGAAGAGCTAAGCCAACACAGGCCAAGAAAATCATGAGGGCACTGTCAGCCAATGTTCTACCAAAGTCTCTTGGCTTTGGTTGGCCACCCAAAGCGAATGCTGTAGGCTGAACCTCAGGACGGCGACCCAGTAAATAAGAAGCGTGCCAAATGGCCATGCAGCTCAAGAAAAAGCACCCAGCTGAATAGAGTCCTGCAGCGTTTGTAGGTCCAATGACTGAGCCAAATAAGCCAATCAAGCTGGCACCCAACCAATAAGGCAAGGGACCGGCTAGGATTTCGGTTCTACCATCGATATGAGGTAGCAGCCAATCTTGCCATGAGCCATTGGCCAAAGTCCACATGGCTCCAAAGCCAGCAGCATCATCATTTTTCCAGGGATCTCGACCAAAGATACCCAGTAACCCATAGATGGCCGTGATCAATATCAACACATAGCGTGGCAATGTCGATGTGGCGGCAGCAGTTAAACGAATGGATCTCATGAAGCTTAAATTTTGACCTGATTAGACGCGAATGAACAGCCTAAATGTAAAAAGGCAGCGTGAGCTGCCTTTTATGATTTCACTGGTAAAGCTGAAACTCTTAGGCAGTTTTTTTGCCTGTTGCTTTTGCACCAAATTTCTGACGGAACTTCTCAACGCGACCAGCTGTGTCCATGATCTTCTGAGTGCCAGTGTAGAAAGGGTGTGACTCTGAAGAAGTCTCAATCTTAGCCAATGGATACTCTTGACCATCTTCCCATTTGATTTTTTCTTTGGTGTTGATCGTTGAGCGTGTTTTGAAGCTAAAGTTGTTTGATACGTCTAGAAAAACAACTTCTTTGTAATCTGGGTGAATGCCTTGTTTCATTTAAATAGTCCTTTAGCCTGGTAGCCGCCCATCGAATAATGGGTACTTGCCTGAATTAAAACGAGAATTGTAGCAAAAAATACTAGATATGGGCTTGTTTTGGGCAAAACTGACTGGAAAACCACGTTTTCAGCCAGTTTTCACCTCAATTTAGCCCCCGCGACGCATCAATTCAAAGAATTCAGCGTTATTTTTGGTGGATTTGAGTTTATCCACGATGAAGTTCATCGCTTCAATCTCATCCATATCAGAGATCAACTTACGTAAAACCCAGATCTTCTGAAGAATCTCAGGTTTGATCAAGAGTTCTTCGCGGCGGGTGCCTGACTTATTCAGGTTAATCGCTGGGTAAACGCGGCGCTCAGCAAGGCGGCGCTCCAAATGTACTTCCATATTGCCTGTGCCTTTGAACTCTTCATAAATCAAGTCGTCCATACGGCTGCCTGTTTCAATCAAGGCAGTTGCAATGATGGTCAAAGATCCACCTTCTTCAATATTTCTGGCTGCACCAAAGAAGCGCTTTGGTCTTTGTAGGGCGTTGGCATCCACACCACCGGATAAAACCTTGCCTGATGAAGGCACAACCGTGTTGTAGGCGCGAGCCAATCGAGTGATTGAGTCCAACAAGATGATCACATCGCGCTTCATTTCAACCAAGCGCTTGGCTTTTTCAATCACCATTTCAGCCAC
Source organism: uncultured Polynucleobacter sp. (assembly GCA_937863045.1). Lineage (GTDB taxonomy): Bacteria > Pseudomonadota > Gammaproteobacteria > Burkholderiales > Burkholderiaceae > Polynucleobacter. Next base: position 7,692 of record CALMBU010000134.1, on the reverse strand, counting down.
TTGAACGTGACGCACCGCTGGTTCATCAAACGTTGATGCCACAACTTCACCCTTAACTGAGCGTTGCATCTCAGTCACTTCTTCTGGACGCTCGTCGACCAATAGAACAATCAAAACGGCATCAGGGTGGTTGGCGGAAATAGCATGAGCAATGTGCTGCATCATCACTGTCTTACCAGACTTAGGTGAAGCCACCAATAAAGCACGTTGACCAAAACCAATTGGTGAAATCATGTCAATGATTCGACCAGTGAGATTCTCTTCAGCTTTGATGTCGCGCTCAAGCAACATCGGACGATCTGGGTGAAGAGGTGTTAAGTTTTCAAACATGATGCGGTTTTTAAGCGCCTCAGGAACAATGCCGTTGATCTTGTCTACTTTGACCAAAGCAAAGTAGCGTTCACCTTCTTTAGGTGTTCTAACTTCGCCCTCTACAGCATCGCCAGTGTGTAAGTTAAAGCGGCGAATTTGTGCAGGGGAGATGTAAATGTCATCAGTCGAAGCCATGTAAGAGGCTTCAGGCGAGCGCAAAAAGCCAAAGCCATCAGGCAGGACCTCTAAGACGCCATCACCGAAGATGGTTTCACCACCTTTGGCACGTTTTTTAAGAATTGCAAACATCAACTCTTGCTTGCGCATGCGCTGAGTATTTTCAATTTCTAGGCCAGTGGCCATTTCAAGAAGGGCTGATACGTGTAGTGCTTTAAGTTCGGTGAGATGCATGTGTGTGGAGTTAGGCTAAAGCCTCAAAGAAAGAACAAGATTTTGGAAGGTTTGATCAGAACAGGACGTTCTATCAGTTGTTGGGTGAATTCTACACCCTAAATCAAAAAAAGAGCAAATTAAGTGTTGCGTTGGAATGAGGAGCTCTCTGAGTGAGCTCCTCAAACATCAAAATTTAGATATGGCTATCCAAAAATGCAGTCAACTGAGACTTAGACAAAGCACCCACTTTTTGAGCGGCCACTGTGCCATTTTTGAACAAAATCAAAGTTGGGATGCCACGGATACCAAACTGAGCCGGAATGCCTTGGTTTTCATCAACGTTCATTTTTGCAATTTGTACCTTGTCGCCATATTCTTTGGCAACTTCTTCAAGAATTGGGCCAATCATTTTGCAAGGACCGCACCACTCAGCCCAAAAGTCGAGCAACACTGGCTTATCAGACTTCATCACATCTTGATCAAAAGATGCATCACTTACATATTTAATTGCGTCACTCATTTGAATCCTTTGGGATTAATTGTTTTATCAATGTTTGGTTGTGAATCTCGTTTTTTTGATAATTCATCAATAACAAGCAATATATTATCAATAAGTGCTTCTTTGTGCATACTTCTACTTCAATGCCATACTTTAAACACCACCTTTTGACCCCCGATGAGCAGGTTTTAAATACCCTGGCTGATCTTGTTTGGACGGTGGCCAGGGAAGAGCAGTGCAGTCCACTGGTGATTTTGAGTACATCAGGCCCTGCATATTCTCTGAGACAAACGCTTGAAAAGCGTCGGCCGTCAGGGCTGCCCTCAAATTTGGTCTTTCTGCCCCGAGTAGTGGGTTTGGCTCAATGGTTAAAAGAAACCCCTGGTTTAAAAAATGAAGGGGTGCAAAAAACAGATCTTGAACGTTGGTACGAGGTGTACCGAGCTTTGAGCGATAGGCCGCAATTAAGTTCTTTATTGATGGACAGCTCCGATGCGTCAAAGTGGTCTTTAGCCAAAAAAATCATCGAGGTGTGCGACTTACTATCTGATGCCACCTTGGGGGTTTTTGATGAGGTGCTTGAATCTGCTTTGAGTGATGCGATCACTGAGGTCTATCAAGGAGCATCAAAACAGGTGGTTGAAGTTGAAGCTCGCATCGTCTTGGCCTTTTGGGAAAATCTGAGCAGCACTCAAGATCCAGTGGTCAGACAGCGACGAGCCATGGGTTTGAGAATTGCAGAAGCAAAGAAATCAAATGCCGATGCTCAGCAAGCCAAAAACCAATCCCCAGTTGTTTTTATCCAAACCGCACAAGCCAGCCCTGGTTTTGAAAAAGCGCTTGAGCAGGTTTGGCAAGCTCATGCATCAGCGATTGCGTTTCATCATTGCTCTTTGGATTATTCAAAAGTCGCACTTTGGCCTGAGTGCCTCAGTGATGTTGACCATCCAAAAGAAGTGATTCAATTAAATCGCCAAAGCTTCTTTGAGCCAAATCGCCAGGAATCTATCGGTGATCGTCGGATTTTTAAAGCGCTTGGTTTCGAGGATGCTGCTTGGCAGGGCGCTGGTGCGATAGAGAAATTTTTACAAGATGGCTGCCAACACATCGCATTGATAGCGCAAGATCGTTTGGTCGCTCGTCGCATGAGAGCCTTGCTGGCAAGATTTGGTGATGGTTTATCAGTTCATGATGAAACTGGCTGGAAGTTATCGACCACCAGGGCCGCTGCATCAGTGATGTCTTGGATGGATGTGGTTCGTCATCCTGCTGGCCCATCCTCTGTTGAATTAATGGATTTTCTAAAAAATCCCTATATCGATTGGTCGGTGTTTGGCGTCGAGCATGATCAAGTATCAGATTCCTTAAACTTTTTAGAGCAACGCTTGATTGAAGCGGATGTGAGGGGATCTTGGTCTGGATTTATCTTGGCTTTAAATTCTGATAACGATGAAACGAATGCTTTGATCAACATCATTCGCAAATTAAAAAATCAAAGTCATCGTTGGCAATCTAATGCTAACTCCTGTCTGGCTTGGTTAGATTTACTTGAACAAGACTTGCTTGATTTAGGTATGTCTGCGGCACTGACTCAAGACATTGCTGGTCAGCAATTACTGTCATCGCTGTCACCCATGAGCTTGTTGAGTCAACATCCGATGAAGCATGTGGAATGGTTATCTTTGTTAAGTTCAATGCTTGAAGATGCTAGTTATATTGAAAGCAATCCAAGGCAAAGTGCCAGCGTCACCATCTTGCCTCTGAGTGCTACACGCTTAAGAAGATTTGACGCTTGGGTCATGGTGGGTTGTGATGACACACAGTTACCTTCATTGTCAGACAGCCCAATGTTTTTATCGGCACAACTGAGAAAATTACTTGGCTGTAAAACCCAAGAAGCTGAATTCATTCAGCAAGCAATGGATCTATCTCAGCTGATGACCTCTCATTCACACTGGCGCATGATTTGGCAGTCGGTGGGCTCTACTGGTGAGCCAAGACAGCCTTCACCATGGTTGCAAAGACTCTATGTCAACCATGCTGACTTCTTAAAAGACAAGCTTGAAACATTGCCAACATCCTATGAGGCAAGCCCCAACCATCAGCCAAAGCCAAGCTTGCCTGATGACTTCATCAAGCCGGCGAGCATCAGTCCAAGCGCTTATCGTGCACTAAGAGAATGCCCTTATCGTTATTACGTGACCAGATTGTTGGGTCTCAGAGAGAGAAGTGGTTTAGATGCTGAGGTTGATCTGAGTTTGGTTGGAAAGACGCTGCACGCAGCTTTGTATGATTTTTATCATGGACTAAAAACCCAAGCGCTAGAGACTGACAATGTCTATGAGCGAACCAAGTTATTAAAGCAACGTTTGTACGCTATTTCTCATAAACATTTCAAACCTTTGCTGGAAGTCGATGGCCGATGGTTGGCCGCATGGATTGAGTGGGAGACTTTGATTCCATCATGGATTGATTGGCACATTCAACGTGAGCAATCTGGGTGGGTGTTCCATGATGGTGAAAAGCAGGTAGGTTTTGATTTACAAACACGTTTTGGCGATATTCGTGTTTCTGGTTTCGTTGATCGTTTAGATATTCACCCTCAAGAGGGTGTTGAGGTGATCGACTACAAATTCAGTAGTAAAAACTCAATCACCAAAAAGAAAAACAATCTCAAAGACGATCCGCAGTTGGTCATCTATGCCAAAGCTGTGAATGGTCACGACATGGTGAATCGTCAGCCCGCAACAATTGCCTCGTGGGTTTCTGTCAAAGAAGAGGATGCACGCGTTGAGATTGACGATTTACAAAATCAAATGAATGAACTGCCCGCACAAATGATTGCTGATATCGAGTCCTTGTGGGCTGGCGCACCGATGGCTGCAAGTGCGCCTGACAGTATTTGTCAGTATTGCCAAGCCCGGGGCATTTGTCGCAAGGGAATGTGGTCATGATTGATCAGTTGATTCTTGATTCTTGCGACCCTGATCAATCAGTGGTTGTGGAGGCTTGCGCTGGTAGTGGCAAAACATGGCTATTGGTGTCTCGCATCATTCGACTCTTACTCGCTGGCGCAAAGCCCAGCGAAATTCTTGCCATCACCTTCACTAGAAAAGCAGCGCAAGAAATGCGCGGTCGTTTGGATCAAGTGCTTTTGCAATTTGCTAATTGTCCAGAAGAAGAATTAATTCAAGAGTTAATCGCACGTGGTTTATCTTCTGAAAATGCCAGATTGGCTTTGCCCAAAGCCAGATCATTGTTCGAAGATGTTTTATCCGACCCCCGTCCTTTGAATGTTGAAACATTCCATGGCTGGTTCAGTAGTCTTTTGCGTGGCTCACCGCTGGGTTCTGGCGTTCCTCAGGGGCTAAAACTTCGAGATGATTTCAAAAGATTACAAGACGAATGCTTGGAGGATTGGTGGACGAGTTTGCCATCGAGCAGTAATGCTGCTGTGCGTGCTGCATATGAACTTCTTGTCAAAGAGTTAAAAGCCAATAATGCCAATGATCTTCTGATTGGTTCAAAAGGATTTTTAACTGTTAAAGCAGAGTGGTGGAGTTATTTAGAGCAGTGTAAAAAGCAGGGTGTAAATCCAATGCAAGCAATCAGTGATCACTCAGATTGGCTGGCAATCCAAGACCCACTCAAAGTCATGCTGGATGATTCACAAGCTTTGATGAATTTGATGAGTTTGGCCAGTCATTTAGAAAACGGTGGCGCGACTGATCAAAAACACGCAAGGGCTATTGACGGGGCTCTCAAGAAAAAAGCCCATGGTTTTTCAATAGAGGATGTGGCTGCAGCTTTGAGGCCAGCCTTCTTAACTGCTGACTATGCGCAACTTTCAAGATTATTGGCTTCTGAGGCCTTAAAAAAATCTCTCAAGCAATTGAACGATGCTCAAAACATAGAGCAGCAAATTAATAGCACTCGGCAGACTTGGGCTCAGGCCATGTTCGACCATTATTGTTGGGATGCTGATCATCGGGCTCACCGAATTCATCAGGCCTGGATCACGATTGGCGTGGATATGTTGAAGCACTATCAGGCCAAAAAAGAAGTCATGCGCGTGCAAGACTTTTCAGATTTAGAAGCCTACACCGCAAAATTAATGCTCTCATCAGATGTGGCGAATTATTTGCAAGCCAGGCTGGATGCCAAGTACAAACATTTGCTCGTTGATGAGTTTCAAGACACCAATCCCCTGCAATGGCAAATCCTTCTATCTTGGTTAAATGCCTATGGCGATGAAGAAAACAGGCCTTCCGTATTTTTAGTCGGCGATCCAAAGCAATCCATTTATCGCTTTAGGCGAGCAGACGTACGCTTGTTCGGCGAGGCTAAAAATTATTTGAGCAAACAGTTCAAGGCCAAAGTTCATTCCTTTAATAAGACCAGGCGCAATAGTCCGGAAGTTATCAAAGTGGTGAATGCTGTGTTTGCGCTGCCAGATGTGCCAAATGCTTACCCATTTCAATCTCAAGAACGAAACCCAAGTGCTAAAAATAGCTATGGCTCAGGCGAGGTTTGGCTTTTACCTTTGATAGGTTCGCCAGAAATCAAACAGGAGCCATCAAGAAATGCCCTTGAACATCCTTTCATTGATGTGAGCAAGCAAACAAAAGTTCAACAAAGTTTTGACGAGGCTTTGCAGGTGGCTCAGGTAATTCAAAAAATCAAACAAGACAAGAATGCCAACTGGGGAGACTTTTTAATTCTCTTGAGATCAAGAACTCATTTGGCTCAAATTGAAAAGGCATTCAGAAGCGCTGGCATTCCTTGTGACAGTCCAAGGCAAGGGGGCTTGCTCAGAACTCTTGAGGCTGAAGACATGGTGGCTTTGTTATCGGTATTGATAACTCCAAGTGATGATCTATCGTTGGCGCAAGTATTGCGTTCACCCGTCTATGGACTGTCTGATTCAGATTTGCTGGGCTTGATAACAGTCAAGCAATCTCAAGAGATTCATTCACTCTGGCAATTGATTTCATCGCCTGAGCATTCGCATCATCACATCTATTCAGATATAGCTGCCTGGGCAGAGTTGGCTAAAAAACTACCTGTTCATGATTTACTGGACCATATTTATAGTCAAGGCCAAATTCGCCTGCGTTATGCGCGCTCAGCACCAAGCCTGCAGCGAGATCAAGTGTTGTCAAACTTAGATGCTTTTTTATCCTTGGCGCTCAATCTTGATGGCGGACGTTATCCAAGTTTGTCTCGGTTCATCAATGAGCTTAAAAAAATCAAACGCGGCGCTGAAGAAGAAAGCCCTGATGAAGGCGAGTCATCTGGTGAAGATGATGTTGATGAGGGTTCGGAAACATCTGAGAAGCGCGTCAAAATCATGACCATACATGCTGCGAAGGGTCTGGAGTCTCGCTTTGTATTCTTGATGAACACCAACACAATCAAGTCTGGCAGAGATAACGTGGGTATCTTGATGAGTTGGTTACCGGGCAGTGATGCACCTGATCACATTTCTCCAACATTTTCAGCCAAGCCCAAAGATCCAGCACGAGAGTTTTTGCGAGAGCAAGAAGAACAAATTTCTCAAATTGAAAATTGGAATCTTCTATATGTCGCTCTGACCAGGGCAAAAGAGGCTGTTTACATATCAGGTTCTGCGACTAAAGGTGACTCTAAGAGTGAGACCGCGATCGCCAAGAACAGTTGGTATGACCGCATGGATAGAGCGGGCGTTAAGCCGATGCCTGATGCGCCAGAGTTACCATCTAAAGTGGTTGATCAGACTGCATTGCCTATCAATACTGATGTTGAGCAATCGTTTGCTGATTTCAATGTCTTGTGGCGCGGCAAAGCAAATACCAATATCCGCTTTGATGAGGAATTGGTGAGTGCTGAGCAGCAAGAGATGATTGATTTGGGTGTGGCTTTCCATGCTGTGATGGAGCATGTGATGCGCGCGGGCATCAGAGATTCATCTGCAATGCCAAGCGCCGAAGAAATCACGGCTTGGCTCAATCTCAGCCCTGAGGTCGCCACAGAAGCAAGGCGTTGCGCTTTAAATGTGTTGAATTCAGCAAAGACCAAGCACTTCTTCTTTGATTCAGGGATTCAAGCTTCATGGGAAGAGTTGGATATTGCTGATTCTGATGGAAGATTGCTCAGAATTGACCGCTTGATTGAGTTGCCAAATGAATTGATTATCTTGGACTACAAATTATCGATTCCAACTCCAAGCAATGAGTTATTTGCTAAATACGATGCTCAAATGAGTACTTATAGACGCTGCGTGGCTCAATTGAGACCAGATAAACCGGTAAAAAGTTATTTATTAGCTGCGAATGGGGATGTTTTACAGATGAGTGCCACCCAATGAATCAATTTTTGACCCAAAAACCCTTGATTAAACAGCTGGGTAGGTGGACGAGCCTGACCCTCGGCACTGGCAGTACTTGGCTTTGGCTGCTTCGTTCCCGACCTGACCAGGTTACCAAGCCACCATGCGAGGAGGCCCGTCC
>CALMBU010000133.1 GCA_937863045.1 uncultured Polynucleobacter sp. | reverse complement strand
GTCAAGTGGCAGACCTTGGAACCCAAGCTGAATCCGCCGCCTATTTTGAAAGTGTTAAAGAGCGTGCGGGTGTCAAACAAGTTAATTCAGTCAAATAAAAAAGCCTTTGAAAGTCCTCTGAAAGTTCTTTTGAGGCTTTTTTATTACTACCGCATGGCGCATAATTTTTAAATATGCTCAAGCCTCTCATTGCACTGTATTTTTTTATTCTTGGCGCTATTCAACTAGGTCTTTGGATAGGTCTTTATCGCACCTATCAAGCTAATAACTTAGTAAAACCAAGTAAATATTGGATTACCTCGCTTGTAGCAAACATTACAGCATTATTCATTTTTGGCTACGGCGTATTGTCTGTTGAAGATGTGAGTAGGCCGCAATTCAATTTCACGATAGCCAACACGCTGTTTTATATCGCTGCATTGGCACAGTTTTTATTTTGTAAATCTCTTAATCAGCCAATTTCACATCGTTTCGATTTGTGGGCAAAAATTTCTATTATTCCTTTCCTTATTATTTTTGAAAGCTTGAGGCAATTTGGAAATTTTGAAACTAGAACTACCTACATGGTCCTTCTGGCAATGCTCATGTTTTCATTTCAAATTTATGAGATACAACGATTCAAGAGAAGAGAGCCATCTCCTCAGTTGACATACATGCAAATTGCAACGGGCATAGAATTATTCTTTGCTATCACGCGCATGGTTATTTTGATCATTGGTACCGTGAGTATTCAAAAAGTTGATCAGTTACCACAGATTTTGATCTTTTCAACCATTGCCCAACTGGTGGCTAATACATTGGCTTATATAGCAATCAGCAGTTATTGGACTGAAAAAATGGCCATTTCGAGAGCCGTAGCGCTTAGCGAAAACCAAGTGGTTAAAAATCTACTATCAGAGCGAGATGAATTAATTTCTTCTTTATTGATTGCCAATAAAACGGCTGCCACGGGCGCATTGTCAGCTTCGATTGCTCATGAATTGAATCAACCGGTGGCTGCGATCAGTCTTAATACTGAATTTATTCAACGCAAATTGAATGAAGGTCAAGTAGATCAAGATGGCCTAAAAGAAGTCATCACCCATATTCAGCAGGACAATCACCGCATTGCCAAAATTGTTTCAACTTTGAGAGACATCTTTAAGCAAGAAGAAATCAAAGCCAGCGACATCCATTTGGATGAACTGATTGAGCAAATCAAACCCATCATCCTCCCGCAAGTACGTGACTTTAAGATCAACCTAAAGTTTGACTTGAACGTCAATCAATCAATCCCACTCAATAGCAATGAAATCAGCCAAGTCATCATCAATCTATTGAATAACTCGATTGAGGCACTGTCCAATGCCAATCAAGCAAACAAAGAAATCCAAATAAACACACGTGTATTTGGTAATTATGTTGAGTTAAAAATCTCTGACAATGGCCCAGGTATTCCGGATCAATTGAAAGCCAGTATTTTTGATTTGATGAAAACCAATAAAAAGCAGGGCATGGGTTTGGGCTTGTGGCTTTGTAAACACATCATTGATAGGCATCAAGGCCGCATCAGCTATCAACAGCCTGCATTGGGCGGAGCTGAATTTTTGATTCAGCTACCAATTGAATGCGTCAATGCATAAAAAGAAATACTTAAGGCTTGAGCAAAGGTTCTAATTTAGGCCAAACATTCTCAAGCATGATGCTTTGTGCCATCACATTCGGATGGATCCGATCGGCCTGAAACAAATCCATGCGCGTGGCAACGCGCTCTAAGAAAAACGGCAATAACTCAACTTGTTCGGCTGCTGCCAACTTGCCATAAATGGCAAAAAACTTATTGGTGTAGTCCTGGCCATAATTAGGTGGGATGCGCATCCCTAACAGCAATACCTTGGCACCGGTTTGTTTTGATGCCTGAATCATCTTTCTTAAATTCTGCTCAGTGGCTGGGAGTTGCAAACCGCGCAAGGCATCGTTGGCGCCTAATTCAATCACCACCACTTTGGGTTGATGGGTTTTTAATAACAAAGGCAGACGTGTTTGACCGCCTGCAGTGGTTTCTCCGCTGATGCTGGCGTTGACCACTTGCCAGCCTGAATGATCTTTTCTCAAGCGATCTTCAAGTAACTTCACCCAGCCTGTGCCGCGAGGTAAACCGTATTCGGCAGAAAGACTATCGCCCACAATCAGTAATTTTGAAGATTGCGCTATGGCAGTGGGGCTATTCAAAAGAGCCATGCACAACACGGCAAACACCATTACCATGTGAAGGATATGTTCTGAAGCTAACTGACCCAATCGACCTGATTCAAAACGCCCTCTAAAATTCCACTGAAAACTCAAACTTAGCTCCTATGCAAGCAACAACACTCAAAACGGTTCTCGAAGTATCTCATCTGGCAAAAACGGTTGACACCGTTGATGGCCCGCTGACCATTTTGCACGATATCAACTTTTCTGTGGCTGAGGCTGAGAGTTTGGCCATCGTTGGCGCCAGTGGCTCAGGTAAAAGTACTTTATTGGGTTTGTTGGCGGGCTTAGATACGCCAAGCAAAGGACAGGTTCTATTGATGGACCGCGATATTTCAGCGGCCAATGAAGATCAACGTGCTCAAATCCGATCCCAGCATGTGGGTTTTGTGTTTCAGTCATTTCAACTGATCGACCATTTAACAGCTTTGGAAAATGTCCAGCTTCCTCTTGAATTAGCCGGAATGCCCAGAGCCGAAGCTGCGGCCAAAGCCCAAGTTTGGCTAGAAAAAGTGGGTTTATCTGAGCGACTCAAACACCGCCCCAAAACATTGTCCGGCGGCGAGCAACAAAGGGTGGCTTTGGCCCGTGCTTTTGTGACTGGACCAGACATCCTGTTTGCCGACGAACCAACCGGCAGCTTGGATGAGCAAAATGGTCAAAAAATCATTGAATTGCTCTTTCAACTCAATCAAGAACTCGGCTCCACCTTGATTTTGGTCACCCATGACATGGCTTTGGCCAGTCGTTGCCAGCGCCAGCTGGTTTTGAACAGTGGCCGGGTCGTCACCGCTGCCTAGTTAGACTTGGCCCCCTCAAGAACACTAAAGTACAAGCAGTGAGCAGGCTATTTTGCAAAAAATAGCTTTAAAAACAATAGCAAGAATGCCATTCGTTTTATAATCTTGGGATGCCTGCAAATCGTCGTTTTTTAAGCCTCAATGGGGCCGAAGCCCTCTCTCAATTTCGCCAACAGCGTCTCTTAAGCTCCTTATCAGAGCAGGGTGTTGAACTCACTCAGATCCAGGCACAATTTGTGCACTTTGTTTGGTCTGATGCAGAGCTTTCAAGCGAACATTTGACGAAATTAAAAGGTTTATTGAATTACGGTGAACCATTCACCTTGATTGAAGCCAAAGGCTTATTTGCTGGCAAACAAGATCAAGCGGTTGTGGCCCCACGCATCGGCACGATTTCTCCTTGGGCCAGTAAAGCCACCGACATCGCCCATCACTGTGGCCTGAATGTCTTGCGCATTGAGCGCGGTGTGCAATTCTTCTGGACCAGTAAAAAAGCTCTGAACGAGTCACAGCGTCAAGCAGTTTTGGCAGCGATTCATGATCGCATGACCGAAATCACTTTGCCATCGATCGATTCAGCTGCTGAGCTCTACCAAACCCTGAGCGATAAAGCCTTCACACGCATTGATATTCTGCAAGGCGGTCAAGCTGCACTTGAATTAGCCAACACCACCATGGGCTTGGCTTTGTCTGATGATGAAATCATTTACTTGGTTGATAACTTCAAAAAGCTCCAACGCAATCCAAGCGATGTTGAGCTCATGATGTTTGCCCAAGCGAACAGCGAACACTGCCGTCACAAAATCTTCAATGCCACTTGGACCATTGATGGTTTAGAGCAAGACAAATCTTTGTTTGCCATGATCCGTAACACACATCAATTGCAGCCGAAGGGCACGATCGTGGCCTACTCAGACAACTCAGCCATCATGGCGGGTTGCGAAGCAGAAGTCTGGGCTCCAAACGAAAAACAAGAATACGTCAAGAAAACCAGACTCACGCACACCTTGATGAAGGTTGAGACACACAATCACCCAACAGCGATTGCTCCTTATCCAGGTGCTTCGACTGGTTCTGGTGGTGAGATCCGTGACGAAGGTGCCACAGGCATTGGTGGTAAACCAAAAGCTGGTTTGTCTGGTTTCTCAGTATCGAATTTGAACTTGCCTGGCAGTCAATTGCCTTGGGATCAACAAGCCTACGGCAAGCCTGAGCGCATTGCCTCACCATTACAAATCATGATTGAAGGCCCATTGGGCGGAGCTGCATTCAATAATGAATTCGGTCGTCCAAACTTGGGCGGTTACTTCCGCGTTTTTGAACAAACCATTGATGGCGAGCGTCGCGGTTATCACAAACCGATCATGATCGCCGGTGGTATTGGTGCGATTGATGATGGTCACACGCACAAAAAAGAAATCAAACCAGGTTACCTCTTGGTTCAACTCGGTGGTCCTGGTATGCGCATTGGTATGGGCGGTGGTGCAGCTAGCTCGATGACCACAGGTGCGAATACTGCAGACCTAGACTTTGACTCAGTACAACGTGGCAATCCAGAAATTGAACGCCGTGCTCAAGAAGTCATCAATGCTTGTCGTGCCATGGGTGAAAACAATCCGATTGTTTCAATCCATGACGTGGGCGCAGGTGGTTTATCTAATGCTTTCCCAGAATTGGCCGATGGTGCAGGTTTAGGTGCGACCTTTGATATGCGCAAAGTGCCACTTGAAGAAAGCGGCATGAGTCCTGCAGAGATTTGGTGTAACGAATCTCAAGAGCGTTATGTACTAGCCATCGCCAAAGAAAGCCTAGCAATCTTGCAAGCCATGTGTGAACGTGAGCGTTGCCCAATCGCGGTGGTTGGTGAAACAACCAAAGAGCGTCAATTGTTCTTGGTGGATACCAAGCAAGCTGAAGGCACCGATGAGCATTTGCCCATCGACATGCCGATGGAAGTTCTTTTGGGCAAGCCACCACGCATGCACCGAGACGTGAAGC
>CALMBU010000132.1 GCA_937863045.1 uncultured Polynucleobacter sp. | reverse complement strand
TCTACACAGAGTAGATCGTCGGCAGCGTCAGATGTGTATAAGAGACAGGGTTTCAGCAGCTTGAGCTAATGCATCCTTTAGTTCTGGAATTAATTCATGCTTGATCAAAATGTAATCTGGGGCGACACAGGTTTGTCCGCCATTGATTAATTTGCCATAAATGATTCTTGTGGCAGCGTCTGCGAGATTGGCATCGTCATTGATCACCACTGGTGACTTGCCACCCAGTTCTAAAGTAAGCGGTGTGAGGTTTTCTGCGGCGGCCCTCATCACTCGCTTACCAATGGAGGTGGAGCCTGTGAAGAACAAATGATCAAATGCTAGCTCGGAGAAATCACGTGCAGCATCTTCTCCACCTGTTGTGACGCATAACTCGAGGGGATGGAAAAATTCACCGATGATGGTCGCAAGGTAACCGGATGTCCTCGGGGAGCGCTCTGATAGTTTTAACCAAACCTTATTGCCAGCCGCCATGGCAGAAATCGCTGGAATCAAGGCCAATTGAATCGGATAGTTCCATGGGCTGATGATGCCAACCACACCTTTGGGCTGGGCTTGCACCCAAGCTTTGGATGGTTTTAAGTGCATCGGTAAAGAAATGTCGCGCATCTTCATCCAAGACTTGAGATGCTTGATCGTGTATTTGGCCGTCTGACGCACCATGGCTAATTCAGTGAGGCGTGTTTCTACAGAGTGGCGATTGCCAAAATCAGCATGAACCACTTTGCATAAGTTCTCTTCATACTTATCGATCATTGCGACCAAGCGCTCAATTCGCTCTTTGCGCTCGGCAAAACTGGGCGATGGCTCATGAGCAAAGGCTTGCTGTAAATCTTCAAGTTGTAATTGGAGGGCGTTCATTGGGTATTGGTTAAAAGTGAATATAAGAAGTATATGGGTAATCCAGAGAACTAAGAATCAGGGATTTGACTAATACGAAGGTCTCAAATACGAAGAAGCCCAATTAGCCGAATACCTCTGTATCAAGCACGTTAACGCTGAGGGTATTAACATGGGGATATCGATACAAAGGATGAGCATCATGAATCAACAGGCAACATTGGGCGGCGGATGTTTTTGGTGTTTAGAGGCGGTTTATCAGCACGTCAGAGGGGTTCACCGTGTTGAGTCTGGCTACGCTGGTGGCAAGGCTACTGATGCTAACTATGACGCAGTTTGCAGCGGCAGGACTGAGCATGCTGAAGTGGTGCGCTTGGAATTTGACCCCGCCGTGATCAGCTACAAACAATTACTGGAAATACTTTTTGCAATCCATGATCCGACCACGCTCAATCGGCAAGGCAACGACGTGGGTGCGCAATACCGCTCAGTGATTTTCACGCATGACGAAACTCAAAAAGGTATCGCCATGGAGTTGGTGAAGCATCTGGATGAATCTGGTGTTTTTGGCAATAAGATTGTCACAGAAATTTCTGACTTGCCACCGTATTACCCTGCTGAAGAGTATCACCAGAATTATTTCAATTTACATCCTGATCAAGGTTATTGCGCTTTTGTGGTCAGCCCTAAAGTTGCCAAATTCAGAGGGCAATTCAAAGATCTTTTGATTTAAATCAACTGAACCTGATTAAGGGGCTCATGGAGCTAAGCGCTCAATCTTCCAGACGTTTTTTTCGAGCCTGTAATGAATTCTGTCATGCAAGCGAGAAGGTCTGCCTTGCCAGAACTCAGCGGCCTCGGGCTTGACCCTAAAGCCTCCCCAGTGGGGTGGGCGAGGTGGGTTAAGGGCAAACTTGAGAGCGTATTCAGCTGCTTTGGTAACCAATTCGCCTCTTCCAGAAATCACTCTGCTTTGTGGTGAAGCCCAAGCTCCAATTCTAGAGTCCAGTGGTCTTGAGTGAAAGTATTCATCACTTTCTTCCTCAGATATTTTTTCAACACTGCCTTCAATTCGAATCTGTCGCTCTAGCTCAGGCCAAAAGAATAAAAGGGCTGCGTGAGGGTTCGCTAATAAAGCTTGGCCTTTGCGACTGTCGTAATTAGTGAAAAAAACAAAACCTTCTTGTGTGACTTCTTTGATTAAAACCACTCTGGCGCTGGGTTTGCCATTTTCATCAACCGATGCTACTGTCATAGCATTGGGTTCAGGTAATTCTGCATGCTGAGCTTGATCAAACCAAATGTTGAATTGATCAATGGGATTGGCTTGAACATCCTCTTCAGAGAGGCTGCCCTTCATGTAGGATTTTCTGAGGTCAGCTAGCTTTGTCATAAGAGGAGTATATATAGTCTTTAAGTGCTTTGCTTGATTAGACTGGAACGCAAAAGGAATGTATTGATGTCAAATGAAGTGCCAAAAGAGTTACCAAAAGAATCACCTAAAGAGGTAAGCCCTTCTAAAAGCCTGGTGATGAATTTGCGTCAACAGTTGATGCAAGTGATCCCCTTTTCTGAGATGAAGCCTGAGCACGTTGATTTTTTCATCAAGTCAGCCAAAGAACATTATTTCGCCCCTGAAGAAATCATTCTTGAGCCTATTCATGGAGAGGTGAAGCAATTATTTTTCATTCGTCAGGGCAGTGTTATTTCAAGACGAGGCATGGCCAATGAGGCAGGTGGGGCGCATGAGATTGAGGCGGGTGAATTATTCCCTGTGAGTGCTGCAGTTGCTGGCCGATCTGTGACTGCGACCTATGCAGCTGCGGGCGATTGCTTCTGCCTGAGAATTTCTGTCGAGACCATGAAGGAGCTGGCAAACCTATCCAGTCCTTTTGCTGATTACCTGAGTTTGCGTATCTTGAAATTCTTAGAGCAATCTCGCCAGGTTCTACAGAGAACTTATGCCTCACAAATTTTTGCAGAACAATCTTTAGAGACACCTCTAGGGCAACTGCCTCGCAAGAAGCCCTTGTTCGTGACGCCAGAGACTTCCATCAAAGACGCTTTAACTCAAATGCATGAGCGTCGCGTTGGCTCCATTTTGGTGAGCAACCAACAGGATGGCTTATTGGGTATTTTGACGCGCTACGATATTTTGGGGCGCGTGACCATTCCACAGATGAGTCTTGCTACGCCCATAAAAGATGTGATGACCACCGGTGTTAAAGCTTTGACCATCACTCATACGGCGCAAGATGCTGCTTTGATGATGTCTAAGTATGGTATTCGTCATGTGCCAGTGCTTGATGGCAAAGAGATTGTGAACATCATCTCTGAGCGAGATCTATTTGCCACGCAACGCTTATCTTTGAAAAATATCAGCACATCGATTCGATCAGCGCCTGATTTATCAGACATGATTGTTTGTGCAAAAGACATCAGAAAATTTGCAAAAAATTTGATTGGTCAAGGTGTTCAGGCAAGGCAATTGACGACCTTGATCAGTTATTTGAATGACGTGGTCTGCGAAAGATTGGTGGAACTCAATGCCAAGAAACATGGCTTGGATTTAAAAGAGTTTGCTTGGATTGCCTTGGGGTCTGAGGGGCGCTCTGAACAAACCATTGCCACCGATCAAGACAATGCCTTGGTGTTTTCTGGGCAAGCCACAGATGCCGTTCGTGATAAGTATTTGAAATTCGCGCTGGATGTGAACCAAGCCTTAGATGCCTGCGGTTACCCTTTATGCAAGGGCAATGTGATGGCGAGCAATCCAAAGATTTGCTTGAGTGAATCAGAATGGTTAGAGCGATTCTCGAGCTGGATAGAGCAGGGCACGCCTGAAGATCTTTTGAATGCGAGTATTTATTTTGATTTCCGTTTGGTAGCCGGCAACCCTGATTTGCTGGTAGAGATGAAAAATACAGTGGTTCAAAAAGCCAAAGCGATTCCAAGATTCATTAAGTTGCTGGCTGATAACTCATTGAGTAGAAAAGTACCGATCAGTTGGCATGGTGGAATTGACACCATCAAACTCGAGGACAAGGAATGCATTGATTTGAAGTTGCATGGCACTGCCATCTTGGTTGATGCCGCCCGAATTTATTCCTTGGCTCATGGGATTGGTGACACCAACACCAGAGATCGATTGATTGCGGTGGGCCTTGCTTTGAATATCCCAGAGCGTGAATATTTGGCCTGGGTGTCTGCTTTTGAGTTTTTGCAAATGTTGCGCTTATCGGTGCAAATCGATTCTCATCCAATTGGTGGAAACTTCAATGCACTCGAATTGAGCAGCTTGAACAACATTGACCGCAGAATTTTGAAGGAGTCTCTGAGAGCTACCAGAGATTTACAGCAGCGCATTGAATTAGATTACGGTCGTTAAGATGTTTTGGTTAAAACGCTTATTTGGGCAGGCCCCCGTCATTAACCAAAATCGCTGGGTGGTTTTGGATGTTGAAACCAGTGGTTTGGATCCAAGGCAGGATCGTTTGCTCGCTATTGCTGCGGTGTGCATTCATGTGAATGAGGATCAGAGCTTAAAAATCGATATTTTTGATAGTTTTGAGGCCGTTTTAAAGCAAGATTTGGCTTCAGATAAGGACAATATCTTGTTGCATGGCATTGGTGCTCAGGCCCAAATGATGGGGGAAGACCCCCAGCAGGTGTTGCGAAACTTCGAGAATTGGGTGGGGGATGCCCCTTTATTGGCTTTTCATGCCGCTTTTGATGAGTCAATGATTCAAAGAGCCTACCAATATCAGCTCGGATATAAGCTCAAAAATGCCTGGATTGACGTGGAGCCCTTGGTTTCAGCCTCTTACCCCGAGGTCAAGGCCAGATCCTTGGATCAGTGGATGGGGCACTTGGGGGTTGAGTGTGCAGTGCGTCATCAAGCGGCCGCAGATACCTTTGCAACAGCAGAATTAATGCTGCAAATTTGGCCAAAACTCAAGACCATCGCCCCAACGATTGATTTGATTGAAAAATTGGCCCGAGAGTCCCGTTGGTTACCTCGAAATTAAGCTGGTAAGCCCCACAGTAAATAC
>CALMBU010000131.1 GCA_937863045.1 uncultured Polynucleobacter sp. | reverse complement strand
AGTCAAAAGTCATCTTCGGGTGATTTTGGTTTGCAAAAGATTGTGGTGTCCGAAGCGGGTGCTTCTGTTTACTCTGCCTCAGAATTGGCCGCCCTTGAGTTTCCAGAATTGGATGTTTCTTTACGTGGTGCCGTATCGATTGCTCGCAGACTGCAAGATCCTTTGGCTGAGTTGGTGAAGATTGAACCCAAAGCGATTGGTGTGGGGCAGTATCAGCATGATGTGAACCAATTTCAGTTATCTAGAACCTTAGATGCAGTGGTGGAGGATTGTGTGAATGCGGTGGGTGTTGATTTAAATACCGCATCCGTTCCTTTGCTCTCTAAAGTATCTGGTCTTAATGCAGGTCTTGCCAGAAATATTGTTTCATTCAGAGACAGCAAAGGACGGTTCAATAATCGTGAGTCTTTAAAAGAAGTGCCACGTCTGGGTGATAAAGCGTTTGAGCAAGCAGCTGGTTTCTTGCGCATCACAGGGGGTGATAATCCTTTGGACCAATCTTCGGTTCACCCTGAGTCTTATCCTTTGGTTGAAAAAATCCTCAAGCAACTGGGGCAACCCGTCACAGCAGTTCTAGGTAACAAAGAAGTGATCAGCAATGTGGCTACGAATGATGTGATGAGCCAGTTGGTCGATGACAAATTTGGCGTTGTAACCATCAAAGATATTTTGGCTGAGTTAGAAAAGCCTGGGCGCGACCCTCGCCCTGAGTTCAAGACTGCGACCTTTGAAGAGGGGGTGGAAGACATTGGTCAGCTATTGCCAGGCATGATCTTAGAGGGCGTTGTGACAAACGTAGCAGCTTTTGGAGCATTCATTGACATTGGTGTGCATCAAGATGGTTTGGTGCACGTGTCAGCCTTGGCTGATAAGTTTGTCAAAGATCCTCATGAAGTGGTTAAAGCTGGGCAAGTGGTCAAAGTCAAAGTGCTTGAAGTGGATGTGAAGCGTCGACGCATTGGTTTAACGATGAAGTTAAATGATGTTGCACCATCGAATACTGGGGCTCGTTCAGAGTCTGGTGAAAGATCTAATGGCGGTAGTGCAAAAGGTTCACT
>CALMBU010000130.1 GCA_937863045.1 uncultured Polynucleobacter sp. | reverse complement strand
TTATTCTAAAACTTTAGCAACAACACCGGCGCCTACAGTACGGCCACCTTCACGGATCGCAAAACGGAGACCTTCTTCCATCGCGATCGGAGCGATCAACTTCACTGTAATTGTCACGTTATCACCAGGCATCACCATCTCTTTGTCTTTTGGCAATTCGATAGAGCCTGTTACGTCCGTTGTACGGAAGTAGAACTGTGGACGGTAGTTGTTGAAGAATGGTGTGTGACGACCACCTTCGTCTTTGCTCAACACATACACTTCAGCTGTGAAGTGTGTGTGTGGCGTAATAGAACCTGGCTTAGCCAATACTTGACCACGCTCAACTTCTTCACGCTTTGTACCGCGCAACAAGATACCCACGTTGTCACCAGCTTGACCTTGGTCTAACAACTTACGGAACATCTCAACGCCTGTACAGGTTGTCTTCAATGTTGGCTTGATACCGATGATCTCGATCTCTTCACCAACCTTAACAATACCGCGCTCGATACGACCAGTCACCACTGTACCGCGACCAGAAATAGAGAACACGTCTTCAACTGGCATCAAGAACGCGCCATCAATTGCACGCTCTGGTGTTGGAATGTATGTGTCCAATGCTTCAGCCAACTTCATGATGGCCTCTTCACCCAACGCACCTTTGTCGCCCTCAAGCGCCAACTTTGCTGAACCTTTAACGATTGGTGTGTCATCGCCTGGGAAGTCGTACTTAGACAACAGTTCACGAACTTCCATTTCTACTAGCTCTAACAATTCTGCATCATCAACCATGTCGCACTTGTTCATGAACACGATGATGTATGGAACACCAACCTGGCGTGCCAACAAGATGTGCTCACGTGTTTGTGGCATAGGACCGTCTGCAGCAGACACCACCAAAATAGCGCCGTCCATCTGAGCAGCACCAGTGATCATGTTCTTAACGTAGTCAGCGTGACCTGGGCAGTCAACGTGTGCGTAGTGACGGTTTGCTGTCTCGTACTCAACGTGTGCTGTATTGATCGTAATACCGCGTGCCTTCTCTTCTGGGGCAGCATCAATCTGATCGTATGCTTTTGCTTCGCCACCAAACTTCGCTGACAACACTGTAGCGATCGCTGCAGTCAATGTTGTTTTACCGTGGTCAACGTGACCAATTGTGCCTACGTTTACGTGCGGTTTTGTCCGCTCAAATTTCTCTTTTGCCATTTTTCAGCCTC
>CALMBU010000129.1 GCA_937863045.1 uncultured Polynucleobacter sp. | reverse complement strand
GCTCAGCCATCAGGCTGGCGCTTCAGAACGGACAAATGGCTCGAGCTCAACAACTGCTCGGTCGCCCCTATATGTTGAGTGGCCATGTATTGCATGGTCAAAAGCTTGGCAGAACTCTTGGTTTCCCAACCTTGAACTTGGCGGTGGCCAACAGACTGCATAAAAGAAAGCCAGCGGCCCAAGGTATTTTTATCGCACAAGTACACGGCTTAAGCGACAATCCACTACCTGCTGTTGCAAGCCTTGGGCAAAGGCCCACGGTGGATGATTCAGGAAGGTATTTGTTAGAAGTTCACATCTTTAATTTTCAACAAAATGTTTATGGAAAATTAGTGCGTGTTGAGCTTGTTAAAAAATTAAGAAATGAAGAAAAATACAACGATTTAGAAACACTTAGAACCGCCATCAATAACGATGCAGTAGCAGCAAAAAATTACTTTGAAATAAATGACCATGTCTGATAAAAAAAATTCTTACCCCGTTAACTTACTCGACACGACATTTCCAATGCGTGGCGATTTACCAAAGCGCGAACCGATTTGGGTAAAAGAATGGCAAGAGAAAAAAATCTATCAAAAAATTCGTGAAGCCAAAGCTGGCAAGAAGACTTTCATTCTGCATGATGGCCCTCCATATGCAAACGGTGACATTCATATCGGACATGCCGTTAATAAGATCTTGAAGGACATGATTGTCAAAGCCAAAGGTTTTGCTGGCTATGACGCAAAGTATGTTCCTGGTTGGGACTGTCATGGCATGCCCATTGAAATTCAAATTGAAAAGCAATTTGGTAAACATTTACCAACCGCAGAGGTTCAAGAAAAAGCCAGGGCTTATGCAAAAGTTCAGATCGCAAAACAGAAACAAGATTTTGAGCGTTTAGGTGTTCTTGGCGATTGGCAAAATCCATACCTCACGATGGACTTTAAGAACGAAGCCGATGAAATTCGTGCGCTTGGAAAAATTCTTGAGGACGGTTATGTCTATCGTGGTTTAAAGCCAGTGAACTGGTGCTTTGATTGCGGCTCTGCTTTGGCAGAAGCCGAAGTTGAATACCAAGATAAAGAAGATCTTGCTGTGGATGTTGGTTTTGCATTCCCAAGCGATCAATTAGCCGCAATTGCTAAAGCATTCTCATTAAATCAACTGCCTAAATCAGAGGGTATGGCAGTGATTTGGACCACCACACCTTGGACCATTCCTTCCAATCAAGCGCTGAATGTTCATCCTGAGATTGACTATGCTTTAGTTGATACAGCAAGGGGTCTATTGATTCTTGCTAAGGATCGCACTGAAGCCTGTTTAAAAGAATATGAACTTGAAGGGCAAGTGATTGCTACCTGTAAAGGTCAAGCGCTGGCTGGTTTAGAGTTCCATCATCCATTGAGCAAAGCACATGAGGGCTTTGCTCGTCGCTCGCCAATCTACTTGGCTGAATACGTGACAATTGATAGCGGCACTGGCATGGTTCACTGTGCCCCAGCGTATGGTGAAGAAGACTTTAAATCTTGCAAAACACACGGTTTGAAAGATCAAGACATTTTGAACCCAGTGATGGGTGATGGTGTTTACGCATCTTGGTTACCTTTGTTTGCAGGACTCACCATTTGGAAAGCCAACCCACAAATTGTTGAAGCACTTCAACAAGCAGGCTCACTTCTAAAGTCCGCAAAACTCAAACACTCTTACATGCACTGCTGGAGACATAAAACACCTGTTGTGTACCGAGCCACTGCGCAATGGTTTGCCAGCATGGATAAAAAAGTTGCCTCAGGCAAGAGTCTCAGAGAAACTGCCCTAGAGGGTATTGAAGCAACCGAATTCTTCCCAGCATGGGGTAAGCAGCGCTTACGCAACATGATTGCTAATCGCCCAGATTGGACACTCTCAAGACAGCGTCAATGGGGTGTGCCAATGGCATTCCTCATCCACAAGGAAAGCGGTGAACTTCATCCGCGCACACCTGAGTTACTAGAGATCATTGCCAAACGTGTTGAAAAAGAGGGTATTGAGGCATGGCAGTCGATTGATCTTAAGGAACTCATCGGTGATGAAGCTGCGATGTATGAAAAGAACAAAGACACTTTGGATGTTTGGTTCGATTCAGGCACCACTCACTGGCATGTGATCCGTGGTTCACATGCAACGACATTGGCAGACCCCTCTAGAGATAATCCTAAAGAACGCTGGGCTGATTTGTACCTTGAGGGATCAGATCAACACCGCGGCTGGTTCCACTCATCACTTCTCACAGGCGCCATGCTTGATGGCAAACCACCCTACAAAGCTTTGTTGACTCATGGCTTCACGGTCGATGGCCAAGGTAGAAAAATGAGTAAATCCGTTGGTAACGTGATTGCTCCGCAAGAAGTGGCTGACAAAATGGGTGCCGAGATCATTCGCTTATGGGTAGCTTCAACAGATTACTCAGGTGAGATGACCATTTCTGACGAGATCCTCAAGCGCGTGGTTGAAAGCTATCGCCGCATTCGCAATACCTTGAGATTTTTATTGGCCAATCTTTCTGATTTTGATATCGACCAACACCGCATGGATTCAAAGGATTGGCTAGAGCTTGATCGCTATGCACTAGCAGTCACAGAAGCAATGCAAAAAGAATTAACGGCTCACTACGATCGTTATGAATTCCATCCGGCAGTATCTAGACTGATGACCTTCTGCTCAGAAGACATGGGCGGCTTTTACCTAGACATCATCAAAGATCGTTTGTACACCTTGGCTGCCGATGCGCCTGCGCGTCGCTCTGCTCAAAACGCCCTGTTCCACATCACTCAATCATTCTTGCGTTTAAGCGCGCCATTTTTGTCATTCACAGCCGAAGAAGTTTGGGGCATTTTTGCTCACAAGACCAAGAGCAAAGACACGATCTTCACTGAAGAGTTTTATGAATTACCAAAGGTCAATGACGCCGCCGCTTTGATTGCTAAATGGGATCGCATTCGTGCGATGCGCTCAGACATCACCAAAGCAATTGAGTTTGAGCGTGAAGCTGGCAACGTTGGCTCTTCTTTGCAAGCCGAGCTTCAAATTGAAGCGCCTACAGCTGATGCAGCGCTCTTGAACTCGCTTGGCGATGACTTGAAGTTCATCACCATCACTTCAAGCGTGAGCGTGACAGAAAACTCCTCTCTTGAAGAAATTAAAGTGACGGTCAAGTCATCAAGTCATCAAAAATGTGGTCGATGCTGGCATTACAGGGATGATGTTGGGCACGACCCTGAGCATCCAACCTTGTGTGGCCGCTGCACCAGCAACTTATTTGGCGATGGCGAAAAACGCCACATTGCCTAAGCCCATCAAAGGAGAATCATTTGGCACGCTCTAGCAAATCATCTGGCAACCAACAAAGCTTCATGCTTTGGATGGGAGCATCTGCACTCATTTTGATCCTTGATCAATTGACCAAGGTGATTGCCAAAAGCAGTCTTATTGAAGGCATCTCTCAACCGGTGACCAGTTTTTTGAATTGGACTTTGGTTTACAACCCAGGTGCGGCATTTTCATTTTTGGCTCAAGCAGGTGGTTGGCAGCGTTGGTTCTTCACTGGCTTTGGTTTGATTGCAGCAGTCGTGATCATTTGGTTGATTAGAAAAAATACCAGTCAAACTCTTTTTTGCTTGGCCATGAGTTTGGTTTTGAGCGGTGCGATTGGTAATGTGATTGATCGCATCTTGTATGGCGCTGTTGTTGATTTTGTTGATCTTCACTATGCTGGCTGGCACTGGCCCGCCTTCAATATTGCTGATAGCGCGATCACCATTGGTGTGATTCTGTTAATCTTAGATGAAATCAAGCGCGTCAATAAATAACTCAAGGTAAATAGCTCATGAATTCACTTCAAGGCAAACATATCCTTCTGACCATGTCAGGTGGTATTGCCGCGTTTAAAGTGGCTGAGTTAGCACGCTCTCTTTTACAAGAGGGTGCGACTGTGCAAGTCATCATGAGTGAAGCTGCGACTAAATTCATGACGCCTGTGACCATGCAAGCACTCACTGGCAATCACGTATACACAGATCAATGGGATGCGCGCATTGCCAACAACATGGCCCACATTGAGCTTTCTAGAAAAGCGGATGTGATTGTGGCTGTACCAGCCAGCGCAGACTTGCTGGCAAAAATTTCACATGGTTTAGCAAACGATCTTGTCAGTGCTACCTGTTTAGCAAAAGAGTGTCCCTTGATTGTGGTTCCTGCGATGAACAAGCAGATGTGGGAAAACGCAGCCACTCAAAGAAATATGCAACAACTACAAGCTGATGGCGTTACTGTGCTGGGCCCTACCAGCGGTACTCAAGCTTGTGGCGAAAATGGCATGGGCCGCATGTTAGAAGCCGCAGAGATCCTTGAAGGCATCATCGCTTTTTTTCAAAAAAAAGTATTAGCCGGTAAAAAAGTATTGATCACCGCTGGCCCAACATACGAGGTCATCGATCCTGTCAGAGGCATCACCAATCGAAGCTCTGGAAAGATGGGCTTTGCTTTAGCAAGAGCAGCCGTAGAGGCTGGCGCTGAAGTTCAATTGATTGCAGGGCCTTGTCATTTGGCAACACCCCTTGAGTTCACTGGAAAAATCAAGCGCACCGATGTTGTCAGCGCCAAAGACATGCACACTGCCGTGATGAACCATCTTGATTGCGATGTTTTCTTTGCTGTTGCTGCTGTGGCAGATTGGTCAGTTAAGAATGCTTCTGCTCAAAAAATTAAAAAATCTGATCAAGCCAGT
The DNA here is from genome assembly GCA_937863045.1 of uncultured Polynucleobacter sp. GTDB lineage: Bacteria > Pseudomonadota > Gammaproteobacteria > Burkholderiales > Burkholderiaceae > Polynucleobacter. The sequence goes on along the minus strand of CALMBU010000129.1, from coordinate 2,738 downwards.
CCAGCTCTTGAATTTGAATTAAATCCTGACATCTTGGCTGAAGTTGCTAAAAAATCTTCAGGCAAGAAGCCCTACTGTGTTGGGTTTGCAGCCGAGACGAATGATTTAGAAAAACATGCTCAAGAAAAGCGCATCAAGAAAAATATTCCGATGCTTTTGGGTAATCTCGGTCCCGACACCTTTGGACTTGATGAGAATCAATTATTGATTGTTGAAGAAAAAGGCATGACTAAAACCAATAAACTCAGCAAAGTTGCTTTGTCTCGAGAAATCATTCAACTCATTTCCACAAAAATTTAAGCAAATAAGCCATGAAAAAACTACAAGTCAAAATTCTTGATGAACGCATGAGAAATAATCTGCCGCAATACGCAACAAGCGGCAGTGCTGGCCTTGATTTAAGAGCTTGCCTAGATGAAGCCATCGTCATCGAGCCAGGTCAAACAGTGTTAGTACCCACCGGTTTATCTATTTTCTTAGATGATCCTGGTTACGCGGCATTGATCTTGCCAAGATCTGGCCTGGGTCATAAGCATGGCATCGTCTTGGGTAATCTTGTTGGCTTGATTGATTCAGACTACCAAGGGCAGCTGATGGTGAGCACTTGGAATCGCGGTCAAGCGGCTTTCAAGCTTGAGCCAATGGAGCGTCTTGCACAGTTGGTGATTGTTCCGGTCGCACAAGTTGAATGGGCTGAAGTGACTGAGTTCAGCGCCAGCGATAGAGGTGCCGGCGGATTCGGAAGTACTGGCAGAGCTTAATCAAGCATTGAATTAAGCTCTGCTTTTTCCTTAAATTTCTTGAACCTCACGACCTGCGGCAGCCTTTTTAACAGCAGGTCTGACAGGTGCATCAAAGTCAAGAACGATTTTCTCATCGGCATCCATGTCAACAACCACATGACCGCCATGAACCAACTTACCAAATAGCAATTCATCTGCAAGTGCTTTGCGCACCAAGTCTTGAATGAGTCGCTGCATTGGTCTTGCACCCATCAATGGGTCAAAACCATGTTTGGATAGATAAGTTCTGAGATTTTCAGTGAAACTTGCATCCACTTTCTTCTCATGCAACTGCTCTTCAAGTTGCATCAAGAACTTATCAACCACACGCAAGATAATGCTTTCATCCAAGGCCCTAAAGCTCACAATGGCGTCTAAACGATTACGGAACTCTGGTGTGAAGGTGCGCTTGATATCACCCATCTCATCACCTGCTTGACGCACGGTGGTGAATCCAATGGTGGACTTCTGCATGGCTTCGGCACCGGCATTGGTGGTCATGATGATGATGACATTTCTAAAGTCAGCTTTGCGACCATTGTTATCGGTCAATGTGCCATGGTCCATCACTTGCAAGAGAATATTGAAAATATCTGGGTGCGCTTTTTCAATCTCATCAAGCAACAAGACGCAGTGAGGCTTCTTATTGACTGCTTCAGTCAATAAACCACCCTGATCAAAGCCAACATATCCTGGAGGCGCGCCAATCATACGGCTCACCGCATGGCGTTCCATGTACTCAGACATGTCAAAACGAACCAACTCAATGCCCATGATGAAGGCTAGCTGCTTCGCTACCTCAGTCTTACCAACACCTGTTGGACCAGAGAACAAGAAAGAACCAATTGGCTTGTCATCTTTACCCAAACCAGCTCTCGACATTTTGATGGCTGATGCCAATGCTTCAATTGCAGGTTCTTGACCAAATACAACGCTCTTTAAGTCTCGGTCAAGGGTTTGCAACTTGCTGCGATCATCCACAGACACTGACTGTGGCGGAATGCGTGCAATCTTCGCCACGATGTCTTCAACCTCTTGGCGACCAATCGTTTTCTTTTGTTTTGATTTTGGCAAGATGCGTTGCGCAGCTCCAGCCTCGTCGATCACATCGATCGCCTTGTCAGGCAAATGTCTGTCATTGATATAACGTGCTGATAACTCTGCAGCAGCTGTCAAAGCCGCCTGAGCATATTTAACGCCATGATGCTCTTCAAACTTTGACTTAAGACCGCGCAAAATTTGAACCGTTTGATCAACCGTTGGCTCTAAAACATCAACCTTTTGGAAACGTCTTGATAGCGCTGCATCTTTTTCAAAAATACCGCGGTATTCATTAAAGGTAGTTGCGCCAATACATTTCATTTGGCCACTAGATAAAGCAGGCTTCAATAAGTTACTTGCATCCAATGTTCCACCCGATGCTGCGCCAGCGCCAATCAAGGTATGAATTTCATCGATGAACAAAATGGCATCTGGATTATCTTTGAGGTTCTTTAAAACACCTTTTAGGCGTTGTTCAAAGTCACCACGGTACTTTGTACCAGCCAATAAGGCGCCCATATCCAATGAATACACCGTGGCTTTGGCCAAGACTTCTGGCACATCATTCTGGGTGATTCTCCAAGCCAAGCCTTCGGCAATGGCCGTTTTACCAACACCAGCCTCGCCCACCAATAAAGGATTGTTTTTTCTGCGACGGCATAAAACCTGAATCACTCTTTCAACTTCACCTTCACGACCGATCAAAGGATCAATGCGTCCTTGTTTGGCCAATACGTTGAGGTTTTGTGTGTACTGCTCAAGCGGGCTGTCTTTGCCAGCCGCACCAGAATCTTCGCCTTCAGCACTAGGCTCATTGGCCTTGGGGGCATCCACCTGGTCTTTTCTAATGCCATGGCTGATGTAATTAACAATATCAAGGCGTGTCACGCCTTGTTGCTGAAGATAGTAAACGGC
>CALMBU010000128.1 GCA_937863045.1 uncultured Polynucleobacter sp. | reverse complement strand
CTGAGCGAACAATCCTTGCTCTTGATCATTCCCCCTTTGGTGATTTGGGCATGCTTTAGTCTGCCTATCATTAAGCGCAGTGTGATCAGTTTCATTGATTGGTTTGCCTTGCTCACTTTCACCTTGCTTGGCGCATTTATTTGGGTGATGTGGTTTGCGATGACCACTGAATTACCTGCTAGCTTGGCAAGAAATATTGCCAAGAAAGTTCCTGGCTTTGTTCCTGAGTTCAGTTGGCTGGCATTGATAGCGGCTATTGTGGTGACAGCTTTATGGGTGAGCGTTGTGAAGTGGCGAACCTCCAGAGCACCCAAAGTGATTTGGCGAGCAGTGGTGATTTCTGCGGCTGGCACAACTTTAACTTGGGTATTACTCATGACGCTTTGGTTACCCACGATCAATTACGCAAAAACATACCGAGATGTTGCACAACGCTTGGTGCAAGTGGTGCCACCTCAATCAGTTTGTATTAACTCGACTCATCTAGGTGATGGGCAGTTGGCATCATTCATTTACTTCACAAAACTGAAGTTCAAAGACAGTGTTCATTGCGATCTATGGATCAGCAATCAACCTGGTGAAGCTCGTAAAACTGCCGCGCGATTGAATAAGAGCCTTGAATTGATTTGGGAAGATCGTCGTGTGAGCGATCGTTCTGAACGTTTGAGACTCTACAAAGTACTGAGTCATGCTCAGTAAACTTAAGCGAGACATACCCCGCCTACTCTCTTTAGCTGGTCCATTATTGGTTGGCCAATTGGCTGTGATTGCCTTTGGTGTAATGGATACCGCTATGGTGGCCAGATACTCCACCGATGACTTGGCAGCGCTTGCGATGGCAAGCTCTATTTTTATCAGTATTTATGTTGGTTTGACTGGAGTTATTTCTGCGCTGGCACCAATTGCTGGTCAATTATTTGGAGCCAAACGATTCTCTGAGATTGGTGAAGAAGTTCGTCAAGGTTGGTGGCTATCTCTTGGCCTCACTATTTTTGGCATGCTGATTTTGATGAACCCCGGTGTATTTTTATCCATCGCCAATGCCAGCCCCGAAGTTGAAGCAAAAGCCATTTTGTATTTACAAATTGTTGCCTGGGGTTTGCCGGCCAGCTTAGCCATGCGAGTGTTGGTAGCGTTTCATAACGCGATATCTAAACCAGCGGTGGTCACCTGGTTGCAGATTGGCGGTTTGTTTTTAAAGATTCCTCTCAATGCATGGTTGATTTATGGCGGCTTGGGTGTTGATGCCATGGGTGGACCGGGTTGCGCTTTAGCCACTGTGATCATCAATTGGCTTTGGTTGTTAACGATGCTGGCGATTGTTTATCGCGGTAGGTTCTATCAAGTATTCAGCGTATATGAAAAATTCAGCAAACCAAATTTACACAGAATTGCTACATTGCTCAAATTGGGTTTACCGATTGGTTTAAGTTACCTGATTGAGGTGACATCATTTGCTTTCATGGCTTTGTTCATTGCCAAGCTAGGAACGGTGCCTTTAGCAGGTCATCAAATCGTGGCTAACTTAGGCACGGTTTTGTATATGTTGCCTTTGTCACTATCGATTGCAACATCTACTTTGGTAGCGCAGTCTCTCGGTGCAGATAAACCAACTCTTGCCAAAGAAATTGGATGGTCATCTTTGATCTTCACCACCACAGTGTGTGTGCTGGTGGGTGCCTTGGTTTGGATTTTTAGATATCCCCTGCTCGATTTGTATGCCCCATCTGCCGATGTTCGATCAGTGGCAATACCACTGTTTTTATTCATCGCTTTTTATCAAATATTTGATGCTTTACAAGTGACCTCTGCATTTATTCTAAGAGGCTATCGCGTGGCTTTTTGGCCGATGTGGATCTACGCCATCTCACTCTGGGGCGTTGGACTTTTCGGTGGCTACATTTTAGGGTTTAACTTGACTGGCAATGTGCCAGAAATACTTCAAGGTGCTCAAGGTTTTTGGTTCGCGAATAGCTTAAGCTTAGCTATTGCGGCAACTTTCTTGATCATGCTATTCAAGAGAACTGCCAAGAGATTTGAGAAAGAGCATCCTCCGGTAGAGGTTTAGCGCTCTCTCAATTCTTATTTCAGTTTCAGTTTCCTATTCAAATCATCAGCAATCGAATGCCAATTATTTTGGTGCAGACTCAACCGGCTTTTGAATAGAGTAGCCTGGCACTTGATGGCCTTTTGAGTACATGCACTGCTGGTAAGCGATGTCATAACGACGTTGCACTTCTTTTGCAGAGTCACCGCCACCTGAGGCACCCATCGCTGCACCACCTAACAAACCGATGGCAGCACCAGTACCCACATTTCGAGCACTACCGCCATCAGCCATTGCGCCCGCAACCGCACCAACTGCAGCACCAACGATGGCTGTTTTAGCAGTATTTTTAGCAGCAATCGCATCTGCGGTTGTATTGAGTGAGTTTTGAGCATAGGCACGGCATTCTTGATCATCTTTTTGGAAGATCTCGAATGGCTTACCGGGCGCAGGCATGATGACCAAGCTTGGGCCCACTGGGGTTGATGCGCAACCCACCAAGGTGGCAGCAATTAAACCAATGAAGCTAATTTTTTTAAAATCACGATGCATATCAATCCTTTATCAAACCAGTGGCGCATAAATTGGCGCTAACAATGTCATCATAAACGATGCCCTATTCCCTTAACGATTGACAGGTGAATAAGATGACACTGAGCATGACATGAGAGCTTTATTTGGGCATCGACACTTATAAAAAAGGATAGAATGTTCTCATTCAAATATTGTTAGTCCAAATGCAGCGATCAGCCTTAAAACCGAAAGTAACTGCACTTGCCACACTCCTGATGGCAGCTGGTTTTTCTATGCCTGCTTGGGCTATCGATCTTCAGCCTGGTGATGCCACGGCACCACCCCCTGGTTTGCGCGGTGTTCAACTGTCTTATTTGAATGCAGAAAGAGTTGGCGCAAACAACGCAAGAATTGATCAAACTCAGGTTCAGTTTCGTTATACCCAAGCTTTCGAGATGAACAAGCAACCTGCATTGTTTTATCTGCACACAGGCACCGGAAGGAATGATCCATCTGGAGCTCTAGGCCCCGTTCCGTCTGACAACGGCATGATTGACACCACATTGGTCTTGGCTTACTGGCCATATGTTGATAGGGCCTCTAAAACTTTTGTGGGGGTTGCTGGTTACCTGATCACCCCAACTGGAAGCTACTCGAGTGATCGAGCCATCAATATGGGTGAGAACCGTTATCGATGGGCTGGTCAAATTGCCTATCAAACCAGAATTGCTCGAGATTTAGACTGGATGAGTGCATTCGATACTTTATGGTTTGGAAAAAATGATGCCAGTCGTTCTTTAGCGGATCAATTAGGTGTCTTGGAGCAAAAAGCTCTGTACAGCGCTCAAACTGGCTTGCTTTATCACTTGAATCAGCGCTACAGCATTGCTGCTTCCTATTTTTATTCTGAAGGCGGTGAAACTGTTTTTAAAGGTGCTGCGCAAAATAATTCAATTAAGTCACACCGCTACCAAGTCAGCGCTATCATGAACTCGTCTATTGGTCGCTTTACCTTACAGTATGGTCAAGACATTGACAACAATGCTTCGCTTGAAGATAAGCAGCGCACCTTTTTAAGGTACACCAAATTTTTCTAGACTTGTGATGCTTCAGATTCAATGGCTTCAATCTCAGAAGTTAATCCAAGCCACCTCTCCTCAAGAGAATTTAATTCATCATTGATCACCTTGAGCTTCTTGCCTGTTTCTGCAATATCACCTGGAGAAATCGGCTCTAGAAGCTTTGCTTCCAATCCGGTTTTATCTGATTGAAGCTGCGCCATTGATTTTTCAACTTGATCAATTTGTTTTTTCAAAGGCTTGGTGCGAGCATTGATTTCTTGACGCTTCGCAGACTCTAATTTTCGCTGTTCACTGGTTTGCGCCACTGGCTTTTTCTCTGGTGTTACTGGAGTACTGGCAGCAGCTTCAATAACTGGAGAAACGACTTTAGCCTCTTCCACCTTCGCTTCTTCTCTCAGTCTCTTTGACTCCTCAAGCAAGTAGCGTTGGTAG
>CALMBU010000127.1 GCA_937863045.1 uncultured Polynucleobacter sp. | reverse complement strand
CTCAAAGGCTGGCTTACCCGCTGTCTTGCGAACAGGAGGTGCGGCGGCTGTTGCAGGCACTGAGGATGTGACTGCTTGATTTTTCATGAACAAGCGGCGGAAATTACTGAATTTATCTTCGCCAATCGAGAACCTGGTCAGTGGCTGAGTCAAGACCAGTTCCTGGATGCTGAATCTTTTTTGTTCTTTTTCTAGGAAATCAAGTTCAAATTTTGAGAAGTAGGCTTTTTTCCAACTGAGCAGAGGCTCTTTTTCTTTAGGCTCATAGATGGCTAATTCAGCAAAATCCAAGTCGCCCAAAATCGCCCAGCCTTTTGGATTGGTTTTGAGTTTGAGTTCTGCACTGACCGAGCCTTTTTGTGTGACGAGCTTTTCATTGGCGGGCAATAAGGCAACGAAGGGGGCCAAAGGAAGGTCCTTGAATGAAACCGTGCCATCAAGATCTGATTTTTTTAAGTCGTAACTGAGCTTGCTGGTCAGCACCGAGTCTTCGATACTCAAATTGATGTTTAGATTAATTTTTTCTTGAGCAATGATGTCTAAGTGCCCTCCCACCCCCAGACTTGAGAGTTTGAGCCGATTAACCGAACCTGGGATAGCAATGTCGACATTCTTTAAGTTCAAGAGGTAGTCACTTTGAACACCCCTTGCACCGCTTGGGGCATAGTTAGCGAATTGTTTGGCCTGGAATTCAACATCTTTGAACACATAGTCTGTTTTTTTGATACTGTCCTTGATGGCCAGCTGACCATTCTTTAATTGAAATTGATCTATTTCAATTTTCAAGGTGGATGGCTTGGCGTCTGGTTTCTTTTGCGCCCGAATAACCTGAATGAATTCAAGGAAGTTCCACTGCGCCACACCTTGTTTTTTCAAAGAGCGGCTCAAGAAGATTTGAGCCCCATCAATCTTGACTTCAGAGAGGTGGACCCGGCCAATCATCAAATGAATCAACTCAGCGTTAACGCTCAAATGCTGAATATTGAGTAGTGGCTCTTTGTCTTCTGGGTTCTTAGATAGCTTGAGACCATGGATATCAACTTTAAGAATCCATGGTGAAACATCAATGCCTTCGTAGTTGATGTGATGGCCAATGCTTTGACCGTAGTTATGAACAGCTTTTTTAACCAGTCCCGGTAGGAATACCATCAAGCCAATCCAGAAAGCCAAAATCGAGGCAATGACAATTGCCGCAATACGAAGCCCAATCCGAATCAGTAACTGTTGATGTTTCATGCCCAAATGATAGATTGACTTGACAGCTTGGGGATGACTTATTTTGCTACTGATGAGAGCACCTATTAAGTCACTGACTTTTTATTTGGTGACCGGAGGAATCACCGTGCTCCTTGGAGCGACCGTCAACATGACATTGGCTTTTCCACCAAAGCCACCCTCTTCAATTTCAATGGTGGCGGTTCTGTCTTTTTTGATAAAAACCAAGATGCTATTTTTAGACTTGGTTGAGGAAACTAAAGTCCAGCCGGCTTTCTGGAATTGATCCCTGAAGAAAGTGAAAGTTTCATTGGCGTTTTGTGCTGAGATGATTGCTACACGACCTGCCCAACCATCGCCACTGCCCAAAATCAAGGAATTTTCATTATTGATGCGTGCGCCACCCGGCATAGGCATTTCACCCAGTAATTTTGACTGGATATCTTGAACCGTTTCACCGTCCGCATTTTTGAGTGAAGTTGTGGCACATGCACTCAATCCCAAAGCGATGGTGATGATGGAGCTGATGAGTAGTTTGTTCATGGCAAGCATTCCTCAATGACATAATTTTTATCAATAAAGATAAGGATACACCTACTCACTGAAATCCTAGCTTGATTTGAATCCGCCAACTGACCACGATCATCATTTCGGATTAAATGACAAAAATAATTG
>CALMBU010000126.1 GCA_937863045.1 uncultured Polynucleobacter sp. | reverse complement strand
ATCCTAAGTTATTAATTTAATTAGGATATATATTCTTTGTCCTAGTCAAATTAATCCTTGCAATCCTCTTCACAAGTACATACACTCTTATATAAGACATAAGACACAGAAATTGATATCAATATGTCTTATGGGCACACATTTTTGTTATTTAACGGGAGAGAAGCATGTCAACACGTCAACAAGAAATCGATGCATTGCAAAAAGATTGGGATACAAACCCACGTTGGAAAGGTATCAAGCGCGGTTACACAGCAGCTGATGTAGTTCGTCTACGCGGCTCATTCCAGATCGAGCACACATTGGCTCGCCGTGGTGCTGAAAAACTATGGAACTTGGTGAACAACGAGCCGTACGTTAACTGTTTGGGTGCTTTGACTGGTGGTCAAGCAATGCAACAGGTTAAAGCAGGTGTGAAGGCGATTTATTTGTCAGGCTGGCAAGTTGCTGCTGATAACAACACATACTCATCTATGTACCCTGATCAATCTTTGTATCCAGTTGATTCAGTACCTAAGGTTGTTGAGCGTATCAACAATACTTTCCGTCGTGCTGATGAAATCCAGTACTCAAAAGGTATTGAAAAAGGTGACAAGGGTCACATTGATTGTTTCGCTCCAATCGTGGCTGATGCTGAAGCAGGTTTTGGTGGCGTATTGAACGCATTCGAATTGATGAAGGCCATGATCAAGGCTGGTGCAGCTGGTGTTCACTGGGAAGACCAATTGGCTTCAGTGAAGAAGTGTGGTCACATGGGCGGTAAAGTGTTGGTTCCAACACAAGAAGCTTGCCAAAAGTTGATCGCTGCTCGTATGGCTGCAGACGTTTGTGGCGTGCCAACATTGGTGATCGCTCGTACAGATGCTGAAGCTGCTGATTTGTTGACATCAGACTACGATGAAAACGATAAGCCATTCTTGACTGGTGAGCGTACTGCTGAAGGTTTCTACAAAACTAAGAAGGGTATCGATCAAGCGATTTCACGTGCGATTGCTTATGCTGAATACGCTGATTTGGTATGGTGTGAGACTGGTACACCTGATCTTGAGTTTGCTCGCAAGTTTGCTGAAGCAGTTCACGCTAAGCACCCAGGCAAGATGTTGGCATACAACTGCTCACCATCATTCAACTGGAAGAAGAACTTGGACGACGCAACCATTGCTAAGTTCCAACGTGAGCTTGGTGCAATGGGTTACAAATACCAATTCATCACATTGGCTGGCATCCACTCTATGTGGTACAACATGTTTGACTTGGCTCAAGACTATGTTGCTCGCGGTATGTCTGCCTATGTTGAAAAAGTTCAAGAGCCTGAGTTCGCAGCTCGTGACCGTGGTTACACATTCGTATCACACCAACAAGAAGTTGGTACTGGTTACTTCGACGAACTAACGACAGTCATTCAAGGTGGCGCATCATCTGTAACAGCCTTAACTGGTTCTACAGAAGAAGAGCAGTTCCACTAAGCAAGTCATTGATTTGGGCGTACCCCGCCTGAGTTGATAGCCCGGCCAAAAGCCGGGCTTTTTTATTTCTTTGAATTTTTTATGATTTGTTGGGGTAATCCACTTGAGATTCCCAAGATGCTTTGATGAATGCCGGTAATTTCATGCATTCATCAAACACCCTCTGAATCTCTGGATAAGTACTGAGATCGCAGCCACTTGCTTTGGCGTTCATGACTTGTGGAATTAGGCACACATCGGCCATGCCAGGTTCATCACCGAGACAGAACTTACCAGCATGTGGTTTGCTTGATAAAGTTTTTTCTACCCCAGTAAGACCAACTTCAAGCCAGTGTTTGGCCCATGAACTTTTCTGATCGTCACTGAGTTTTAATTCTTTGTGGAGATATTTCATCACTCGCAAATTATTCAAAGGATGGATGTCACAGGCGATGTCCATGCTCAATGCTCTGACCCAAGCACGATCATGAGGATTGTTGGGCAATAAAGCAGGGGTGGGATGGATTTCTTCTAGGTACTCAATGATGGCCAGTGATTGGCGCAAAACCTTAGAGCCATGCTCTAAAACAGGCACTAAATCTTGGGGGTTCTTGGCTGAGAAGCTCGGTAGATGCTGTTCACCGCCTTGCTTTAAAAGATCAACAGGAATGACCTCGTGAGGGAGATTTTTGAGATTTAGAGCAATTCTGACTCTAAAAGCCGCTGAGCTTCGCCAATAGCTAAATAATTTGATATCCATGGGTCATCAATTGTTAGAAGTTCACT
>CALMBU010000125.1 GCA_937863045.1 uncultured Polynucleobacter sp. | reverse complement strand
ATTTCTGCCTGTCTCGTGGGCTCGGAGATGTGTATAAGAGACAGATCTTGCAAGCCATGTGTGAACGTGAGCGTTGCCCGATTGCAGTGGTTGGTGAAACAACCAAAGAGCGTCAATTGTTCTTGGTCGACACCAAGCAAGCTGAAGGCAGCGATGAGCATTTGCCCATCGATATGCCGATGGAAGTTCTTTTGGGCAAGCCACCACGCATGCACCGAGACGTGAAGCGTCTTGAAAAGCAACTGCCAGAAATTGACCTCACCGATGTATCTTTGGATCAAGTCGCAAGCTGGGTCTTGCAACATCCAACCGTTGCCAGCAAATCTTTCTTGATCACCATTGGTGATAGAACCGTGGGTGGCTTGAACGCTCGCGACCAATTCGTAGGACCATGGCAAGTACCAGTGGCTGATGCTGCTGTGACCTTGATGGACTTCAAGGGTTATCGTGGCGAAGCCATGTCCATGGGTGAAAGAACTCCTTTGGCTGTGATGAATGCTCCGGCTGCAGCGCGCATGGCCGTCGCTGAATCCATCACCAACATCTTATCTGCTGACATTGACAGCATTGAAGACATCAAGCTGTCTGCTAACTGGATGGCTGCTTGCGGCAATCCTGGTGAAGATGCCAAATTATTTGATTCTGTTAAAGCAGTGGGCATGGAACTTTGCCCAGCTTTGGGTATTTCAATTCCAGTGGGTAAAGACTCTTTGTCCATGCGCACGCAATGGGACGATGAGAAGACTCAAGAAAAGAAAGCAGTCACATCCCCAGTTTCTTTGATCATCTCTGCCTTTGCACCGGTGATCGACACACGCAAAACCACCACACCTTTACTACAAGTTAAAGACGAGCAGGGCCAGGCACTTGATACAGAAATCGTTTTGATTGATTTGGGTCGTTCAAAGAGCCGCATGGCTGGCAGTATCTTGGCTCAAGTGATTGACCAAGCAGGTCAAGCCACTCCAGACTTAGATGATCCAACAGATCTTAAAAACTTGGCTGCAGCGATCATCAAGATGCGCCGCCAAGGCATGCTCTTGGCGTATCACGATCGCTCAGACGGCGGCTTGTTCGCGGCTGCCACAGAAATGGCATTCACATCCCACGTGGGTGTATCACTCAATGTTGATATGTTGGTCTTGGATAAAGACCATGAATCTGATTACGGCGATGCCAAGAACTGGGCACAACAAGTTTCAGGTCGCAGAAATGACTTAACCTTGAGAGCACTCTTCAATGAAGAGTTGGGAGCTTTGATCCAGGTGAAGCGTTCTGACAGAGATGCTGTGTTTGCCATTTTGAAAGAACATAATCTTTACAGCTGCAGTCATGTGGTCGCTAAACCAAACACCAACGGCCAAGTAGAAATCTGGCGCGATGCCAAGAAAATCTTTGATGTGCCTCGCCATGTTTTACACAAACTTTGGCAAAGCACCAGCTGGCAAATTGCCCGCTTGCGCGACAACCCAGCTTGTGCCGATAGTGAAAACGACCTCATTGATCAAATCACTGATCCAGGAATGCAGCCTAAACTCAGTTTTGATC
>CALMBU010000124.1 GCA_937863045.1 uncultured Polynucleobacter sp. | reverse complement strand
AAGAGACAGCGTCATAGCTCATCAATCTCATGGTCAGCCAACCCCAAAGCAATGGTGGCAAGATCGCCACCATGGGAGGAATCCACCAAATGGGCAAGGTGATCAATAAAAAGAAAAAGCAAATGAAGATTGATATCAAGGCATAAACAATACTTCCCCATATGCCACCGACATTGGCTTGATGAAGCGATTGATACTGCGCTTGTTTGGATAGATGCTTGACGACTGCAGGGATGGATGTAAATGCAACAAATACCAAAAGAGAAATTGTGATCAATGGAATCAACACCATCACCAACAACAATGGCGCCATCACCGCTCTGACCTCATCCCAGCCAGTTGCTGACATGACATCTGCAATCCAAGCAGTTAAAAATGAGGTGGTGATAAAAACTCTGATGATCTCAAGCGTGGGCTCCCAAATGAAGAAGAACAAAATGCCCCACGCAATACTGACAAACAAAAAAGGACGAAAGCTTAACCAGAGCATCTTTGGATGCATTAAGCCGATCATTGATAAACCAAGAGCTCTGAGCACAAAAACCTTTATGAATGAATCATTAAAATATTTTCTTGAGCTCTCGCCATGAATGCTTCAAACCTTGCCATTGATGAGTGACAAGGTTCTCAGATACCTCTAGATTTCTGACGCCGGTTGGATGAATCTCTTTTGAAAAGATCGCTGTTTTGAACAACATATCCCACCAAGGAAATAAAACTCCAAAATTACAGCCCCCTAGAACACCTGGCTTACCTGGTGCTTCATGGCCCAAACCAATTGAATGGTGATAGCGATGGAATTGCGGTGAAATCAAAACATACTTGAACCAGCCGTGATCAAACTTTAAATTGCCATGTTGCCAACTCTGCACTAATTGACTAATGACAATCAACCATAAGAATTGAATCGGCTCAACTCCGATCAAAAGAGCAATCAAGGAGAACACTGCTGAATGCATCAAGTCATCCATCACATGATTGCGGTTATCACTCCAGACTGTCATGGTTTTTTGACTGTGATGCAAGGCATGTAATTGCCACCACCATGAGAACTGATGCGATGAGCGGTGGTAAACATATTCGGCAAAATCAAGGATGACCAAGTAAACCAGGAAACTCACCCATGGAATTGACGTTACTCCTGGAATCCAAGATTCAACAGTGAACTGAATGAAGCGAAGATCATGAAGTTGAGCATCAAACCAAAAAAATAAGCCAGAGAAAAGGAAAAACAAGGCTAATTTAAAAATGCCTAGGCGATGTATCAGTGTGTACACAATATCTGACCAAACGGCCTTAGACACTGTTTCATTCTTATCAGATGTCTTAACTTCCGCTGGCCAAAAACTTTCCAGAGGACGAAGCACCAAAGCAATCACCAGAACCTGAACCACTCCCAGCATGAACCAATCAACACCACCGATGGCATCATCAGATAATCCCATGCCACCAAATGCATAGAGAATAGGCAGGACTAATTCCTGCATTAACCACTCTTGGGTGTTGTAGTACCAGGCAAATAAGGTGTTCATGGCTTCATTATTCTAGAAAATTGCCGGTGCTGCTGAACTCCTAAAATAGTATCGAAACAATAGCCTTTTTTCTTCAAGCCAATGATCAGAGGTTCTAAGACTGTTGGGGCCCAAGGATCCTTCCTAGACCATATACCCAGATGCGCCATGGCAACATCTCCTGGTCGAAGAGACTTCAAGGCCCTGTCTAATAGGTGTTGGTTTGAGAATCTCTCGGAACTGAGTTCATCACCCAGAAAACCAGCGTCTGACCAGCCAACGTGGGTATAGCCACAAACATGGCCCATCTCAATGTAATTTGGGGATACCTTGCCACCAGGAGCACGCCAGATTTTATTCAAGGAAGAGCCCGTCATTTTTTGAAAGCGCTCATTGACCAACTGCAATTCACTGCACAAGGCGCCTTGACTGGTTGTGGTGACTTTACCGGCGTTAGGGCCAAATTGAGGTCTTGTTTTAGCAGAGTTATTTTCTGCATCTTTCACAAAAAAAGTGTGGTTGTAGGTGTGGTTACCAAAAGCATGACCTTCTTTTTTTAATGACTTCCAGAACTCCGCCCATGAGTCATCCAAGGAATAATCACCGCGCTTGGTTTTTTCATTGGCCAAAAAGAATGTGGCTTTGACATCATGCTTTTTCAATACCCCGGCAACGTACTCAGCAACATCCATGTTGCCAGTGTCAAAAGTCAGATAAATTGGTTTTTCACAAGTCGACGCATGGGCACTCGTTGAAAAAAATAAGACAGCCGCAATTTTTTTCAAATGAGTACGATGACCGGTGCTCAGGCTCAAGTCTTACTCCCAAGGCGCACTTGGGTGGAAGAAAATACCGTGAGGACTTCTGCCCACAGGAATGGTGCTGATCAATTTTCGACTAGCGATATCGATGATGCCGACTTTCTTGGCAAATCGAAATGTCACCCACAACTCCTTGCCATCAGCTGTCACATCCATACAGTCTGGGCCAGAAGGCAAACCTTTGATGTCATCAACTTTTTCCATCTTATCCATGTCAATGATGCTGATCGTGGAGTCAACTCGATTGGTTAAAAAGATGTGTTTCTTATCACCAAGAGGTCTGAAGTTATGCGCCCCTCTTCCCGTTTTAATATCTTTAACAATCTTTTGCTGCTTCCAGTCAATCACCTTGACCGAATCCGAGCCCGTCAAACCAACCAGCAGATACTTATCACCTGGCGTCATCCAAACACCTGCAGGCATTTTTCCAACCACCATTCTCCAAACAATCTCTTGTGTGGCCAGGTCGATGGCAATTAATTCATTGGAGTCTTGCAAGGTCACAAAGGTGAGTTTGCTGTCGCTGGTAAACGCAATGTGGCTCGGCGTTTTTGCAGCCTTAACAATCTTCACCATCTTTAACTCTTGGTTATTGGCAGCATAAATATCGACCCTGTCCAAGCGGTTACCAGCAGCCACAAACCACTTCTTATCTGGAGAGTAGCCAATGTGGTACGGATCGATGATGTTTGGTAAGCGTGATTGGATGCGGCCCGTCTTAGGATCTAAAAAAACCACATCATCACTGGCAGCATTAGCCACCAAAACTGATTTTTGGTCTGGAGTGATCATCAAATGATGGGGCTCTTTTCCAACATAAAAGTTTTTATACACAGTCCTTTTATCCATATCAATCAGACTGACGGTGGCCTCCCCAGAATTGAGCACAATGGCTGTGCGCTTCGCAGCTTGCGATGATTGGGATGCTTGCGATGCTTGCGCCGATAATCCAGGCACAAGAAGTAGTAGCGCCAAAAAATGAGGGAGGATGGGTTTTAAATTAAATGATTTAAGCATTTAGAGATTTTAAGACCCAAAACGCCAAAACTCCTAAAACCACAATAGATTTATTGATTTGCCACAAAATTTAATCAGATTTGCTCAGTGAACAAAGCCATGTTGAACGATGGCAACCATCACAATGACACCAAAGGTACCAAGCATCCACTTCAAGGCCTTTATATCAGTCTTAACCTCAAAAATTTCAGCTTTACACTCAAGGGATACTTTTTCTAAATCTTGTTTCGTGGCTAGGCGGACAAACTGACTATCCATAAGATCTTTGAGCATGGTGGTAATTGTTCTAGCCTGTTTTTCGTCCATTCCAGAATTTGTTAATTCATTTACTGTTTTTAATGTATCTAAATAAAGCATTGCAGCCCTCCTCATTAGTTATTATTTTTATAAGTATACAGCTGAGCAAAACCACAAAAGGATAGAGGATTACTTCTTAAGACTATCCAGGATTTTCTGCAGACGTTTTGAGGACATTGGGGTCGGCGTTTTGAGCTCTTGAGCGTACAAAGCGACCCTTAACTCTTCTAATTGCCACCTGAAATCATTCAAACGTGGATCAACAGCCGCGCCATAAGCCTTTTGCGCAGCCAGGAGCTTCATCCAAGGTTGCTGCAATGATTGCCACTCTTGCTGAAGTTGAGCATCTCTGGATGGGTTCAGTCTGATCTTATCGATTCGCATCGAGGCTGCCTTAAGGTACCTTGGCAAATGAACCAGATATTCATACGGGGTCTGCTTCACAAACTTAGGATGAACCAGTTGCTGAATTTGCGTCATGACATCCGCGTGAGCATTACTTGATAAAGCCTTTAACTGAGCCATGCGCTTTTGTAAGTCGGCATGAGCTTGCAGTGCGGCCAAAGCGTGTCGACCAATTTCTTGGGCAATCAAGGCCAACTTAGGCTTACCTAAATCAAGACGCTGTTTAAACTCTTCAGCGTTGGTTGGTAATGGCTCCATCAAACATGATCTCTCGATGGCAAGATCAATCACTTCCGAGATCAGATCCTCTGCGTTACCGATGTTCATGAACAAAAGTCCTAAATCTCTTGCGCCAGGCAAC
>CALMBU010000123.1 GCA_937863045.1 uncultured Polynucleobacter sp. | reverse complement strand
ATGTTCACCATTACATGTAATGTTTTGCATTACAATCTTAAATATCACAATAAATGATTCAATCTTTTAAGCATCGTGGGCTCCATCTATTTTTTGTTAATGGATCGCTGAGGGGAATCCCAGCGGCTTACTCGGGAAAGATTGCTCGTTTATTGGATGGCTTAGATGCCGCATTGCTTCCTGAAGACATGAACGTGATTGGTTTTAGATTTCATGAACTCAAGGGATCAAAAAAGGGCATCTACTCAGTGAGTGTTTCGGGCAATTGGAGGATCACATTTAAGTTTGATGTGAACGGTCCATTTAACATTGATTTAGAGGATTATCATTAATGAAGAGTATTAGAAATCCATTGCGTAAGCCAACGCACCCAGGAGCGATTTTGCGCGAGGATGTCATGCCTGAATTGGGTATCACCCAAGCTTCTTTCGCCAGTTATCTGGGGGTGAGTCGCCTGACTGTATCGGAGATACTTAATGAGAAACGAGGCGTCAGCCCTGAAATGGCCATGCGAATATCAGCTGTTATTGGTGGAAGCCCTGAAATGTGGCTTCGCATGCAAGAGGCTTTAGATTTATGGATGGTTGCGCAAAAATTTAAGAAAAATCCTAAAACTGCACCTAGACCATTAAAGCAAATGCTGCTTGCTGCTTAATGCTTTGAACTAGGCGCTTGTTTCACGGCATCAACAATCGTGGGGCTGGCAAAGATTTGCTTGCAATCAACTGCATCAAAGATATAAACCTGGCCACAGAAATCACAATTGGTTTCAACAGCATCTTTTTCTAGAAGGATGCTATTCACTTCTTCTTCACCGAGCATTTTCAGCATATCAGCAACTTTGATGCGAGAGCAGCGACACCCAAACTTAATCGGTCTTTCATCAAAACTTCTCACGCCATGATGGGCTGATTCATCAAGGTACAGGCGATTCATCAAGACCTTGGGCTCAAGACTCAAGAGTTCTTCACTGGTGACTGTGTCTGAGAGCATTTGAAGTCTGGACCAGCCTTCGGCCGCCATCTCATCATCCATCTTCAGTTGACCGCCCATATTGGGCAATCGTTGAAGTAATAAGCCGCCACAGGAGTCTTCATCGCTGGCTAACCACAAGCGAGTCTCTAGCTGCTCAGAGTCACGCATGTACAGAGTAATTGCTTCGGCAATGCTTTTAACTGGTTTCCCATCGTCACTCAAAGCAACGATGCCTTGGTAGGGATTCTGACCTGGTTTGCGATCAGCAGGATCTAGAGTGATCACCAATCGACCTTGACCATCTGGATTAATCAAATCTGACAAATTAGCATCCTCAGCCAAGGTGGATAGATCAATGTCCTCATTCAACTTCGCCGTTGCACGAATCACCAAATGCTCATTGCACTCCAAGACCAATAAACGAACCGCACCATTTCCTTGCGCTTGAATGATCATACTGCCATTGAATTTAAGTGTTCCGCACAAAAGAACGCCGGCAGCCACCAAGTCACCTAGTAACTTTTTAATCGCTGGTGGATAGTCTTTACGGGCCAAAATGGCTTGCCAAGAATCTCTGATATTGACGATTTCACCGCGCACAGGCGCACCATCAAAAACAAAGACTTGGAGAGAATCTGGGGAGTATTTATCTGTCATAACGTATATTGTAGAAACTTTATGAAATGACGCACTGTGTTTTCAAATAAACATCCATTTTTGACCGCTTTATCCCTTGCCTTGGGCTCTGCCATTGCCTTGGGATTGGCGCGCTTCTCTTATGGTCTCTTATTGCCTGTGATGAGAGAGGATTTAGATTGGTCATATTTGGTGGCTGGCACCATGAACACAGCTAACGCTCTGGGTTACTTCATTGGGGCTCTCAGCTCTCCAGCCATGATGAGGCGCATGTCAGTCCATCAATTTTTCATATCATCCGCCGTCATCACCGGAATCTTTTTGTTCCTTTCTGGTTGCACTGATCAAACCAGCTTGCTCTTCATTTATCGCGTCATCGCGGGTATTGCAAGTGCTTGGATCTTTGTGGCGGGTGGCGTGCTGATTTCTCAGTTAGGCACCATCCACGCCAATAAATCAGGTTTGATGTTGGGCATCTTCTATGCGGGACCTGGTCTTGGCATTGTCTTATCGAGTGCGATCCTCCCATTTTTTAATGATTTGGGAGTAAAAATATCTTGGGATCACTCTTGGCAATTATCTTGGTATGCCTTGGGTATCTTGTGTCTGATTTTTACCTTGATACTCATCAAGCCCATTAAATCGATTCCGGCAATACCTCCTAAACCAAGTGGCGATTCGGGCACACCTCTTAAATCCTATGTCCCAGCATTGATGGGTTACTTTATGTTTGGCGTTGGTTACATTGGCTATATGACTTTTGTGGTGGCATTACTCAAGCAATTGGGATTGAGTAATACAACACTCAATATCTTTTACGCCATCTTGGGATTTTCTGTGATGGCATCTTCTCGTTTATGGGCTCAGATGTTGGATCGCTTCAAGGGTGGCCAATCTTTGGCCATCTTAAACACTCTGCTTGGCATTGCTAGCTTGATCCCTGCTTTGATTGCGATTTATGAAGTGCCTTTGAGCAATCTGATTTTGTTGAGCATCTTTGGCTCAGGTATTTTGTTCGGAGCCGTTTTTCTTTCAGCGGTTGCTTCTACCACTGCCTTTGTAAAACACAATATGCCAGCTTCTGATTGGGTTGGGGGCATCACAGCTTTCACCAGTATCTTCGCTGCCGGCCAAATCATCGGCCCAACCATTGCAGGTTGGATTTCTGATGGGCAGGGCGGCTTGGCGCGTGGCTTACTCTTCTCAGGACTTGCTTTACTCCTGGGTGGTTTGATCGCAACAAGACAGAAGCCATTGAGCAATTCCTCTGAAAAATAAGCCTTTTATCTCGCCAATGAGATAATCACGTTCATGACAGTTAGAACACGATTTGCACCAAGCCCAACGGGCTTTATTCACTTAGGTAACCTTCGAAGCGCTTTGTATCCGTGGGCTTTTGCTCGCAAGATGAAAGGCGACTTCATTTTGCGTATTGAAGATACTGATCAAGAACGCTCAAGCCAAGAGGCTGTTGATGTGATCATCGAAGGCATGAGTTGGTTGGGGCTTGATATTGATGAAGGCCCGATCTATCAAATGCAACGCATGGATCGCTACCGTGAAGTGATTGCGCAAATGCTTAAAAGTGGTTTGGCTTACCCTTGCTATATGAGTGAGGAAGAGCTCAATGCCTTGCGTGAGCAGCAAATGGCTAACAAAGAGAAGCCACGTTACAACGGTTTTTGGCGACCTGAGGCTGGTAAGCAACTGCCAACACCTCCAGCAGATATCAAGCCAGTGATTCGTTTTAAAAATCCAATCGGTGGCAGTGTTGTGTGGGAGGATGCGGTCAAGGGTCGTATTGAAATCAGTAATGATGAGTTAGATGATTTGGTCATTGCTCGTCCTGACGGCACTCCTACTTATAACTTCTGTGTGGTTGTTGATGATTTAGATATGAAGATCACTCACGTGATTCGCGGTGATGATCACGTCAATAACACTCCAAGACAAATCAATATTCTTCAAGCACTTGGTGGTTCGTTACCAATTTATGCTCACCTGCCCACTGTTCTGAATGATCAAGGCGAGAAAATGAGTAAGCGCAATGGTGCTATGAGCGTGCGTGATTACGAGCGTGATGGTTATATGCCTGAAGCTGTTCTCAACTACTTGGCACGTCTAGGTTGGTCTCACGGTGATGCAGAAGTGTTCACGAAGGAGCAATTTGTTGATTGGTTCGATTTGGACCATTTAGGAAAATCACCAGCTCAGCACAATCCTGAAAAATTACTTTGGTTGAACCATCAGTACATTCAGCAAGCTGATACAGCTGATTTGGCCAAGCGAGCATTGCCATTTGTAGAGAAATTAGGCATTAAAACTGACTCAGGTCCTGATTTTGTGGGTGTGGTCAACATCCTCAAAGATCGAGCCAATACGCTGATCGAATTGGCCGAAGGTGCCAGATTGTTCTATATGGACAGGCCCAATCATTCTGCTGCGGATAGACAAGCCAATATCCCTGAATCTGTCCATCCGGTCATCAGTGATCTAATTACTGAGCTAGAAGCAGGGGATGGCTCAAAAGCAGCCGTTTCTGGGGCTTTTAAAGCCGTTTTGGCCAAACATGGCCTAAAAATGCCAGCTTTGGCCATGCCAGTCCGATATGCCATGTTTGCCACCACCCAAACCCCAGCCATTGATGCTGTTATCTCATTGATTGGTATAGAAGAAACAAAACAGCGCTTGCAAAGCGGGATAAAAATAGGCTAGAATTACGGTCTTGATTGCTTGAGCTTACTTATTTAAGGTCATCTAATTAAGGGGCTATAGCTCAGCTGGGAGAGCGCTTGCATGGCATGCAAGAGGTCAGCGGTTCGATC
>CALMBU010000122.1 GCA_937863045.1 uncultured Polynucleobacter sp. | reverse complement strand
ATGCTAGGGAGATTAAAGAATGGGTGGCTTGTTTAAGCTTGCCAGATCTTGGCTTTGAAAAGTCTTAAGACTCACAAAAAATCGTTGGGTGAAGTCGCCTTGACCGAGCTTGGGACTAAAGAAAACAGGTAAACCAAAAGCCATGCACAAGGTGCAAGAATTACACCCTCCCTTTTCAGCATGACTTGATTCACCATTATCACCAGATGTGTTAGCAAAAGACTCTTGGTGACATGGATGAGATGAGGGGGCGGAAGAAGCAAGAAACCCCACCTCAGCTCCAGGTGTTGCAGTCTGAGCTTCTACAGCTTGATGTTTGAAGCTCATATCTAGCACTGCCCATGACTGAATAGGCATCAAAGCAATCAGAGATATCAAAAATAGCTTGCGCAACATGGTTTAACTCTAACATTAATTTCTTGAATTTGCAGATTCAACCCAACCCTTGTCTGAATAGGGAAAATTTCCCAATAGCAGACATCAAACAACCCGCTTAACTTTTTTTCTGATCCAGGACTATTGGTCAAAAAACACCACTAATCTCTAGATTATTTAATGACTTAAATACCCTTACATAAACTGTGAACTATCATAGAGGTATCAAAAATACTTATACATAGGAGAACAGCCTCATGCCCCATGATGTCAGCCTAATTGCCATTCTTGCGGCAGGCTTTGGTTTAGCTCTCATCATGGGCTTTGCTGTTTCTTATATAAAAATGCCGCCATTGGTCGGCTACCTCTTGGCTGGGGTAATCATTGGCCCAGCAACTCCTGGCTTTGTTGCTGATGTTGGCTTATCCATGCAGCTGGCAGAAATTGGCGTCATGCTGCTGATGTTTGGCGTAGGGCTGCATTTCTCAATAGACGACTTGATGTCAGTCAAGAAAATTGCCATTCCTGGTGCTTTGTTTCAAATGTTGGTGGCAACGGTATTGGGATTTTTTGTGGCCCACTACTGGGGTTGGTCACCATTGGGCTCCATCGTTTTTGGTCTAAGTTTGTCAGTGGCCAGCACGGTCGTTCTCTTGCGCGCATTAGAAGCAAGGGGTCTGATTGAAACCTCTAATGGACGCATTGCAATTGGCTGGCTAGTTGTTGAAGACTTGGTGATGGTATTGGCCTTGGTTTTACTTCCAGTGATGGGCGGCCTGTTTCAAGCAGACACCAACGCTGCATCAAATACCGATATCAATGAGTTGATGCAAGTCATTGGCATTACTTTGGCCAAAGTAGCGGTCTTCATTATTTTGATGCTAGTTCTTGGTAAGCGCCTCTTACCAAAACTACTTTGGGTAGTAGCTAAAAACGGTTCTAGAGAATTATTCACATTAGCCGTTATCGCATCTGCGATTGGTATTGCCTTCTTGGCGGCGAAGATATTTGCAGTTTCTTTCGCTTTAGGTGCTTTCTTCGCCGGCATGATGCTTGGTGAGTCAAAACTCAGCAAGCGCGCCGCCGATGAATCTCTACCTCTTAGAGATGCTTTTGCAGTGCTTTTCTTTGTATCGGTTGGCATGCTATTTGATCCGCAAATTTTGTGGCAAGAGCCCCTTAAGTTATTGATCGTTGTCTTTATTATTTTGATTGGTAAAACATTGGCTGCCATGGCCTTGGTCTTGCTCTTCAGATATCCGCTTAATACCGCTGTCACAGTTGGTATCAGCTTGGCACAAATTGGTGAGTTCTCTTTCATATTGGCCGGCATGGGTCTTGCCATGAACATCATTCCCAACGAAGCCTACAGCTTGATCCTGGCTGGGGCGATCATCTCTATAGCATTGAATTCATTCTTATTTGACGGCATCGCGCCATTGATTGAGTGGGCTAGAAAACGTTCCGACTTAGCCAGAAGCCTTGATCAAAGAATTGACCCGCTGGCTTTGCTTCCGACCAACACGCAACAATCTTTGCTCACGGGTCAAGTGGTGGTGGTTGGTTACGGTCGCGTGGGCACCCGAGTGGTGACTCAATTAAAAGAGCGGGGAATTTCATGCGTGGTTGCAGAACAAGATCGTTCTATTGTTGAAGAATTAAGAAAGGGTGGCACACCCGCAGTTTCTGGTGACGCCTCCGATCCCTTTGTGTTGATTCAGGCACACATTGCCAATGCTGCGGTCTTGGTCATTGCCTCCAAAGACTCTATTGATATCAGCAAAATGGTTGAAACTGCCAAAACTCTTAACCCCAAGATAGCAATTTTCATTCGCGCAAAAAATGGTGAAGAAATTGAAATGTACAACAAAGAAGGCTGGGGCAAATCATTCACTGCAGAAGATGAATTAGCCAATCGCTTTTACACAGAAGTTCTCAAAGAATTAAAACGCGGTGATTAAGCATACAAAGTCAAATAAAAACCACCCGAAGGTGGTTTAAAAACATCAGCGGCGCACCAAGATCAAGTCTTAGCAAATACTATCTCTTAGCTACCACACGAAGGTTCGGATCATTGTTGATAAACCCAACGATTTCAGAGCCCTTCAACTCCCCTTTGAATGTGTACTTCTTTGCTTTGTGCATAAATTCAAATTCGACATGATTGCCCCGAATTCGCCCATCCTCAAAGCTAACAGACCTTCTATTTCCCTGCTCTAGAGTTCCGTCAAAAAACTGTTTCTTTTGCACAATTTGAAGTCGAACTGTTTCAACTCCTGGCAAGCCGGTGAAGCGCCAAGCGCCGTCAATGTTGGCGGGCACAATCCACAAATAAGCGACTTCACCATTTGAAATTTTGATCTGTTGGTCAGCCACCCACGACTCAATGTGAAAAGTATTAGAAACCACACGTGTGCCCGGCTTCATTTTTAAAATCTTGGGCATTAGCTTTAGATTCAAGTTATTACCCAAATACAAAGTCAGAACAGTGGCCTTAGAAAAATCTTCAACGAAGATATCTCCTTGCTTGAGCTCGACAAGATCGACGACCTTGGCTCTTTCAGCGTTACGCTTTGATAGCTCAACCAAATCACGGTTGTATT
>CALMBU010000121.1 GCA_937863045.1 uncultured Polynucleobacter sp. | reverse complement strand
TAAGGTTTCAGCAAAGGAATAATTTCCTTGGCGCTTCTGCGTGGAATCGCGTTTTCACAAAAGGCGTCTCTGACCAAAGCTGCATGGTAAGAGTTGTAACCAGTGTTGCGAATGACTTGCCAACGACTGTTGGCGGTTTTATGCCACCCACCATCTTTTTGCATGGTCGCGTACAGGCGCCACTCATACTTTTCGCAACGAATGCCTTCGTAGCTAACCTGTTGTGCTCCGCTATTTGAAGTAATCACAACAACGTAGCGAATCACTTCATCCTTGCCAAAGGCAATCGACGGGGCATCTAAAGCAAACTGAAGCTGAGAAATGGCTGAAACGTAAAAAGGTTTAAGGTTTTTTGAAGGCGGGGCTGTTGGAATTTTGACTTCAGTCTCTTCCCAAAATCTTGGAGCATCCGGATCATTTTCATCTGCAGGGTCAGCAGTTCTGTACTGAGCATGACTACTGATGCTGACCATGGCTAAAAAACCACAGAGAATTCTGAAAAATGGATGAGGTGATCGACGATGGCTCAATTGGGCTCCGAATCCTGTTTGGTTTCATGCAATGTTGACTTATAGAGGTCCAATGGTGAACCCCAAGGCATCATCATCATGCGAGGTCCTCGCGAGATATACCTGGCCAACTCTGATAATGCTAATTCATATACTTCACGTTTGAAATCAATCACCACGTCCAATGGAATCCAATAAGGACTCCAACGCCAGGCATCAAATTCTGGATGATCTGTAGCACGCAAACAAACATCACTGTCACGACCCACCATGCGCAACAGGAACCAAATTTGCTTTTGGCCACGATAAGCTTGACGTGTTGAGCGACGGGCAGTATTTGCTGCAGATGGACGGCGCAAGAACTCCTGTGGCACGTCATAACGAAGCCATTCGCGGGTTCGCCCAATAATTTGGACATGTTGCGGCTCTAGACCGATCTCCTCATGCAACTCGCGATACATTGCTTGCTCTGGGTTTTCGCCGTGTTGGATACCACCTTGCGGGAACTGCCAAGAGTGCTGGCCAACACGTTTCCCCCAAAATACCTCGTTGCGTTGATTGAGTAGAACGATGCCGACGTTGGGTCTGTACCCTTCTCTGTCGAGCATATTCGTGCCTTAATCCTTTAATCCTTTAAAATCAATAAATTGATTATAGCTATATAGCCAAACCATTATTTTATAAAGTGAACCATGAAAGCCAGCCAATTTTTTATCCGTACCTTAAAAGAAGCCCCAGCCGATGCGGAAATCGTTTCCCATAAGCTCATGATGCGTGCTGGCTTGATTCGAAAGCTGGGCGCCGGTATCTATAACTATATGCCCATGGGTCTTAAGGTTATTAGGAAGGTCGAGGGCATCATCCGTGAAGAGATGGATAAGGCTGGAGCTGTTGAGCTTCTGATGCCAGTCGTTCAGCCAGCCGAACTTTGGCAAGAAACGGGTCGTTGGGACAAGATGGGCCCAGAGTTATTGCGCATCAAAGATCGTCATGACCGCGACTTTTTGATCCAGCCAACTTCTGAAGAAGTGGTGACTGACATTGCTCGTCATGAGATTAAGAGTTACAAACAATTGCCAGTTAATTTTTATCAAATTCAAACGAAATTCCGTGATGAGCGTCGCCCACGCTTTGGCATCATGCGTGGTCGTGAGTTCAGCATGAAAGACGCCTATTCTTTTGACCGTGATGTCGACGGCATGAAAGTGTCTTACGCCAAAATGTTTGATGCCTACACACGCATTTTTCAGCGCCTAGGGCTTAACTTCAGAGCCGTTAATGCAGACAACGGTGCAATTGGCGGAACAGGCAGTCAAGAGTTCCACGTGATTGCTGATACCGGAGAGGATGCAATCGCATACTGCCCAAGCTCTGACTACGCTGCAAACATTGAAACTGCTGAAGCGCTTTCATTGATCGCAAGCAGAGCTGCTGCTTCTCAAGCCATGGCCTTGGCACCCACGCCTGGACAAGCGAAATGCGAAGAGGTTGCCAAATTCTTAAAATGTTCGATCGAGAAAACAGTTAAATCAATTGTGTTGGCGGTTGATCAAGAAGGTGGCGCCAAATTATTTTTATTGCTGATCCGTGGCGATCATGAGTTAAATGAAATCAAAGCAAGCAAAGTGCCAGGTTTGACAGATTTCCGTTTTGCAACAGAAGCGGAAATCATTGAGTATTTTGGTACTCCTCCTGGCTATTTGGGCCCAGTCAAAACGAACAAGCCTTTGATGATTGTGGCTGATAGAACGGTTGCCAATATGAGTGATTTCATTTGTGGCGCCAACCAAGCAGGACATCATTTAACAGGTGTGAATTGGGGGCGTGATTTGCCTGAGCCACTCGTGGCTGATTTGCGCAATGTGATCGCGGGCGATGCATCTCCGGACGGCAAGGGTGTTCTAGAAATTTGCCGTGGTATTGAAGTGGGGCATGTATTCCAGTTGGGCACTCGTTATTCAGAGTCGATGAATGCTGTTTATCTCGATGAAAAAGGTCAGTCTCAACCAATGGTGATGGGTTGCTATGGCATTGGCGTGACTCGCTTGTTGGGCGCTGCCATTGAACAACGTTTCGATGATCGCGGCATCATGTGGCCAGTATCGATTGCACCATTCCAAGTGGTTTTATGTCCAATGGGTTATGACCGTTCCGACATGGTTCGTGAGGCCTCTGACAAACTCTACCAAGAGTTGTTGTCTGCAGGCATTGAAGTGATCTTGGATGATCGTGGCGAGCGTCCTGGTGCGATGTTTGCTGATTGGGAGTTGATCGGTGTGCCTTACCGTGTGGTGATTGGTGAGCGTGGTTTGAAAGAAGGTCAGTTGGAGTTCCAGGCTCGCACTGATGCTGAAGCATCCGCAGTACCAGTGGGTGATGTAGCTAAGAAGGTGACTGATTTAGTTAAGGCTCAATTAGCATCTTAAATACTCATTGAAGTTAAAGGAATGGCCTGAGTCATTTCTGAGCAGGCCCCACAAAAAAGCCAGATCAGTGATCTGGCTTTTTGTTTGTATGGCGCATTAATAAAAAAATGCGGTTCCGCATTAATGCATCATCGCTTGAAC
>CALMBU010000120.1 GCA_937863045.1 uncultured Polynucleobacter sp. | reverse complement strand
TGACTTCTTTAGTGCAATCTTCAGTGCACTCTTAAGTGAATTCCTGAGTTAATTCTTAAAGCTTGCTGGTGTAAGTCACAAAGGCATAAGCCAGTGTGCCATTGTGATGTTCTTCTCTTGAAACTTCTTCCCAGAGCATGTCATCGACATCAGGGAAAAATGCATCGCCATCGATCTCGATATCTACTTCAGTGATGATGAGCTTGTCGACATACACCAAAGCTTCATCATAAATTTGTGCGCCACCAATGATGAAAGCTTTTTCAACACCAGAGCAGGCATCAATCGCATCTTCTAGGGATGTGAAGGTTTCTGCACCTTCAGCTTTAAATTCTGGATTGCGACTCACCACGATGTTGCGTCTGCCGGGAAGTGGACGACCCAAAGATACCCAAGTGTTGCGACCCATGATGATGGGGCAACCCAGGGTGGTATTTTTAAAGTGCTTGAGATCTTCTGGTAAATGCCAAGGCAGTGTGTTGTTCACACCAATCACGCCATTTTTAGCGCGCGCAACAATGATGGCTAATTCCACAACAATCCTTTGATTAAATGGCTACTGGAGCTTTGATGGCGTCATGGTGCTGATAGCCAATGAGTTCAAAGTCTTCGTATTCGTAGTCAAAAATAGAAGCAGGTTTGCGTCGAATATTTAATTTTGGCAAAGGCAATGGTTGACGCGACAACTGAAGCTTCACTTGCTCCATATGATTGGAGTACAAGTGGCAATCGCCGCCCGTCCAAATAAATTCACCTGGGGTTAAACCAGTCTGCTGCGCAATCATGTGAGTCAATAAGGCGTAGCTGGCAATGTTAAATGGCACGCCCAAGAAAATATCAGCACTGCGTTGATAGAGTTGGCAAGAGAGTTTGCCGTCGGCAACATAAAACTGAAAGAAAGCGTGACAGGGTGGTAAAGCCATGCGCGGAATTTCAGCAACGTTCCAAGCTGAAACAATTAAACGACGTGAATCAGGATTGTTTTTAATCTGATCCATCAACTGACTGATTTGATCTACGTGCCCGCCATTAGGGGCTGGCCATGAGCGCCACTGATAACCATAAATGGGACCAAGTTCACCATCTTCTTTGGCCCACTCATCCCAAATGCTCACACCACGCTCTTTTAACCAATTGTTATTGGTGCTGCCTTGCAAAAACCAAAGCAATTCAATGATGATTGATTTGAGGTGTAACTTTTTGGTGGTTACAACCGGGAATCCCTCTTCTAAATCAAAGCGCATTTGGTGTCCGAACACTGAAAGTGTGCCCGTGCCAGTGCGGTCCGATTTATGGGTTCCTTTGGCCAAAACATGGCTCATGAGATCTAGATATTGCTGCATATCAGAATTCTACTACTTGCTAAAAGTAACCACGTGATCGGCCACCAATTTGATGCCAATTTTTTCACCAATCGCGTGATCATGGTGGCTTGGCACCATGGTCAGCAAGCGTTGACCAGAATCTAATTCAACCGTGTACAAGAAGTCTCCACCACGGAAAGCCTTGGTGATGACTTCGGCTTGCAGAGGGCTGTCATCATCGTGAACAATGTCGTCGGCTCGTAAAAGAACATCGACTTCTTCATTCGGTAAGCCGTAACTTGATTGAGGGAGTGGTAGTAGGCCTAATTCAATTTCTACTGAGGGGCCCGGTTTGGTGACCCCTGGTACAAACACACCGTAACCCACGAAGTCAGCCACAAATCGCGTAGCAGGACGGTGATAGAGGTTATAGGCGCTGTCCCATTGGACCAAACGACCATCCACCATCACACCCACATCATCAGCAATGGCAAATGCTTCAAATTGATCATGTGTGACCAATAAAGCAGTGGTGCCATTGGCCTTCAGAATATCTCGAACTTCACCAGCAAGACGCTCACGCAAATCCACGTCTAAGTTTGAGAATGGCTCATCCAAGAGGAGCAGCTCTGGTTCTGGAGCCATGGCACGAGCCAAAGCCACGCGTTGCTGTTGTCCGCCAGAGAGTTCATGTGGGTAACGATCCCCAACATTCTTTAAGCCCACACGCTCAAGCCATTCCTCTGCCTTATGCAAAGCTTCTTTTTGACTTAAGTCTCTTAAACCAAAAGCCACGTTCTGAGCATTGGTTAAGTGGGGGAACAGGGCATAGTCTTGAAAAACCACGCCAACACGCCTTTTTTCTGGGGCGATTGAAAAATCTTTTGAACTAACAATTTGCTTATCAAGCGTGATGGTGCCATTTTGGATGGGCTCAAAACCACAGATTGCACGCAAAACAGTTGATTTGCCACATCCCGAAGGCCCTAGCAAACAGCCGATCTTGCCATGGTCTAAATGCATGCTCAAGCCTTGTACGACATGGTTCCAGCTACCGGACTTTTCGCCTGGATAGCCCACATCAATGGCCTCAATATTTAAATGAATTGGTTGCGTATCGATAATCATTCTTATAATTATCCCATCTTGCGACCACGATTAACACCCATACTCCTATCTTTGGTATTGGCTTTGCCAATATTGGGGATTTTTGCAGCACTTCTGAACCCTCAATCCAGCAGTGGTGAAGTGCTATGGCACCTTATAAATACGGTCTTGCCAGGGTATGCCTGGACCACCCTGGTCTTGGCTTTGGGGGTGACGGTGGGGGTTGCCAGCATGGGCATTGTTACCGCATGGCTGGTAGCTACCTGTGAGTTTCCTGGTAAGCGGCTCTTTGAATGGGCCTTGATTCTGCCTTTGGCCATGCCAACCTATGTCATGGCTTATGCCTATACAGATGTCTTTCAGTTCTCAGGCCCTGTTCAGACCTTCTTAAGAGATTTGTTGGGCGTTAATCGCTTGCCTTGGTTCCCGGAGCCCAGATCTTTGTGGGGTGCGATTTGTGTATTGAGTCTGGCTTTATACCCATATGTTTATCTCTTATGCCGTACAGCTTTCTTAGAGCGCAGCCCTCGCTTGATTGAAGCAGCAAGAACGCTGGGCGCCGGTCCTTGGGGCGCATTTTGGCAAGTGGCTTTACCCATGGCAAGACCAGCAACCATGGCGGGTGTGGCCTTGGCATTGATGGAGGCTGTGGCGGATTACGGTGCCATGTCTTATTTTGGTGTGCAAACGATGACCACTGGTATTTACAGGGCTTGGTTGAGCATGGGTGATCGCATGGCAGCAGTGCAGTTATCCGCAGCATTGTTGGGCATCATTTTTTTACTACTACTTTTAGAGCATGCCAGTCGTCGCAAAATGCGTTTTGCCGCTTCAGGTCAGCGCTTTAGACAAATCAAACCTTGGCGACTGCAAGGAAAGAAAGCATTTTGGGCCAGCTTGGCTTGCTTATTACCATTGCTATTTGGTTTCATCTTGCCAGTCATCATCATGGCGTACATGGCCATCTCAAGTGGTGAGAGTTTGAATGAGCGTTATTGGAAATGGTTGGGCAATACCATCACCTTGTCGACCATCACGGCCATTTGTGCTGTTGCCATTGCAGTATGGTTGGCCTACAGCGCAAGACTGGCCAAAGGTGGTTTGCAGCAAATGGTTAATCGCATGGTCAGTTTGGGTTATGCCGTACCGGGCGCTGTTTTAGCTGTGGGTATTTTGGTCTTGTTGGGACAGTTGGATATTGCTTGGTTGATTTCTGGTTCGGTGGTGGTTTTGGTCTATGCGTATCTGACCCGTTTTTTATCTTCTAGCTTGCAAACAGTTGAAGCAGGTTTGAGCAAAATCACACCAAGCATGGATGCCAGTGCCATGAGTTTAGGATCTGGTCGCTGGGAGTTATTGAGAAAAATTCATTTGCCGCTGTTGCGCCGAAGTTTGTTAACAGCGGGCTTGCTGGTATTTGTGGATGTCATGAAAGAGTTACCAGCAACTTTGGTGCTGCGACCGTTTAACTTTGACACCTTGGCAGTTGTGACGTATCAGTTAGCGTCTGATGAGCGTTTGGCTGAAGCTGCTTGGCCGGCGTTGACGATTGTCTTGGCAGGTCTTCTGCCAGTGATCATTCTATCGAGAGCAATGTCTAAAGACTAAGCTTGTGGCGTGACGCCAAGAATTTCATGAAGTTTGGGCGAAGTGGTTGTGTACTGCAGGTGAATCACTTGCCCTGGGAAAATATGAGCAGCGCATCCATAGGCAGCCAAGGTTGCTTCATGAAAACCACACACGATTAATTTCTTTTTGCCAGGGTAAGTATTGATATCACCCACAGCAAAAATACCAACAGTGCTGCTTTGAAACTTCTCTGTGTCTACCAGCACTTGTTTATTTTCTAAATCAATGCCCCAATCAGCAATGGGTCCAAGCTTTGGTGATATGCCAAGCAAGGGAAGAAGCGCATCTAAAGGTAGATCATGCGCTTGACCATTAAAGTCTGTGACCTCTAAGCTTCTTAATTTTTCACCGCTTGCTTTGAAGTTGGTGACTTGTCCGAGTTGAACCTTGATCAAGCCTTGAGTGCATAGGTCTTGAAAGCGTTGTACCAATGACTCTTCAGCTTTAAATACATCACGTCTGTGAACCAAGGTGATGCTTTTGGCAACCCCGGCCAATGCAACGGCGGCCTCTAGGGCAGCAGTTTCTCCACCATTGATCACAATGTCTTGGTCAGCGTATTGTTTGACTTGACCCAATTTATAAAAGACCTGTTTGCCTTCGTGAGAGTCAATGCCTGGCAATGATAATTTGCGAGGCTTGAATGCGCCCACGCCCGCAGAAACAATGATCACTTTGCTGACGAATGTTGCTTGCGATGTTTGCACATCAAAGCGACCGTCATCACGTTTGTGAACCAAGGTGACTTCTTGGTTGAAATGAAAAGGTGTTTTTAAAACTTTGATTTGTTCTTGCAAGCGATCAATCAAGTCTTGACCGGTGCAAAAAGGAATGCCAGGAATATCGTAAATTGGTTTGTCTGCGTACAGTTCAACGCATTGACCGCCCGCTTGAGGCAAGGCATCAATCACATGGGCTTTGATGCCCAATAAGCCCAATTGAAAAACTTGATAAAGACCTACCGGTCCTGCGCCGATAACAATTGCATCTGTCTCAATGGGTGCTTGTTTTTCTGCCACAGGATCTTTCTAAAAGATACTTTAGCGAACCAACTCGCTGAGTTTATTTTTCTTGTCTTTCCAATCGTCTGCATCCGCCAAGCCTTCTTTTGACTTGGTGATTGAAGGCCACTTAGCTGCAAGTTCAACGTTCAACTTGATATAAGCTTGCTGATCACCTGGCACATCATCTTCAGCATAAATTGCATTGACTGGACATTCTGGAACGCAGACCGCGCAATCAATGCACTCATCTGGATCAATTACCAAGAAGTTAGGGCCTTCACGGAAACAATCCACTGGGCAAACGTCTACGCAATCGGTGTACTTACAGCGAATACAGGCTTCAGTTACAACATAAGTCATGGCATCAATCTCAAAGAAGATGAAAAACGATATTTTATCTTAGACAGGCCTTTAAATTGCAGATAGCCTTATTCTTAGGCGTGGCATCAGCATTTCTATGTGATTGAAATCAATGACATACAATAAAGAAAACCAAGAAAACGTATAAAAATAGGAGACAAATATGTCACAAAATGCACAAAAACCGAAGATTTTGGTGGCGCGGGCCATCTTTCCGGACCTTTTGACTGAGTTGGAGAAGGTTGCGATTGTTCAATCAAACCAAGATGACCGTCTTTGGAATGCGGCTGATTTGAAAGCAGCTTTGGCGGACAAAGATGCGGCGATTGTGTCAGGTGGTGAGCGTGTTGATGCAGATATTCTGAAAGCTTCCCCCAATTTAAAAATTGTTTCAAACATTGCTGTGGGTTACAACAACTTAGACATGCCAGCATTCAAGGTCGCCAATGTGATGGCCACCAATACGCCTGATGTCTTGACGGATACCACAGCTGATTTTGGTTTCACATTGATGATGGCAACTGCGCGTCGCGTCACTGAGAGTGAG
>CALMBU010000119.1 GCA_937863045.1 uncultured Polynucleobacter sp. | reverse complement strand
GCCTGCCTGGTCCGCGTAAAACCATGTTCCAAGTTTTTTCAAGGCGCTTCACATACGCCGCTAAATCAATTCTCTGACTTCTGAACAACTGCAGATCATCGTAGTAACTGGTGAAGCCCTCAAACAACCAAAGCAGGCGTGTGTGGTTTTTTTGATCCAAGATATAAGGATCAAATGCTTTAGGTTTTACTCGCTTGACCATCCACGAATGGAAATATTCATGACTGCACAAACCAAGAAAATCCTCATAAGCGTCATGCTTCTGTAAATTTTGCCCGGGATAAGGAAGATCCGCACGCTTACACAACAACACAGTGCTGTCACGGTGCTCTAAGCCACCATAACCATCGCCCACCGCATTGACCATGAAACAATATTCTTTAAAAGGAGCACGCGGTTTTTCAGGTTCAAAAAAGCTGATGTGAGTTTCACAAATTGCTTTTAAGTCTTTGCTCAATTGACGCGTATCAACGGCATCCAATAATCCTTGGATCACCATCCGGTGAGGCGTGCCATGAGCTTGCCACTCAATCACCTGAAACTCACCCATGGCCACTGGATGATCAATCAATACATCGTAACTATCAGCTTGATAGATCCCAAAGCCAGATCGCTTGGTTTGCTTAATTTGCTTAAGTTGCTTTGTTTGTTTATTTTCTTTGACAGGCAAAGTGGTTTGCACAGACCAACGGTTATTCAACGCTGGATCTTTTGGCTCGAGCAACTCTAGTTCACAGCCAAGGTCGTTAAAGCCCAATACTTGCAAGCACAAACTGCTGGCATTAAAAAATGCTCGCTCTTGGTCTAGGTAGGCGGCTCTTACAGAGGTATCAAAGGCATACACCTGATACCTCACCTCCACATCATGCTTTGCCTTCAATTGCCATGTGTGACTGTCAATTTTGATCAGTTTGATTGGCTTAATTGATTTGGCAGAAACGATTTCAGCAGCAGTGATTGATTCAAGATGTTTTGAAAAATCTCGAATCATGTAACTGCCCGGAATCCACGCCGGCAATTGCAACTCAATCAAACCTTGAGCAGCAATTTCACCAGGGATTTGCATCACAACATCAAAGCGATGAGCGCGCCAATCATCACACCCAATCACATACTTGATGGATGAGGTTGATTGCTTTTGTGTCACTGCAATCTTCTGGCTCTTGCTAGCTTTTGGCATTTATTTCAATCACTTTAATTTTTTCTCAATTTGCGCGATTGGCACTGCGCCATTCACGCGCGAGCCATCGGTGAAGAACATGGCTGGAGTTCCAGTCACTCCCAATTTTCTTGCCAAGGCTGTATTGCGCTCTAATGGATTGCCGCAGTCACCTTTACCGGTCGGCACCTGGTTATTGAGCATCCAATCATTCCAGGCTTTGATCTTGTCTGATGAACACCATATTTGCTGAGACTTGGTGAGTGAGTCAGCAGACAGCATAGGAACCAAGAATGTGTAAATCGTGACATTGTCTAACTGCTGAAAACTTTTCTCTAAACGCTTGCAAAAGCCACAATTAGGATCTGCAAAAACGGCCACTTGACGCGTGCCCTTGCCGCGCACCACCTTGATGGCATCGTTCAAAGGTAAATCTGCCCAACGGATGCGATTCAAATCATTGCTGCGTTGTTCTGTTAGATTTGTGCCGGTTTTTAAATCAACCACTTCACCCTGAATCAAATAACGCGCGCTGGCATCTGTGTAGACAATATCGCTACCAATCGTTACCTCATATAAACCGGCCACAGGAGTAGCGCGCACAGTGTCTATTTTGGCGCGCTCACCCAATTGCTTTTGCATCTCTACTTTGATCTTGGCCTCAGGGTTACCCTGAGCGGCCACAGAAAAACTCAATAACATCGATGCGGCGCCCATGGCGCAAACAAAATTGATTGTTTTAAATAATTTCATAAGTTTTCCAATAAATTAAATTGATGACTCTTGATTAAGCCAAAGCCTGCTTGATCAATCGTCTCTTTAAAAAATGACTGCGATTCACTAACTTCATACCTAAATTTCTAATGGTTTTTACATGCCCCGCTTCGTTAGCAAAAAGTTTTTGCAAACGATCGGTGGTGAACAGCAAAGCATCGGTATCACCATGACGTGCACGCTCGAACCTTCTTAACAACACAGGATCGTCAAAAGCTCTGAATGCCTCTTTACTACCTAAAATATCTGCCAGGCTTGCCACGTCTCTCAAACCCAAGTTAAGACCCTGACCCGCTAATGGATGCATCACATGCGCCGCATCTCCAATCAGCACAACGCGTGGTCTTGCTTCTGGCGCGATCAAGCGTTTCGCTTTCATGCGTCTTAATGGAAAGCCTTGCGAAGCAGTCAATACTTGCAGCTGACCGGTTCTTTGCGCTACCTGACCTTGAGCAGCCCTCATCACCTCGGCACACAAAGATTCAGGGCTGAGTTTTTTTAATCGCTCCGCATGCTCAGTTGAGGCTGACCAAACCATTGAAAGTTTTTTATCTGGCAAAGGTAATAAAGCCAAAATTTCACCGCCGGGCAAAAACCATTGGCAAGCAGTGCCTTGATGGTGTTTCTCAGCTTGAAAATTTGCGACCACACCAATTTGATCGTAATCATTCTGCGTGGTCTCAATTTGAAGCTTTTCTCTCACGAATGAATGTGCGCCATCTGCTGCCAAAAGAAGTTTGCCGCAAACATTCAAACCAGACTCGGTTGTGACTGTGACGCTGTCATTGTTCGAAACAACATCAATGACTTTATCGGTGATGCGTTCAATCAATCCTTGAAACTGAATGGCTGCATCCAAAGTTTTTTCAATATGACCGGATTCAACAATCCAAGATAGTTGTGGAACAGTGGCACTGAATGCTGAAAAATGAATTTCATCATCAGCATGGCCGCTATCACCAAACACACGCATATCACTCACCACCTGAATGCGTGACGCATCCAAAGCTGACCAAACATGCATTTGCTCTAATAAGTTTTTACTGCTGGCGGATAAAGCATAAATACGGCTGTCCCAAACCGCGGAATCATGACCCTGAAAACCAACTTCAAAGCTCGGTGCCAGATGCAAAATCTTCAAACCTAATTGCGCTAGACGCAAAGAAGTTGCCTTCCCAGCAATGCCTGCTCCGACGATAATAAGGTCATAAGTCTTCATACATGGAATAATAACGCTCTATGTCTTTAAAATGTGGCATCGTCGGCCTGCCTAACGTCGGCAAATCAACTCTATTTAATGCGCTTACCAAAGCTGGTATCGCAGCGGAGAACTATCCTTTTTGCACCATTGAGCCCAATGTCGGTGTGGTCGAGGTTCCAGACCCTCGCTTGGCTCAGTTAGCGGAAATTGTTAAACCTGAACGTATTTTGCCCGCCGTGGTTGAATTCGTGGACATTGCTGGCTTGGTGGCCGGTGCCTCGAAAGGCGAGGGCCTGGGTAACCAGTTCTTGGCCAATATTCGAGAAACCGATGCCATCACCCATGTGGTTCGTTGTTTTGAGGACGGCAACGTGATTCACGTGGCTGGCAAGGTCGACCCCATCTCAGACATTGGCGTGATCGATACCGAGTTAGCCCTGGCTGACTTAGGTACAGTTGATAAAGCCTATGCCCGTTATTCAAAGGCAGCCAAATCAGGCAATGACAAAGAAGCCAATGCCTTGGCTCCGTTATTAGCCAAAGTACAAGCCCAACTTAATGAAGCCAAACCTGTGCGCGCCATGGGTCTGAGCGAAGAAGATTTGGCACTTTTAAAGCCCTTCTGTCTTATCACTGCCAAACCAGTGATGTACGTTGCTAACGTCAAAGAAGATGGCTTTGAGAACAATCCTCACCTTGATGCGGTCAAGGCTCATGCTGCTATTGAAAAAGCGCCGGTGGTGGCTGTATGCGCCGCCATTGAGGCAGAGATTGCAGAGCTAGAAGATGCCGATAAAAAAGAATTCTTAAGTGATATGGGCATGGATGAACCAGGTCTTGATCGTGTGATCAGAGCTGGCTTTAACTTGCTGGGTTTACAAACCTATTTCACCGCAGGCGTTAAAGAAGTCCGCGCTTGGACGATTAAGATTGGTGACACAGCCCCTCAAGCAGCGGGCGTGATCCATACCGACTTTGAGCGTGGCTTCATTCGTGCGCAAACCATTGCTTTTGATGATTTCGTCGCCCTCAAGGGTGAAACCGGTGCAAAAGAAGCTGGCAAGATGCGCGCCGAGGGCAAAGAGTATGTTGTCAAAGATGGTGATGTGCTGAACTTCCTCTTTAATGTTTAATTAAAGACTGTTTAAGTTCAAGCTTAGGTCTGAAAAGCCTAAATCCATAAAAAAGGGCTCAAATCTGAGCCCTTTTTACTTTTAATCACTGAAACCGAGCGAAAAGAAGCCAAAACAAGTGAAATTTCAGAGTTTTTGAATTTTTCCTCTTTTTTGACGTTTTTTGCTCATTTTTGGCCTAATTTGAACAAAAAAACGCAGAAAATCGCAAAAACCATGGCGGACAACCACTCTAAAACCTGACCAGATTGAAAGAATTTCAAGCTTTGGCCCAAAATCGATGCCATCGCTGATGCAACCACCCCAATCAACACCGCCCAGCCATATTTCTTAAAAAAAGATGTGTTTTTACTCAGTTTTTTAGGATGAAAGTAGGCGCTGATAAACCCAACCAATCCGCCAAACACTAAAAATGCTAGAAAACTCATCCTAACTCCATGAAAAACTTATAATTTCGTTATGCAGATTTTGACATTGGGCATTAATCATCACACCGCACCTATTCAGGTGCGTGAACAGGTGGCATTCACACCTGAGATGATTCAGCCTGCCTTGCATCATCTGAAAGATCATTTGGCCAGTGTATCTGAAACAGATTTGCCAGAAGCAACGATCTTATCGACTTGCAACAGAACAGAATTGTATTGCGCAGCCAATGACGAACACGCTGATCAGCAATCTTCTTTGCTGAAGAAAAGTGCGATTGAGTGGCTAGCAAAATCCAGAGGTATTGATCACCAAGAATTAATGCCTCACGTTTATGTCTTGCCACAATCTCTTGCTGTTCGTCACGCCTTCAGAGTGGCCTGCGGTTTAGATTCGATGGTGGTTGGTGAAACTCAAATTCTGGGTCAGTTAAAAGATGCGGTGCGCTCTGCTGATGAAGCCGGCTCTTTAGGTACTTATCTCAATCAACTTTTTCAAAAAACTTTTCAGGTGGCCAAAGAAGTTCGTGGCACCACTGAAATCGGGGCGCACTCCATTTCCATGGCAGCCGCTGCAGTGCGCTTGTCTGAAAGAATTTTTGAAAGCGTTTCTGATCAAAAAGTTTTATTCATCGGTGCTGGCGAAATGATCAATTTATGCGCCACGCATTTTGCAGCGCGCAAACCAAAATTAATGGCTGTGGCCAATCGCACCTTGGAGCGTGGTCAAGAACTGGCTGATCAATTATCAGAACAAGGCTTGGCAACAGAATCTTTGCGCCTCTCTGATTTACCCACACGCTTGCATGACTTTGACATTGTTGTTTCATGCACGGCCAGCACCCTACCCATCATTGGTTTGGGCATGGTTGAAAATGCCGTCAAGCAACGTCGCCATCGCCCAGTGGTGATGGTCGACTTGGCAGTGCCTCGTGACATTGAAGCTGAAGTCGGTAAATTAAACGATGTGTACCTCTACACGGTTGATGACTTGAGTGACATTGTTCAAGCTGGCTCAGACTCTCGTCAAGCAGCCGTCGGTCAAGCTGAAGCCATCATTGAAACTCGTGTGTCGCATTTCATGCACTGGTTAGAAACCAGAGGCACCGTGCCATTGATTCAAGACTTGCGCCAACGCGGTGAAGACTTGAGCTCTATCGAGCTCGATCGTGCCCGCAAGCTACTCGCAAAAGGTGAAGACCCACAAGTGGTATTGGATCTTTTGGCCCAAGGTCTCACCAACAAATTTTTACACGGCTCTTTACACGCTTTGCAACATGCGCAAGGCGAAGAGCGTGATGCACTCATGAAAATCTTACCGGGTTTATTCCGGTCAAATAACTCCAGCCAATAGATGAAACCAAGTATGAAAGCGAAGCTTGAGCAGTTAGATGCCAGGCTCGCAGAACTCAATTCATTGCTTGTCCAGGAAGAAATCACCAAGGACATGGATCAGTACCGCAAACTCAATCGTGAGCATGCGGAGATATCCCCTGTTGTCGAACAATTTCAGTTATTCCTTCAAGCAGAAGCCGATGAGCAAGCTGCTTTAGCGATGCAAGCCGATCCTGAAATGAAAGACTTTGCAGAAGAAGAAATTAAATCTGCCAAAGAACGCATGGAAAACATGCAAGCGGATTTGCAGCGCCTGCTATTACCCAAAGATCCCAATGATGACAAAAATATCTTTTTGGAAATTCGTGCGGGAACCGGTGGTGATGAAAGTGCTTTATTCGCAGCCGACTTATTCAGGATGTACACACGCTTTGCCGAAAGACAACGTTGGCAAGTTGAAGTGGTGAGCGCTTCAGAATCTGACTTGGGTGGTTACAAAGAAGTTATTTTGCGCATTGTTGGACAAAGCGCTTTTTCAAGACTCAAATTTGAATCAGGCGGCCATCGTGTGCAACGCGTGCCTCAAACAGAAACTCAGGGTCGCATCCACACATCAGCCTGCACCGTGGCTGTAATGCCTGAAGCTGATGAGATCAGCGATATTGAAATTAATCCTGCTGATTTACGCATCGACACATTCAGAGCCTCAGGTGCAGGTGGTCAACACATCAACAAAACAGACTCTGCAGTGCGCATCACCCACATCCCAACAGGCACCGTGGTGGAATGCCAAGACGATCGCAGTCAACACCGTAACAAAGATCAAGCCATGAAAGTCCTGGTATCAAGAATCATGGATGCGAAGCGTCGTGCCGCCCACGACAAAGAAGCAGAAACTCGCAAGAGCTTGGTGGGCTCTGGTGATCGCAGTGATCGCATCCGCACCTATAACTTCCCTCAAGGACGCATCACCGACCACCGCATCAACCTCACGCTTTACAAGATTGATGCGATGATGGATGGTGATATTCAAGACCTATTGAATGCATTGTCTGCAGAACACCAAGCTGAGTTGTTGGCCAGCTTGGGTGATATTTAAAGTGTCGACCATTCAAGAACTTCTTAAAAAAAGCACTTTAGACAAAGTGGATGCCAAAGTCTTGCTAGCTCATCTGATCAACAAGCATTTGCATTGGCAAAAGTCTGCATTGATTAGCCGAGACACAGATCAATTACCCAAGGCCTTGCTCGAAGAATGGACCTCATTAGAAAAGCAACGCGCTGAAGGTCATCCGGTGGCCTACCTGATTGGTAAAAAAGAATTTTTCAATATTGAACTCAAAGTAGCTCCTGGCGTTTTAATCCCACGACCTGAAACAGAACTTTTGGTTGAGCTGGTGATTGATCATGTTCAGGCATCTGGTAAGAAGACGCCCAGAATTTTAGATTTGGGCACAGGCAGTGGCGCCATTGGTCTGGCCTTGGCCAAGAACCTTCCCAACGCACAAGTGACTTGTGTTGATGTGAGCACTGAAGCACTCACGATTGCCCAAGAAAACGCACGCCTGTTAAATCTGAACTCTGTGAAGTTCATTCAATCCAATTGGTTTGATGAACTAGTCACAGTACTCCCTGCTGAAGAACGTCTATTTGATGTGATTGTGAGCAACCCACCCTACATTTGTCATGATGACAATCATCTAAACCAGGGTGATTTACGCTTTGAACCAGCATCCGCCCTCACCGATCAGCATGATGGCTTGATGGCATAC
>CALMBU010000118.1 GCA_937863045.1 uncultured Polynucleobacter sp. | reverse complement strand
AGCCAACATAGGCCTCTTGAGTATTAGCTCTTGCGTCTGTCCCACTAGGATCACCACCAGTAGATGAGCCTGGATATATGTAAGCAATCGCACCAAGGTCGACAGCCACACCTGATACTTCGGTTTTGTAACCACCGTATAAGTTCGTTTCTAGTTTTGTTGATGTGTTTGAACCCGCTGCCCATGATGAAACGTTTGAGCCCCATGTACCAACATACAAACCTGAGCTGTGCGCTACGTCAAAGCCGCCCTGGAACGCAGGATCTCCATCAGTCTGTTGTAGACCACGGAAACGGTAATCACTGGTGATACCAAATGAGCCTGTTACAACGAAATCTGGTTTTGCAGCTGGCGCTGCAGCTTGTGCCAAAACTGTTCCTGAAGATAAAGTAGCAGCAGCTGCCAAAGCGATTGCTGAGAGAGTTAAGTAAGTTTTCATGTGTTGCACTCCTAATAAACAATCCAAGGGAAATTCCTTGCAAAGATATTAAGCAAAAGCTGTGCCAGTTCTATTTAAATCAATAAAAACAATGATTTAACTGCCATCATGGTTTACCACTTAAGTAGGGTTGATTCAGTGCACCATTTAAGTATGCACACCATGCACCAAAATATAGCACTATATTGGTGCATGCGATTCTCATATCTTTGGTAAAAAGATACTATTAACGAATTACCTCTGGAGACAGTATGAACCCGCAAGACATCATGGAAAAAATGCAGACCATCGCCAATGACATGCAAACCAAGGTGGGTGATGCGATTCGCCAATCACCTGCAAAAGATCTAGAAAAAAATGTTCGCGGCTTAATGACCCAAGGATTTCAGAAACTAGACTTGGTCACTCGTGAAGAATTTGATTTGCAAACACAAGTATTAGCTAAGACACGCGCCAAACTAGAAGAGCTTGAAGCGAAGGTCAGCGCTTTAGAAAAGAAGTGATCAGTTATTTAGCTGCCAAATGATGCTTCAGAGGTTTTGGATAATATAAAAACCAAATAAAAGAAATCACTTGCAGTACTAAAAAAATCAAAAAGACTTGGCGAAAAGCCTCTGGCTTTGTAAGTCCTTGAGCACTCACCAAGTCAATCCCCCAACCAATGGTCCATTGGAAAATAAAAGCCCCAACAAAAATCAACAAGTTATAACTGGTGCTAGCCAAACCTGCGTTCCGTGAAGGGAACGCTGTGATCACAGTGCTTTGACCTAAGATATGACCTGTGGCTGTGATGGCCAACACGATCCACAAAATCCAACTCAGTTGAATTTGCCATGTCATCGCTACCAATTGCGCAACCAATCCAATGGCCAATAAATACTTGATGTAATTCAGTGTTTGATAACCATGTCGATTGGCGCGCGGAATGAACCAAGCATTGAAGGCGTAGCCCAATAACATCACACCATTGAATAAAAATAAAATTCGCGCACTTTCAATCGAGCTATAACCGAGTACATCCATCATCCATGGACCGATCCAAAGTGTCTGAAGAGCTAAAAAGCCACCATGATTGATCACACCGATGGGCAACATTCTTAAGAAGAATGGATTTAAAAAAATATCTTTCAAACCAATCGACTGATGATCATCGCTCAAAGGTGCATTATTAACGTGCGGATGATCATCAAATTTTGGTAATCCAAAACGTATCCCTATAAAGCCAATCAGGACCAATGCAGCCATCACCAGAAAAATGCCGCGCCAGCCAATGTAAGGTAGAGATAGTTGAACAGGTACCGTGGTCATCAAAGCACCCACCGTACCAAACACCAACATTGCAGAGGCAAGTTGTCCTTGCTGCTCCAAGGCAAACCACCGGCGATAAGCAGTGAATGCTGCCATCAAACAGGCTGATACCCCAATACCAATCAAGAGTCGACCGATGGATAAACCCAGTAGACTTTCTGCCAAAGCAAAGATGATTGTTCCCATCAATGCAATCAACAACAACAGACTCTCAACTCTTCTAACGCCAAATTTATCCAGCGCAATCCCCAAAGGTATTTGCATTGCTGAAAAACCAATGAAATAAACCGCTGACAAAAGACCTAATTGCGCATTACTGATTTGTAAATCTGCCATCAACTCAGGAGCAATCACTGCATTCACGGAACGGAATGCATAAGACAGCACATAAGCAAAAGCAAAAAATATGAACACCTTGAGTGCTAAGGCGCCCTTCATCGGTAAAGCTGGGATTGGATGACTCATGACTTCTTAGTAGGGCTTAAAGCCAGAGAAGAACATCTCGTGACCGTCTGACTGAATCATTTTTTCAAGAGGAACATCACCACTCATTGCCTGCAAAAGACTTTGTTGATAAATTTGAATTTGCCCATCGGGAAATTGACGCTCAACAATTCTCAATCTCAACAACCTTCTTTTGGCATCTGGGCCATCGCCCTGTATCACCCATTCTTTAGCGCTTAAATCAACACCCGACTGCCCAGCAGTTTTAATCGTCACCGTCTTTTCAATGGGTGTTGGAGAGTTTTTTAAATTACTCAACATCCCGGCTTCCAAATACTTTAAAAAAGTTTTGGTATCAAATTTCTGGCTAATATCCTTGGGTATATTAATAACCCCAACCGCATATAGTGAATTCTCAACTTTTGAAGCCTCAATCGTCATGGTCAGTTTTTGATCGCCAAAAATAATTAATTTTTCAGCACGACTCGGCTTGCCTGGATACAAGGCTTCATAGAGCAAATCATCGGAGCGAACTGTTCTCCAATCCAAAGTTGGGGTGCATGCGGATACACCCAATACCAAGCTTATGACGATGAATAAATTTCGCAACATGATTTGTTTAATTTGCATAAAATGAGATTATGCCCATTCAACATCACTCCAGCAGATTTATGAAAATCAAACTTTTTTTCGTGGCTAGCCTAGTTTCTGTGTTCGGCCTGCTATCAGGCTGTGCATCAGATTCTCAGCAATCTGTACCCAACTTCAAGATTTCTGAAATATCAGGCAAAACTTTGACCCAAGCGGACATTGCTGGAAAAGTGACTGTGATCAATTTTTGGGCCACCAGTTGCGTGTCATGCGTCAAAGAAATGCCTGATTTGGTCAACACCTATGAAAAGTACAAACCACAAGGGCTTGAGTTCATTGCTTTGGCCATGTCTTATGACCCACCGATGTACGTGGTGAACTTTGCTGAAACTCGCAAACTGCCGTTCATTGTTGCGATGGACTCAGATGGAAGTGCAGCAAAAGCATTTGGCAAAATTCAGTTAACCCCAACAACGCTGGTGATCAACAAGAAGGGGAAAATCATCAAACGTTATGTTGGCGAACCGCAGTGGAATGACTTCCACAAATTACTAGAAAAATCTTTGGCAGATAAAAGCTAACATCAATCTAATTCTGAGCTAGTTTCTTGCCTGCCAATTGATTTTTAATTAAACAACGCCTGCTTTGTGGGCTTGTTCGTCTG
This sequence comes from uncultured Polynucleobacter sp., assembly GCA_937863045.1. GTDB lineage: Bacteria > Pseudomonadota > Gammaproteobacteria > Burkholderiales > Burkholderiaceae > Polynucleobacter. Next base: position 4,375 of record CALMBU010000118.1, on the reverse strand, counting down.
CGTGATAACTTGATCTGACCATCGCTCCAACCGCTGCATGGGTAAAGCCCATCGCATAAGCCTCTTTCTCAAACATGGCAAATGTGTCAGGGTGCACATAACGACGCACAGGCAAATGATGTCCTGATGGTGCTAAGTACTGGCCGATCGTGAGCATATCGATGTCATGCTCACGCATGTCTTTCATCACTTCTAAAATCTCTTCATCCGTTTCGCCAAGACCAACCATCAAACCGCTCTTGGTTGAAACATGTGGATAGCGTGCCTTAAAGTCTTTTAACAACTTCAATGAATGCATATAGTCTGAGCCAGGTCGCGCTTCTTTGTACAAGCGTGGCACAGTCTCCAAGTTGTGATTCATCACATCAGGCAAGCCATCATTGAAAATATCTAAAGCCTTCTCAAGTCTGCCCCTGAAGTCTGGTACCAAGACTTCAATTTTTGTTTGGGGGGATGATTCTTTTGTCTTGGTGATGCAATTCACAAAGTGCTGAGCCCCGCCATCACGAAGATCATCGCGATCAACACTGGTGATCACCACATAAGATAGTTTCAGTGCGGCAATTGTTTTCGCAAGATTATTTGGCTCTTCTAAATCAAGAGGATCTGGTCTTCCATGGCCAACATCACAAAACGGGCAACGGCGCGTACATTTATCACCCATGATCATGAATGTGGCAGTGCCTTTACCAAAACACTCACCAATATTTGGGCAGCTAGCTTCTTCACAAACAGTCACCAATTGATTCTCACGAAGAATCTTTTTGATCTCATTAAAACGAGAATTACCAGAAGCCGCCTTCACCCTGATCCAATCAGGTTTTTTTAAAACTTCTTCAATCGGCACAATCTTGATGGGAATGCGCGATGTCTTATCAGCAGATTTTTGTTTTTGATTTGGATCGTAGGTCTTGGTCATGACCGCACCTCTAATTGTTGAGATAAATGGCTCACTATATTTTTTGCCACAATATCGATATTGTCGCTCACCCCAAGACTCTTCATATCAATTGTCTTTAAACCCGCATAACCACAGGGGTTGATTGCCAAAAATGGCTTCAAATCCATATCCACATTGAGTGCCAGACCATGATAAGAACATTGCTTGGTCACTTTAAGACCCAGAGCAGCAATTTTTGCCCCGTGTAGTTCCGCAGGGATTGCTAGCTCATCAGCCAAGTAAATGCCTGGCGCTCCCGATATTCTTTGTGATGAGATTCCAAAATCCTTCAGGGAATCAATGATTGCTTGCTCCATGCGACAGACCAATTCTCGAACAAATAGTCGTCTGCGTCTTAAGTCCAACAATAGATAGATGACCAATTGCCCGGGGCCGTGATAAGTGATCTGACCACCTCGATCAATGGGTATCAAAGGTATTTGCGGATTAGGCAACAGTAAGTGTGTGGCATCCCCAGCTTGGCCCAATGTGTAAGTCGGAGGATGCTGCAAAACCCAAATCTCATCCGGTGTTTCAGCTGAGCGCTGCGCTGTGAAGTTCTTCATCGCCTCAAATGTCGGCAAATACTCCTGCAAACCCAATTGGCGGACGATGATGCTCATTCTTATAAAACAACACTGACCATAGGGTGGGTCGACAGAGTTCTATAGAGCTCATCCAATTGCTCACGGCTTGTGACATGCACAGTCACTGTTAGGCCCAAATAATTGCCATTTTTTGATGGTCTGCATTCGGTGGTGCGGATGTCATAATTTTTATCAAACTGCAAAACAACATTCTGAACTGCTTCTTGATAACCGGGGACAGACTTTCCCATGACTTTGATCGGAAAGTCACAAGGGTATTTGATCAGTGATTCTTCTGCTGGAATATCCATGATCAATGATTGCCTTGAGGATTTGGCTGTCCATGAAAAGCACTCACAATCAAATCTCGGATGCAATGTAGTTTGCGGTGGAAAAAATGATCAGCTCCCGGTATCACTTGAACAGTCAACTCTTGTGGTCTGGCCCAATCCAAAACACTGGACAAAGGAATCACATCATCCACTTCACCATGAATCACAATCGTGTTCTTAGGCACTGGCGCAACATCCCACTTACCTGTTGCTGAACCCACCATGATCAATCGCTCGGGCGGCATGTTCATTTCTTCTAAATGCTTCACAACATAACTGCTCACGTAGCTGCCAAAAGAAAAGCCCGCAATCACCAAAGGCAATTCAGCAACCAATAATGGCCAGCCTTGACCTTCTAACTCTGGGATCTCTTGCCACCCAAAAGAGTCCTTCATCCAAGCAATGACAGCCAATAAATCTTGGGTTTCACCCTTGCCATCATCGTGCACACCCTCGGTTGCGCCAACACCTCTGAAGTTTGGTCTGACAGTCACATAATTTAATTGTGCAAAAGTTCGTGCCAAGGTTTGCGCGACCTTGTTGTCCATCGTGCCGCCCAAAAGCGGATGAGGGTGCGCTACCAAGGCGATGCCTCTGGGACGAAAATTTGCTGGGTCATGCTTCAAGCCGTCTGGCAAATCCAAAGACGCCTCAATGATTCCAGCAGGGCCCTTTAAATGAATTTTGATGGTTCGATTCACTTAATCAATCCTTAAGCGATCAAGCACTTGGCCTTTAACGAAATGGGTATCAATGATTTCATCAATGTCACTCTGATCGATGGCCGTGTACCAGATGCCTTCTGGATAAACAACCATCACTGGGCCATGCTCACAGCGGTCTAAACATCCCGCTTTATTAACTCTGACCTTGCCCTCGCCCGACAGGCCCAGCTCCTTACAACGAAGCTTGGCATGCTCAAAGAGACCTTGAGCATTGTGCTGGGCGCAACAGTCTTTACCGTTTTCACGCTGATTCAAACAAAAGAATAAGTGGTATTTAAAGTGGCTCATATTGAAAATTATATAGACGACTTGAGTTTTAAGCCTTTTATCAAAGATAGGCACGCAGCTACCGGCCAAATCCAGGCCAACCATGACATCAAATGATTAAAGTGCAACAAACGACCTTGGCGCCATTCTTGAATGGTCACCAAATAGTATGGATTTTGCGGAAAGAAATTAACCAAGAACAACATCCCAAGCAAAGTGCAAACAGCAATCAAATACAAATAAAGCCTGTTCAATTGCAAAGCCCCAAACAATAGAATTGTTGAAAAGATCATTCCCCATAATGCAGGGGACGTTAACCACGAAAAGCTTTTATCGGCTCCGAACTGCATGCCTGAAAATAAGCCCTTCAAAACAATCGTGGCAATCAACAAACAAAACAACAGTGGCAATTTAGGCGCACCTTTGCGCATGGTCAATGCAATGGTTGTGCCAGCGAAAATCCAAGCCATCATGGTTGTAGCGATTTCAATGGTGGCAAAGTTGAAAGTGCTTGTCCAAAGTATTGGATTAGGCAGCTTGGTCGCAAGACCACCCATGGCCAACCATGCGGTTTGCGGATAAATTTGCGCCCATGGGAATGCCATTAACAACAAAATGCCGCTAGATCTAACGCCAAACCATTCAACCCTCTTTCGCTGAAACACGCTTCCCGAAAGCCAAGCAGGATCCAAGGTAATGGCAAACAGTGCGCCTATTGCTACACCAGATGTATTGGCCCACCAATCAACATTACTTGGTATCCGAGTGACTAACCAAGTTTGTAAAGATTCTAGGCCCCCAGAAAGCAATGCGCCAATGATGATGGATAACAAGAGTGCGCGATAGGATTTCAGGCGCGGATAAACAGCAAAAACAATTAAAAATCCCAAGGGGATGTAACCCAAAATATTGGTAAACACATCAAACGATGTGATGTATTGAGGAATCGGCGCAAGGATCCAATCCAAGGATGCGGCGCCCACACTGGCATTAAAGTTAAATGGATAAATGCTGGCGTAAACAATCAACAACATATAGGAAAAACATGCCATTCTTGCGGTCGGCATCGGCAAATCAGGCCAGTTAAGGCGTTGAGGTCTCTGAAAATTCCCTGACATAACCACATAGTACCTACAATATTGATATGGCGATAAATTGGATCCTAGAAAGCGTTGATCAAAGCACTTCAACCAATGAAGACTTGATGGCGCGATGGCGAGCTGGCGAGCTATGGGAGCCCATTGCCAGAAAAGCCATCACGCAAACTTCTGGCAAGGGTCGCCTTGGTAGATCTTGGGTCAGTCATGCCAAGCAAGCCCTGACATTTTCAGTGGCCTACCCATTTAAAAAAAATATTTCTGAACTTTCAGGATTAAGTCTTGCTTGCGGACTTGCGGTGATCAAAGGCATCAGCCAAGCCAGCGGGATCTCTCAAGAAGACTTAAAAGAATCAGGCTTGGGTCTTAAATGGCCCAATGACATTTTCTTAAATGATAAAAAATTGGGTGGGATGCTGCTAGAGGG
>CALMBU010000117.1 GCA_937863045.1 uncultured Polynucleobacter sp. | reverse complement strand
AGGACTAGAATCTAGCTAATAACTACAAAAAGTATCAAAAATAGCAAGACATAAATTTAGATATAAGAGCAAGAGACAAAAGTAAGAAATAAAAGTAAGAGACAAACATTCAAAATAAAACTCAACATACCCACTTTGTTTGGGATTGAAAGAATTATTCAATGACAACAGCTGACAATAAAAAAAGTTCTACTGATCAACAAAAAGAAGCGCTTCGTAAAGCCGCTCTTGAGTACCACGAGTTTCCAACGCCAGGCAAGATTGCAGTCACACCCACCAAGCAGTTGACCAATCAACGTGACTTGGCTTTGGCGTATTCACCTGGTGTGGCAGCTGCTTGTGAAGAAATCGTCAAAGATCCTAGTAATGCTTTTCGCTACACATCCCGTGGCAACCTCGTGGGTGTGGTGACCAACGGCACAGCTGTTTTAGGTTTGGGTGATATTGGTCCTTTGGCCAGTAAGCCTGTGATGGAAGGCAAGGGCGTGCTTTTTAAGAAGTTCGCCGGCATTGATGTATTCGATATTGAAATCAATGAAAAAGATCCAGATAAATTAATTGAAATCATTGCCTCAATGGAGCCAACATTTGGCGGTATCAATCTAGAGGACATCAAGGCCCCAGATTGTTTCTACATTGAGCGCAAGCTGCGTGAGCGCATGAACATTCCGGTCTTCCACGATGACCAGCATGGCACGGCGATCGTGGTGGGTGCAGCAATCATGAACGGCTTAAAAGTTGTTGGCAAAGATCTTAAAAAAGTAAAACTGGTCACTTCTGGTGCTGGTGCTGCAGCATTGGCATGTTTAGATCTATTGGTTGACTTGGGCATGCCCATTGAGAACATTTGGGTGACCGACTTGGCGGGCGTGGTTTACAAGGGCCGTAAAGAATTGATGGATCCAGATAAGGATCCGTTTGCCAAAGAAACCAATCAGCGCACCTTGGCTGAAGTGATTGAAAAAGCCGATGTGTTTTTAGGTTTGTCTGCAGGTGGTGTTTTAAAGCCTGAGATGGTGGCGAAGATGGCAGCAAAGCCTTTGGTGTTTGCTTTGGCCAATCCAACGCCAGAAATTTTGCCGGAAGAAGTGAAGGCTGTGCGTGATGATGCGATCATCGCAACAGGTCGCACTGACTATCCAAATCAGGTGAACAACGTTCTGTGCTTTCCATTTATTTTCCGCGGCGCTTTGGATGTTGGTGCAACCACCATCACCCGTGAAATGGAAATTGCGGCAGTGACTGCGGTTGCTGAATTGGCTCAGGTTGAGCAAAGCGATGTGGTTGCCTCTGCTTATGGCGCAAGCAATTTATCGTTTGGTCCCGAGTATTTAATTCCAAAACCATTTGATCCTCGTTTGATTGCCATCATTGCTCCAGCAGTGGCAAAAGCGGCGATGGATTCTGGTGTTGCGACTCGTCCGATTAAAGATTTTGCAGCTTACAAAGATCAGTTGCAGCAGTTCGTGTATCACTCTGGCACGATCATGAAGCCTTTGTTCTCGGTTGCCAAAAAAGTACCAATGGCTAACAAGCGCATTGTTTTCTCAGAAGGTGAAGATGAGCGTGTATTGAGAGCCGTTCAAGTCTTGATCGACGAAAAAATTGCCAACCCAATTTTGATTGGTCGTCCAGGGGTGATTGAGCGTCGCATTGAACGTTTTGGTTTGAGAATGACGCCAGGGGTGGATATTGAGATTTGTAACCCTGAAGATGATGATCGTTACCGCGATTACTGGCAAAGCTATCACCGCATGACTGAGCGCAAAGGTGTGACCGAGTCATATGCTCGCCTAGAAGTGCGTCGTCGCAATACCCTGATTGGTTCTTTGATGGTTCAAAAAGGTGAAGCGGATGGTTTGATCTGCGGCACGATCGGACAAACAGGCGCACACCTGCATTACATCGATCAAGTGATTGGCCATGAAGCCGGTGCTAAAACTTACGGTGCCATGAATGCGCTTGTGTTGCCAGGTCGCCAAGTGTTCTTGGTTGATACTCACATCAATATTGATCCAAGTGCTGAGCAATTGGCAGAACTGACGATTTTGGCTGCTAAAGAATTGCGTGCCTTGGGCATTGAGCCGAAAGTTGCTTTGTTGTCACATTCTAATTTTGGTTCGAGTGATGCGCCATCAGCTCTGAAGATGCGCGATACATTGGCAATCTTGCGTGAAAAAGCACCTGATTTAAAAG
>CALMBU010000116.1 GCA_937863045.1 uncultured Polynucleobacter sp. | reverse complement strand
CCCACCCTATATTCGTCATGATGACATCCATCTAAGCCAGGGTGATTTACGCTTTGAACCAGCATCCGCCCTCACCGATCAACAAGATGGCTTGATGGCCTACCGAAGCATTTTTAAAGAAGCTGTTGCTTTTCTAAATTCCACTGGCTTGATTGTGGTCGAGCATGGATTTGATCAATCCAAAGAAGTTTGCGAGCTATTACAAGAACAAAACTACACAAATATCAAAGCCCACCAAGATCTTGCGGGTATTTGGCGGGCAGCATCCGCTAATCCAGCGGCGTCTGTTAAGCTTCGCTAAAATAAGACATCTACATAAGGAAGTACCATGGACACACAAGCACAAATCAAAGAAATCGTTGAAAGCAACCCGGTTGTTTTATTCATGAAGGGCAATGCTCAGTTTCCGCAATGCGGCTTCTCAGGCAGAGCCATCCAAATTTTGCAAGCCTGCGGGGTTGACAAACCACACACAGTGAACGTTTTAGAAGATCAAGACATCCGTGAAGGCGTCAAAGCGTATGCTAACTGGCCAACAATTCCGCAACTTTATGTCAATGGCGAGTTCATTGGTGGCTCAGACATCATGACTGAAATGTACCAAAGCGGTGAATTGCAACAATTGCTTAAAGCTTAAGTATTGCAATTATTTAATGACTAGCTCTCATAGAGAGCTAGCATTGGTTTAGCATAGCGATATGGACACAACAATCGCTTTTCTCTTACTGGCACTTTTTTGCTTTATTGCTCTATTCAGTCTTTACTACGCTTGGCAACAAGGTCAAGCGAGGGTCAAGGCGGAAACAGAGTTAGCGGCTGAACGTCGTCAAAGTGCAGACAAACTAGCCACTCTGCAGCAAACGGCGCAAGAAGCAAAAACCGTTCTTTCTGATCAGTTCAAAAATCTTGCCAATGAAATTCTGGAAGAAAAGTCCAAGCGCTTTGCCGAACAAAACCAGCAAAACCTCGATATTCTTTTAAAACCACTTCAAGAAAAACTCACCGACTTTCGTAAACAAGTTGATGAGACCTATCAATCAGAAGCGCGCGAGCGCTTTGCCTTAAAGCAAGAAGTTGAAAAACTTGCTGGTCTTAATCTGCGCATGACAGATGAAACCCGAGCCCTCACCAATGCTCTTAAAGGCGAATCCAAGACCCAAGGTGATTGGGGTGAATTGGTTCTAGAAACCATTTTAGAAAACTCAGGATTGCGCAAAGGCGAAGAGTACCTGGTTCAAGATACACAAACGATCAGCGATGGCTCCAGACTTCAGCCAGACGTGGTGATTCGCTTACCTGAGTCCAAGCACTTGGTGATCGACAGTAAAGTTTCTATCACGGCTTACACACGCTACATTCAGGCGGATGATGACTCGATCAAGACCGCCGAACTGAACAGCCATGTTCTATCGATCAAACAACATATTCAAGGTCTGTCAGCCAAGAACTACCAAGACCTTTACGGTGTTGGCTCGATTGATTTTGTTTTGATGTTTATTCCGATTGAGCCAGCCTTCTTGGCAGCGATGCGGCATGCGCCCGATATTTATCAAGAAGCCCTTAAAAAGAACATTGTGATCGTTTGCCCAAGCACCTTGTTAGCAACGGTCAGAACGGTTGCTCATCTATGGCGCCAAGAACACCAGAATCGCAATGCTCAAGAAATTGCGCGTCAATGCGCTTCTCTTTACGACAAGTTTGTTGGCTTTGTTGAAGACTTGGATAAAGTGGGACAGCGCTTGGAACAAGCTCAAATCAGTTACTCAGATGCTGTTGGTAAGTT
>CALMBU010000115.1 GCA_937863045.1 uncultured Polynucleobacter sp. | reverse complement strand
TGCCTATGAAAGTCACGATGTTGGTGGCATTCTTGGGGGCTTTACCGGTGATCATGTATCAGTTGTGGGCCTTCATTGCACCCGGTTTGTATAAGCACGAGCGTCAATTGATCCTACCGATTGTGACCAGTAGTTATTTGTTATTTTTAGCTGGCATGGCATTTGCCTACTTCTTGGTATTTCCAACCGTGTTCCAGTTCATGGCGCTTTACAACGCACCGCTGGGTGCTGACATGGCGACAGACATTGATAAGTATTTAAGTTTTGCGATGACCACGTTCTTGGCATTCGGTTTGACCTTTGAGGTGCCGGTTGTTGTTGTGGTTTTAGTAAAGCTTGGCATGGTCAGAATCAAGAAGCTCAAAGAAATACGCCCTTACGTGATCGTGGGCGCCTTCGTGATCGCTGCGATTGTGACGCCACCAGATGTGTTGTCTCAGTTATTGTTGGCCATCCCTCTTTGTATCTTGTATGAATTGGGTATTTTTATCGCCAGGTTCTATGAAAGAAAATTAGATCCTGAGGAAGAGGCTGAGGAAGCTGCTGCGGCCAGTCAACAGCAATAAATTAGCTAGACAAGTTTTTTCAAAAGTTAACTCTAGAAAATCAATAACAGTTAACAAATGATGGTGCAAGTTAAATGTTTATTTAACTTGCACCATTTCCATGAGTTTCTCTAAGCGATAACGTCGCTGTCTTAAATTACCTTCATCCAAGCTGTTACTGAGTTCTGCATTTGCAAATGCTTTGCTGGCCATCATCAAGGCTTTGCGTTGTTCAAGAGTTTCAATCAGAATCAGTCGTGGTGTTGAACGTGGCAGCTCTGCTCGGATATCGACCACTGCACCGTGTTCATGTTGAATGGCTGCAACATCCGTGAGAAGCAATTCTGCTTTTGATAAATTCAATTGATTTGCCACAATCACCCGATGACACATGAGAAGTATTTCTCCAGCGAAGCGATGAGAGCTTTCAGTCATGGCTTGAGCAACAGCGCTTGCTAATGCATGCCACTCATTTTTCTTGGGGTGAGGATGACTTTCCATGATTTTAGAAAGTAGTTCTTGTGCTTCTGCCACACCTTGTTGTGTGGCATGCCATACCCAATACGAAGCTTGTAGTCCTTCCACTGGTTCTGATAGTTGTGCACGTTTGCGC
>CALMBU010000114.1 GCA_937863045.1 uncultured Polynucleobacter sp. | reverse complement strand
TTTTGACCGCATCTTCAGCAAAGATCGCTGCTAGCAACTTAGGATTATTGAATGGGTGATCAGCGGGCGCGCCACGCAAACCACCACGGGTGATGTTGCTGGCTTTTTGAATTGGTAAGCTCAAGCGATCAGACACTGGCTTCAAACTATCAGATTGCTCGTAGGCCATATTGGCAAACAAATCTGCTTTTTCTGCGAATTTCTTTGGATCTGCTTTCGAATCCCCTTGCAAGATCACGTATTCAACTTCAACGTTTTCTGGTGCTTGGTAAGCATTGATATTGCTTTGATAGAAGGATTCAACGTCTTGCTGTGACGGGTTCACTTTAGAGACAAAGTCGTTTGGTGAGAAACGCAAGACTTGTACTTCACGCTCTGTTTCAAAAGCGATCGATACTTGCTCAGCCACCTTTCTTGAGCCAATGCCTGTGGCAACCACAGCTGTTAGAACATGACGGGTCATGAGTTCATAACGACGACCGCTTTCAAATTGATCGACCGTCAAATTATTACTGGCCAAAAGCTTTTTATAGCGCTCAGCATCAAACTGACCATTGTTATATAGGGCTTTGATTTCTGGGATTTGCGTTAAGTCACGAGCCAAGGCTTCAGGGCTGATAGAAAGCTTGAGGGCTTTCATTTCATAAGCCAAGAGGCGTTGCTGGATGATTTCATTCAACACAGCTTGCTTGAAAGGCACGCTGTTCACCAAGGCTGAATCAACGCGACCTTGCTGCTGCTGTAAACGATCGGCTCTGGTTTTAACAGCGTTATCAAGTTCTTGGCGTGTGATTGCTGTGCCATCAACTTTGACCAAAGCTGAGTCTTTGCCAATGTCTTGCATGTAACTCTCAACGCCTAAAAAGACGAAGGATGGCAAGATGAGCAAAAGTAACAGCCCCATCAGTATTTTTTGGTACTTGCGGATCGATTCAAGCATGAGTGTGTGATGTTGACGTAGAAAAAGTCAGAAGAAATCTGTGGTGGGTGCTGACGGGGTCGAACCGCCGACATTCGCCTTGTAAGGGCGACGCTCTACCAACTGAGCTAAGCACCCACAGAGAAACGAGAGTATACAGTACCTTCATTCCCACTGCAAATATTTCAGACTGTTAGGTTAAACAAGTCCTTCACACAAAGGCTTGTACAGCCTATGTGTGAAGGTATTTTTTAATACAAAAATCAGTGCTTGAGAACATCTCCTGAGCTGGCTTGAGCAGATTTACTTGCTTCAGCAGCTTTGGCGATTTCTTCGGCGGTTAACTCAGGCAAGGCTTGAGGCATTTTTTCTAGCGCCAATTCCAAGACTTTATCAATCCATCTGACTGGAACAATCTCAATCGCGTTTTTAACGTTATCAGGAATGTCGGTCAAATCTTTGATGTTTTCTTCAGGGATCAAAGCCAACTTGATGCCACCTCTGTGAGCTGCCAATAGTTTTTCTTTCAAGCCGCCAATTGGCAATACTTCACCGCGCAAAGTGATCTCACCAGTCATGGCTACATCAGCTCTAACAGGAATACCTGTCAAGACTGAGACCAAGGCGGTGGTGATCGCGATACCTGCAGACGGACCGTCTTTTGGAGTGGCGCCTTCTGGGAAGTGAATATGAATGTCTTTCTTTTCAAAAGACTCTTCAGTGATACCCAATTTGCGGCCGCGTGAACGAACCACTGAGCGAGCTGCCTCAACAGATTCTTTCATCACGTCTCCCAATGAACCGGTGCGAATCGTGTTGCCTTTACCGGGCATCACCGCAGCTTCAATGGTCAATAGATCGCCACCCACTTCAGTCCAAGCCAAACCAGTGACTTGACCCACTTGGTTTTCCTTCGCTGCTAGACCGTAGTCATAGCGACGCACTGATAGGAACTTGTCCAAGTTGGAGCCATCGACTTTGATTGGGGCCGCTTCTTTTTTGAGCAACAAGAGCTTGACGACTTTGCGGCAGATTTTGCTGATCTCACGCTCAAGCGCACGCACACCTGCTTCACGGGTGTAGTAACGAATGATGTCGCGGATCGCTGTTTCATCGACCACAATTTCGCCGGCCTTCAAACCATTGCCTTTGATTTGCTTAGGTAATAAGTAGCTGGTCGCAATGTGAGTTTTTTCGTCTTCGGTGTAACCCGCCAAACGAATCACTTCCATACGATCTAGCAATGGACCCGGAATGTTCAATGAATTTGAAGTCGCCACAAACATCACATCTGATAAGTCGTAATCGACTTCAACGTAGTGATCTTGGAAGGTGTGGTTTTGTTCTGGGTCTAATACTTCAAGCATGGCGCTCGCTGGATCGCCACGGAAGTCCATGCCCATCTTGTCAATCTCATCCAATAAGAACAATGGATTGCGCACACCCACTTTGGTCAAGCTCGACAAAATCTTGCCAGGCATTGATCCAATGTAGGTACGACGGTGACCACGGATTTCTGATTCATCACGCACACCACCCAAAGCCATGCGCACAAATTTGCGATTAGTGGCACGAGCAATCGATTGCCCCAAAGATGTTTTACCCACACCAGGAGGGCCAACCAAACAAAGGATTGGAGCCTTCACTTTTTCAACACGCTGTTGAACTGCGAGGTATTCCAAAATGCGTTCTTTGACTTTGTCTAAACCGTAGTGGTCTTCGTTCAATACTTTTTCAGCATTGGTCAGATCATTGTTGACCTTGCTCTTCTTTTTCCAAGGCAAGTTCACCAATGTTTCGATGTAGTTGCGAATCACTGAAGCTTCGGCTGACATCGGTGACATCAACTTCAATTTCTTCATTTCTGATTCAGCTTTTTTCAAAGCTTCTTTAGGCATCTTGGCAGCTTTGATGCGTTTATCGAGTTCCTCGATATCAGCACCCTCTTCGCCTTCGCCCAATTCTTTCTGAATCGCTTTGACTTGTTCATTCAAGTAGTACTCGCGCTGACTCTTTTCCATCTGACGCTTGACACGTCCACGGATGCGTTTTTCTACTTGCAGAATGTCGATTTCACTTTCAAGGTGAGCCAAGATTGCTTCAAGGCGCTCAACCACAGTTGGCAATTCTAGAAGTCTTTGCTTTTGATCCAACTTGATTGGCAAGTGTGAGCAGATGGTGTCGGCCAAGCGGCCAGCATCATCAATCCCTTGCAAAGTAGCCAGGATCTCTTGAGGTATCTTTTTATTAAGTTTGACGTATTGATCAAACTGAGACACCACGGCGCGACGCAAGGCCTCAATCTCTGGCACTTCGCTAGAAGCGATTGCTTGAGGCGTGGCTTCACACATGAAGTATTCCAAACTGTCTTCAACGTTAGCGACATCAGCACGTTGAGTTCCCTCAACAAGTACCTTGACGGTGCCGTCTGGCAGTTTGAGCATTTGTAGAATCTTGGCAATACAGCCCACTGTGTAAAGATCTTCGACAGCAGGCTCGTCTTTGGCGGCCGTTTTTTGAGCAACCAATAAGACGCTTTTGCCAGATTCCATGGCAGCTTCTAGAGCTTTGATAGATTTTGGTCTACCCACGAACAATGGAATGACCATGTGCGGGAACACCACCACATCTCTTAGCGGCAACAATGGCAGCTGGATGGGTTCAGAAGGAAGTAACAAGTCACCAGGCATGGTTTATCTCCAAAATGTGTTTGTATTTTCCTACGTAGTAAGAATACATTGAATTTGGGACTGTTTTGCTCGAAAACAAGGGTAAAAACTAAGAAAATTGATAAAAAAAGTGGTTTTTCTAGTTTTTACCCGACAAACAAGGCGCCAATAGTTAATGCAACAGCAAGCTAACTAATAATTGCTGAAATTTTAGCCGTTACTTCATTCATAAGATCTTCTGAGACGGTTTCGACTCGTTTGCCATTTCGACTCAATAAATCCAAGGTTCTTGGTTGATCACAACGAATAACACCGGTAGTTTTTGTATCAACAAGCTCTACGATAAATCCAGCCGCTCTTGCAAATGCGCCCCCAGTGGTGATTGGGACAATGATTGGAGCATTGGTTAATTTGTTAAATGCCTGTGGAGATACAACCAGAACAGGTCGGTAGCCCTTTTGTTCATGGCCTGATGTTGGATCGAGTGAGACCAGATAGATATCGCCTCTTTTCATTAAATGATCTCTCTTCCAACGCTTGGTGCATTCAACCACTCCTTGTCTTCTTCAGTGATTGGAGCCTCTGGATTGCATTGACTTAGCAAATCATCTAATTGATACGAGGGTTTCTTTATAGCCTGAATGATCAAACGATCGTTTTCAACTGCCATCTGAACAGCTGAGCCCTGATTCAAGGACAACAAATCTAGAATTGCTGGAGGAATTGCTAGCATCATAGAACCACCTACCTTACGAATATTTGATTTATACATGAAATTCTCCAAAAGTTATATTTAAGTATAACTCATGAATTTGGAGAAATAAAAACCACCAAGGTTTTGGACTTGGTGGCAGAGTATTAATTATAGATTAAGGCTTGCTATGACGGCAAACTATTTATAAAAAACATAGCTACTTTAGGTGTATTAAGAAGCCGCCTTCTCAGAAGCTTCTTGATAGAGCATCAAAGGTTTGCCGTCCCCATTGATGGTGTTCTCGTCGATGACCACGCGTTGGACGTTTTCTAGACTTGGGAGGTCGTACATCACATCCATCAAGGCGTGTTCAATGATTGATCTCAAGCCACGGGCACCGGTTTTACGGGCAATCGCTTTTTTGGCGATGGCATTCAGTGCATTAGGACGAATCTCCAGTTCTACACCTTCCATGTCCAACAAGGCTTGGTATTGCTTTACTAAAGCGTTGTTAGGTTCTGTGAGGATTTGAACCAAGGCAGCTTCATCCAATTGAGCCAAAGTAGCCACCACTGGTAAACGGCCAATCAATTCTGGAATCAAACCAAACTTGATCAAGTCTTCTGTTTGCACTTCTTTGAGGAGTTCGGAAATGGAACGATCATCTTTACCGCGCACTTGCGCACCAAAGCCGATACCGGCTGTGACTGTGCGCTGTTGAATGACTTTTTCTAAACCATCAAAAGCGCCACCGCAAATAAACAGAATGTTGGTGGTATCGACTTGCAAGAAGTCTTGGTTCGGATGTTTGCGACCGCCCTGAGGTGGCACAGAAGCCATCGTACCTTCGACCAATTTCAAGAGAGCTTGTTGAACGCCCTCGCCTGATACGTCACGGGTGATCGATGGGTTGTCTGATTTACGTGAGATCTTATCGATCTCGTCGATGTAGACAATGCCCTTTTGTGCTTTTTCTACGTTGTAGTCACAAGCTTGCAATAGTTTTTGAATGATGTTCTCAACGTCTTCACCGACATAACCAGCTTCAGTCAAGGTGGTGGCATCTGCAATCACAAATGGCACATCTAATAATCTTGCCAATGTTTGAGCCAATAAAGTTTTGCCTGATCCCGTTGGACCGATCAACAAAATATTGCTCTTGGCTAATTCAACACCGTTGTGCACAGTTTTTTTGTTTTTAGCCGCACCTGTGGTTTCAATGTGCTTGAGACGCTTGTAGTGGTTGTAAACCGCGACCGCTAATTGTTTCTTGGCGTGATCTTGACCAATCACGTACTGATCAAGACTGGCGCGAATTTCATGAGGTGTTGGCAAACCTTCGCGAAGATCTGCTTCAGGAATTTTGCTGATTTCTTCAGTGATGATGTCTGTGCATAAATCAATGCACTCATCACAAATGAAAACATTCGGGCCAGCAATCAGCTTTTTAACTTCGTGCTGACTTTTGCCACAGAATGAGCAATAAAGAGGCTTCTCAGTTGAAGTTGTTGTATCGCTCATCAGTGAACCTCCTGACTATCTTTTGGATTAGCGCTTTTCGATCACTTGATCGATAAGGCCATATTCTTTGGCTTGCTCTGCTGACATGAAGTTATCACGGTCCGTGTCTTTGGCAATCGTTTCAATCGTTTGACCTGTGCGATCTGACAAGATCTTGTTCAAACGTTCACGCAAGTAAAGAATCTCGCGCGCTTGAATTTCAATATCAGAAGCTTGACCACGTGCACCACCCAAAGGTTGATGAATCATCACGCGTGAATTTGGCAATGAGAAACGCTTGCCTTTTGTTCCGGCGGCTAACAAGAATGCGCCCATGCTGGCTGCCATGCCCATGCACAAAGTGCTGACATCCGGC
>CALMBU010000113.1 GCA_937863045.1 uncultured Polynucleobacter sp. | reverse complement strand
TCGTGCCAAAACAATCGGCATGAACCTCAGCTATCCATTGCTCAGAAGCCCAAGTGCCAATGCCAATTTCTCGATGGGTGGCGACAGGAAGATGTACATCAACAAAGCGGTTCAAAGTGGTGAAGCCACCAGTGACTACCGCATAGAAAACATGGTCTTCACGCTCTCTGGTAATCGCTTTGATGGCTGGGCAGGCGGTGGTGTCAGCTCAGCATCTGCGACCTTGACCAAGGGACATCTCACTGTTGGTTCTCAGACCCCAGACTATGCGGTCAATACGCCTAAGACTTTTACAAAAATCAATTTAAACGCTTCTCGCAATCAGCAGTTGGTGCCAGACAAGACGATCTTATCTATCGCTGTCTCTGGGCAAATTGCTTCGGTTGACCTTGATTCAGCCGAGAGGTTCTATTTGGGTGGCCCGAATGGTATCCGTGCCTATCCAGGCTCTCAGGCTGGTGGTAGCCAAGGTGCCATGATCAACATCGAGATCCAGCAACAGCTGGAAGACAAATTCGTGGGCAGTATTTTCTACGATGCGGGCTTTGTCCAACAATTCCGCAACAAGGCCACTTACACCGCCAGCAAGGGTGTCACACCGACCAGTGTTGGTACCAACGCTGATAACTCCTACTCCTTGCAAGGTATTGGTTTAGGTCTAAAGAGAGCGGATAAAGATTTTATTTTTAGTACTTCGATTGCCTGGAAGCTTGGCCACAACCCCCTCTACAACATTCGTGGGGTTGGCGTGAACAACGACGGGCGCTCTAAAGGCGCTTACATCTGGGCTCAAGCCCAGTGGATCTTCTGATTCATGAACAGACTCAGCCAAAACTTCCTCTTCAGTGCTGCCTTGATGGCCGCTGGCGGAGCTTTTGCGCAAACAGCGCCAATCGCTGCAGATGCACTGCCCACAGGCGGTCAAGTGGCAGCGGGTTCAGCCACCATCCAACAATCAGGCAATACCTTGAACGTGGTTCAGGCTAGCCAGCGCGCAGTGGTCAACTGGCAAAGCTTCAACGTCGGTGCCAATGCCAAAGTAGAGTTTGTCCAACCCAATGCTCAAGCCGTGATCCACAACCGTGTGGTCTCAGCGACTGCCTCACAGATTGACGGCATGGTGAACGC
>CALMBU010000112.1 GCA_937863045.1 uncultured Polynucleobacter sp. | reverse complement strand
GAGGTTTATCCATAGACTTTTATCTATGTATTTATATCATAAATACGATTTTACTTTATGTATATTTGTTTTTATCATGCTGGCAAAGGAAAAATCATGACCAATCTACTTGACCCATCCATTCTGTTTTTCATCTTCGGCATTTTTGCGGGATTGGTGCGCTCCAATTTAGAGATACCTTCGCAAATATCACGTTTTTTATCCCTTTATTTGCTCATGGCATTGGGTTTGAAGGGCGGTTTTGCACTCAATAAATCTGGCTTCACCCCAGAAATTGCGATCAGTCTTGCTTTGGCGATCACGCTTGCGATTGTTGTGCCCCTGATTGGATACAACTTACTCAAACAAAAATTAGACAAATTAGACGCTGCCGCAATTGCTGCCGCTTATGGTTCAGTGAGTGCGGTGACCTTCATCACGGCCACCCAAGTCCTCGATCAAAATGGTATTTCATACGGTGGACACATGGCCGCTGCGATGGCCTTGATGGAATCACCAGCGATCATCATTGCGATTGTCTTGGCCAACAGAATTAGACAACAGCGTTCAGGTGACAAAACAGGTCACACACCGATTGGAAAAATTCTGCATGAATCATTCACAGACGGCGGTCAATTATTGTTGTTGGGATCTTTGATGGTCGGCATCATCTCTGGAGATGCTGGACGCGCGGTCATGGCACCATTTTCAATCGACTTGTTCAAAGGCTTGTTGGCATTCTTCCTACTCGACATGGGCTTGGTTGCTGCGAGAAGTATTGGTGAATTAAAAGGTAAGCCGCCCATCACGTTTTTGTATGGATTCATTGCGCCGCCGGTCCACGCAATGGCAGCATTGGGTTTATGTTTGATGTTTGGTGTGGCTTTGGGTGACACCATCTTGTTGATGATTTTGGCTGCCAGCGCTTCTTACATTGCTGTGCCAGCAGTCTTGCGTCATGCCATGCCCGAAGTGAATCCTGCCTTGTACATGGGCACATCACTGGGCATCACATTCCCCTTGAACATCATCGTGGGTATACCGGTTTATATTTCGATTGCTAATTACTTCATTTAACAGTGAATGGATCACTTACCCTATTCAGGATCTAAGGCAAGTCTTTTAACTCTGCATGGCAAGGAGCGGGTGATTGCTCCTGAGCTTTTTTCAGGCGCAGCTTGTGAAGTGATCCACGTGAGCGGATACGATACTGATCAATTGGGTAGTTTTTCCAGAGAAATACCCAGAGCTGGTTCACAACTAGAGGCTGCTCGCAAAAAAGCCAGAATTGGTATGGAGCTATCGGGCTTGCCCATTGGTCTTGCCAATGAAGGCGCCTTTGATGTGGATCCTTTTGCGCGCTTATTCCCATGGAATTACGAAGTGGTCATTCTGATTGACGATGTCCGCCAAATTGAAATCATTGGGCAATCCTCTGGTCAAGCGCAGAGCTTCAATCAATCAGTGGCAAGTTGGGGCGAGCTGGAAGCGTGTTTAGCCAAGGCGCAATTTCCCAGTCATCATTTAATGCTGCGACCCGACAATCAGGATCACAGCGAATGCCAAAAGGGAATCTCTGACATGAGTGCCTTGCGAGCAGCTTTTGATTGGGCGATGTCTTTGTCGACCAATGGCTCGGTCTTTATCGAAAATGATTTGAGAGCACATGCCAATCCCACGCGCATGAACAATATTCTTTTGGCAACGCAAGACCTGGTCAGCAAAATGAACACCCTGTGCCCGCAATGTGCCAAGCCAGGATATGGAATCACCGCATTAAAAAAAGGTTTGCCTTGCGAGCTTTGCCTAACACCCACATCGATGGTCACAGCGAAAGTTTGGTCGTGTCAGGCATGCGAGCATCAAGAAGAAGTTCCAATCCCCGATCAGAAATTTGCAGACCCATCAAAGTGCCCATTTTGCAATCCCTGAAAGTTTGGAGCCTCTAAGAGTTTGTAATTTCTGAGTGATCACTCAACTTCAGCAATCAATTCAATTTCAACGCAAGCACCCAAAGGTATTTGTGCCACTCCAAATGCACTGCGTGCATGTTTGCCTGCTTCGCCAAACACCTCGAACAATAATTCAGAGCAACCATTTGTTACCAAATGATGCTCTGTGTATGTTTCTGTTGAGTTAACCAAGCTCATCACTTTAACGATGCGCTTCACACGATCCAAATTACCAAGATGAGCTTGCATGGTGGCCATCAAATCAATCGCAATACTGCGCGCAGCTAACTTGCCTTCCTCTGTGCTCATGGTCAAACCCAATTTACCCACCAATGGCTTGCCATCTTTTTTAGCAATATGACCAGATAGGAATAGGGTGTTGCCAGTTTGCGCAGACATCACATAAGCAGCCGCTGGAGCGCCGGCAGTGGGTAATTCAATTTGAAGTTCTTTTAAGCGTTGTGCAATGGTTGACATCAAGGTTCTCCTAATTAATGCGTCATTGTATTGCGATGCCAAGGCCATGACTTGGCAAAACTAATAATTCATGGGGTTTGTGATTGATTTGAAGAATTTTGACCTTTCAAGCATGTTTTCTTGGGAAAAATAGCTAAAAATTATCATTTCTAAACCCATTTTTCCCTCTCATCCGCTATACTCGCATCGAAGAATTTTTTGATCTAACTCAATATTTGGTCACTATGAAAAAACTACTAACTGTTGCTGTTGCCGCCATGACTTTGGCTGGTACTGTGAATGCCCAAGGTGTTAAGGGCGATATTAAAGCTGCTGAAGGAAAAGTAGCGATGTGTATTGGTTGCCATGCTATTCCTGGCTACCGCTCTAGCTTCCCTGAGATTTACACTGTGCCATTGATTGGTGGTCAAAACGCTGAATACATTGTGGCTGCTTTGCAGGCCTACAAAAAAGGTGAGCGCAAGCACCCAACCATGCGCGGTATTGCTGGCTCATTGACAGACCAAGACATGGCTGATTTGGCTGTTTACTACGCTGCTCAGACATCAGCAACCACCACCAACAAATTGAAATAAGCGGGAGAAATCGACATGAAACGTATTTTGATTGCTATCGCAACGGCCTCTATCGCAATGACTGCAGTCACTGCGCAAGCAGCTGACCTTAAAAAAGGTCAAGAGCTTTTGGTCAAAGGTAACTGTGCAGCATGTCACGGTGAAGGCATGAACAAACCAGTGGTTGCTGAGTATCCAAAGTTGGCTGGTCAGCACGCTGATTACTTGTACTTTGCTTTGAGAGCTTACAAAGTAACTAATAATCCAAACGTTGGTCGTAGCAATGCGATCATGGCTGGTCAAGTGGCCCAGTTCTCAGACAGAGATCTAAAAGACATGGCTGCTTACATCGCTAGCTTGCCTGGAACGATGGTCGTTAAGAAGTAATACCGAAGCAATGCAAAACTAGCTGAGCCAATCAGCTAAAAAGAAAAAGCCGCTAAAAGCGGCTTTTTTCATGGGTAAAACTAACTTCAGCACGCTAACTTCAGCAAGCTAACTGAAACAAGGTCACTTGGCTGCCAGTTGACCTTGTAAAAAATGTTCTTTCATCAACTTTTCTGATAAATCAGGATCTCTGGCCAATAGGGCAGAGAGGATCTTGCGGTGCTCTAAGAGTGAACTCTCCATCCTGCCGCGTTTACTCAAAGAGTCTCGGCGCTGGAGTTTGAGCACCTTCTTCAGATCATCAATCGTGCGTTTCATCCAAGGATTGTTCGAGATTTCTTGGATTTTTTCGTGAAAAGACTGATTGATCAGGAAAAACTCATCCAAATCTCGGTCTGCGGCGGCTCTTTCCAGTTTTAAATGGATCGAGTCCAGGGCTTCGAGCTGGCGCTCAGTGGCTTTGGTGGCCGCCTCGCGACAAGCTTGACCCTCGAGGAGGGCGAGAACCGTGAAAATCTGGTTCAAATCAGATTTGCTGACCTCAGTCACATAAGCGCCACGGCGCATTTTCATGGTGATCAAGCCTTCAGCCGCTAAAACCTTGATGGCTTCACGCATGGGGGTGCGGCTGATGCCGTATTCAGCGGCTATCGCTTGTTCGTCGATCCAGGCGCCTGGGGCGTATTCGTGCGAGAAAATACTATTTCTTAACCTTTCGGCTACTTCCTCGTACAATGGCCTTGGTGCTAATGATATTTTTGCATTCATAATTATGAATTCATTTTGCCACTTTTGTCAGGTATGTGTCAAGCCAAAGAGGTTCAATATCATTAATCTATTAAATGTATCGGTGGAGAAACAATGAGTAAAACCACAAAGAGCCCATGGCCCGAGTTTTCAAAACCAAGTCTTGAGGCCTGGGAAAAGTCAGCGGCCAAATCTGCCCCCAATGGCAATGTTGATGCTTTAGGCTGGGACACTCCCGATGACATTAAATTAAAGGCGCTTTACACAGCAGCCGATATCGAAGGTTTGCCATTCGCCAATACCTTGCCTGGATTCGAGCCATTTGTGCGCGGCCCTCAGGCAACGATGTACTCCGTTCGTCCTTGGACGATTCGTCAATACGCTGGTTTTTCAACCGCAGAAGAATCAAATGCTTTCTATCGCAAAGCTCTGGCCGCTGGTGGGCAAGGCGTTTCTGTTGCTTTTGACTTGGCCACTCATCGTGGCTACGACTCTGACCATCCACGTGTGACCGGTGATGTCGGTAAGGCAGGGGTCGCGATTGATTCAGTAGAAGACATGAAGATCTTGTTCAATGAAATCCCATTGGACAAAGTGTCGGTATCAATGACCATGAACGGCGCCGTCCTTCCAATTTTGGCGGGCTATGTGGTTGCCGCTGAAGAGCAAGGCGTTAGTCAAGATCAACTATCAGGAACCATTCAAAATGATATTTTGAAAGAGTTCATGGTGCGCAATACTT
>CALMBU010000111.1 GCA_937863045.1 uncultured Polynucleobacter sp. | reverse complement strand
TGCGCACTGAATCTTCTTCAATTGGCTGATCCATTAACTTAAAAATCATATCCGCAGCAGCAATGCCTCGCTGCAAAGGTTGATTGAGGTCAGCCAAATGCTTCAAAGGAGAAATGATTAAAATTAAAGCAGTAACAAAAGCCACAAAACCGCCCACAGTCACTTCTGCCATGGATGATTGGAACAAGGCCACCAACAAAACACCTGACAGCGCGATAGAGGCCACAAACTGAGTGATGGGCTGGTTCAGGCCGCCTGCTACTGCAATCTTCATGGAATAACGTCTGAGCTTATTAGCGATCAGAGCAAAGCGTTGCTTCTCATAGGCTTGGCCGCCATGCAACTTGACCACCTTGTAACCACCAACACTCTCCTCCACCACATAGGAGAGTTCATTGGTCATGTCTTGACTGACCTTGTGCAACTTGCGTAAACGCGTGTTGATCAACTTCACCATAAAACCAATGATTGGGAAGATGATCAAAATTAAAAGTGTTAAGCGCCAGTTGAGATAAAACAAATAAGCCATCAGACCGATCACAGTCAAACTGTCTCTGACCAAGTTCATCGCAATACTGGTGATCACTTGAAGAACCGCATTGACCTCAAAAACCACGGCATTGATCAAGGATGCTGATGAACGATTTTGAAACAAATCGGCCGGGGCTTGCAGTAAGCGATTAAACATTTGTTCACGCAATTTAAATAAAACAGAATTGGTGATGTGGCTCAAGGCGTAATTTGAGCCAAATTGAGCAAAACCTCGAATAAATGCCAAGCCCACTAAAAAGGCTGGCACGTACCATAACTTGTCGTCTAACTTGCCACTGAAACCACGATCCAATAAAGGCTTGAGCAGGGCTGGAATAGCCGTTTCTGTAGCAGCAACAATCGCCAAACCCAGCAATGCCAAAATAACAGCCACCTTATGAGGCAAGGCATACTTTAAAATGCGGGTTAGCGCTGTTTGCGTCTTAATTTCAATGCTATTTGAATCCATAACCTCAATCGTAACCTACACCGGTGCTAACATCGCTCTATGAGCCTATCAGTCATCTTAATTACTAAAAATGAAGAAGCCAACCTCAAGGACTGCCTTGAGAGTGTTTCTTTTGCAAATGAGATTATCGTTGTAGACAGTCAAAGCAGCGATAAAACTCAAGAAATTGCTCGATCTTTCGGTGCAAAGCTTGAAATTACCTCAGATTGGCCTGGATTTGGGCTACAAAAGAACCGTGCCCTCAATCTAGCCACGCAAGACTGGGTTTTATCCATTGATGCTGATGAGAGAGTTACTCCTGAACTCAAGCAAGAGATCCTGACCACCATGGCATCGCCCAATGCCGCAGATTGTTATGCCATTCCAAGATCTTCTTGGTACTGCGGTCGCTTCATGAAGCACTCAGGCTGGTACCCAGATTATGTGGATCGTTTATTCAAACGCGGTACCGCAAAATTTTCTGATCATCTGGTTCATGAGCATTTACTACCAAATGGATCAAAAGAAAAACTAAAGCATCACTTCCTACATTACAGCTATAGAGATTTTTCGCAAGTGTTGAAAAAAGTGGATGCTTATTCAAGCGCCGCCGCACAACAAGCATTCAATCAAGGTAAAAAAAG
>CALMBU010000110.1 GCA_937863045.1 uncultured Polynucleobacter sp. | reverse complement strand
GCCAAATACAAGATAAATTCAAGCCAAATACAAGCAATGACCCTTGCCTCTAGCTTGGGATAACTTAAAACCCCATGTTTTTTGATTTTTATGGTTTTAGCCATGTAAACTTGCGCCATTCTTTTTTAAACAGAATGCTTCAAGAAGAATACTTTACTTAGCATTAATGAATTTCCCTACAAAACGTTAAAAACTGCACAACAAGATGAAATACAACTTACAACTGACTTTTCAGTACGGCCTCACCATTTTTTTAAGTGCCTTTCTATTGTTTCAAGTGCAGCCCTTGATTGGAAAAATGATCTTGCCATGGTTTGGCGGTTCTGCCTCAGTTTGGACCACCTGCATGCTTTTCTTCCAGGCAACATTGTTGCTTGGATATATTTATTCTCATTGGATTGTTAAGGCATTAAGTCCGTATCGTCAAAGCATCTTGCATATCGCACTGCTTTTAATCAGCTTATCTTTACTTCCACTGACTGCCAGCGAGCTATGGAAGCCTACTGGTAGTGAAGATCCCACTCTTCAAATTTTGGGCCTTTTGTTTGCTTCAATAGGTTTGCCTTATTTTGTACTTTCTACAACGGGCCCATTGATTCAGGCCTGGTTTGCACGTGAGCGCACGGGCGGAATACCTTACCGTTTGTTTGCCTTGTCTAATTTTGGATCGATGTTGGCTTTATTGGCTTATCCGATCGCTTTTGAACCATTTCTAGCAACCAAATGGCAATCCTATTGCTGGTCAGCTTTGTATACCGTGTTTGTCCTAACCTGCGCAGTGCTGGCTTGGCGTAATCGCAACAGCATCGCCTTGGTGGAAGTTGAAAAAGAACATGTTCCTGCACCAAGCGCTTCACGTTTATTCATCTGGATATTGTTGGCTGCATGCCCATCGATATTAATGGTCGCGGATACCAGTTTCTTAACTGAGAATATTGCGCCCGTGCCGATGATTTGGGTTGCCCCATTGGCCCTGTACTTACTCTCCTTCATTATTTGCTTTGAAAATAGTGGTTGGTACAAAAGAAAGATCTTTTTACCCCTGCTGATAGTGTCGCTCTTTATTTTGGCTTATTTGCCAACCTTGGGCCTCAATGAATTGCCAGTGGTCATTTCGGCCACCATTAATTTATTTTCATTCTTTGTGGTTTGCATGGTTTGCCACGGTGAGTTGGCATCTCAGCAGCCTAATTCACGCTATTTGACTACTTACTACTTAATGTTGGCAGTGGGTGGCGTCATGGGTGGTTTTTTTGTGGGCGTCATTGCACCTTATTGGTTCACAGAAAACTATGAGCTATCCATCGGTATCGTATTAACTGCGATTGTGGTGGCCTTGGTGTTTTTGTCTGGTACTCAATTCAAAACAAAGCAACTCAAGCTTGCAAGCTTTGCTGGCATAGCCTCGTTTTTAGTGTTGATCAGCATGATTCGTATCAGTGACCACTCGCATGATATGGATGGCATTGAGCTAACTAACCGCAACTTTTATGGCACCTTAAAAGTCTATGTTGATCGGAGCGGCGAATATAAATTGATGCAGCATGGCCAAATTAGTCATGGCAGTCAGTTCACGGATCCCGCTAAAGCTTTAGAACCCACAACCTATTATGTTCGTGAGAGCGGTGTAGGGCAGGCCATCTTGGCCAAATCTCAATCCAAAGAGCCCATTAAAGTAGGTGTGGTGGGCTTGGGCGTTGGCACCTTAGCAGGGTATGCGCGCAAAGGTGATATTTACCGTTTTTATGAAATCGATCCTCAGGTGATTGCTGCTGCCGAAAAGCACTTTACTTTCTTATCTAGCAGCGCTGCAACCATTCAGCATGTTTTGGGTGATGCGCGCTTGCAATTAGAGGGCGAGCCTGACCAACAATTTGATGTTTTGGTGATTGACGCTTTTTCAGGTGGTTCCGTTCCTATTCATTTATTGACCAAGGAAGCATTTGCGCAATACTTTAGGCATCTAAAGAGCGATGGCGTCTTGGCGTTTCACATTACCAATCGCTTTTTAAACTTGCGACCAGTTGTTAAAACTGCAGCAAGTGCATTTGATCAAGACATCAAGTTGGTCAGCGTGTCCGCCTCGGACACCAATGTAGGTTATCGCTCAGAATGGGCGCTCGTGAGCAAAGATAAAAAATCTTTTCAGAATATTCAATTTGTTAACGCACAAGAGATCGAGGATTCAAAAGGCTTCAATCTTTGGCGCGATGATTACAGCAGCCTCTTATCAATCATCAAATAAGAGCTCGTTGATCTAGTGATCAGATACCCAGGGCTATTTCGTCCTGGGTGTCCAAGTCATCCAAAATACCCAATCCACCCAATCCCCCTTAAGTTTTTTAAAGTTAGCTTTAGATCGTATGTGAAAGATATTGCATATTGCGTAAATAAGTAAATTCCAAGATTCTGTTTGCTGAACTAATTAATACTAAAAGGCAAATAATTGTGAAACTTATCTTGGTAGGACTTATGGCGCTGACATTCTCCGTTGCTCAAGCTCAAAATAAACCGAAAGTTGAGGCGATCTACGGCGCGGGCCCCAATGAATTCAGTTTGGCCACCGGCAGTCCAGGTGAGCTTGGATTATTGAAACTACTGGGTGAAGAATTCAGCAAAAAAGAAAATGCCAAAATGATTTGGATCAAAGCGGGTAGTGGCGCCTCGCTCAATCTATTAAAAACAAAGCAGGTTGACATGATCATGGTGCATGCGCCGGCTGCAGTTAACCAAGCCTTAGCAGAGGGGTGGGCGGTCAACAGAACTTTGCTGGGCTCTAATGAGTTTTATATCGTTGGCCCTAAAAATGATTCTGCAAAGATCAAATCTGCCAGTAGCGGGGCTGATGCCTATAAAAAAATTGCAGCTGCCCAGTCAAATTTCATCACCCGTGGTGATAAGTCAGGCACACACGTCAAAGAAATGGACATATGGAAGGCGGCTGGTGTTGCTCCAGCGGGAGCTTGGTATATCTCCACCAATGACTTTATGACTGCATCGTTAAAACGGGCGAACAAGGAAAAAGCCTATTTCATGACTGATAGCAGCACTTGGGTGGCTGAGAAAACGGTTGCCCCAGATTTAGAAATCTTGTTCAGGGGCGATAAATTTTTGGTGAACACATACGATGCATTGGTAGCACCCAAAGGCGCCACTGCAGGCCGTGAAACCGCCCTTAAATTCGTCAATTTTGTGGCTTCTGATGTGGGCCAAAAAATTATGAGAGATTACGGTAAAGATCAGTACAAAGAAGCGCTGTATAACGATGCGGCCTATGCAAAACAATTTGTTTATTAAGGAGGCTCTATGAAATTGAATGTTTCTCTCAGTGCACGCAATACCCTTAAGGGGAAAGTTGTTGACATCAAAAAAGGTCAAACAACGAGTCACATCAAGATTGATATTGGCAATAGCCAAATTTTGACTGCTTCAATCACCAACGAAGCAGTTGATGAGTTGAGCTTGAAAGTTGGGGATGATGCCTGGGGCATCATCAAGGCCTCTGATGTGATTGTTGCAAAATAAGTACGACCATGAGATGGCTTTTTTGTTTGATGGCATTGTTGCTAGTTAAACCGGCTTTCGCTCAAGACTGTCCTGCTGATAACAATATCGTTTTTGGTAAAAATGAAGTGATCGCATTGCGGCTCTTTGCCATCAGGCCAGCCATGTCCACGCTTCATTCACTGAGTCAGCTCCCTCAAACAACCATCACCACTGAGAGGCGCCTACAAGTGTCTGGTTCAGTGAATGCTTCCGATTCTCAGGGGACTGCTTGGTCCGGGGTCTTGCTCAGAGACTTTTTACTCAAGAATGGTCTTGAGAATGTCCCATCCCGCCCTTTGAGAAACACCCGCATAGAAATTATTGCCAGAGATGGTTATCGGGCTACTTTTAGTTGGGGAGAGATTTTTAATAATCCAACGGGCTCCCAAGTTTTACTGATCACTAAGCAAGATGGTAAATACCTGGATGTGCAAGAGGGGCCTGTTGCTATCAGGTCTCTAGGCGATACACGCCCAGGCGCAAGACATGTCAGAAATATTTGCGCAATCAGCGTTTTAAACTAAAAGCCCTGGATTTTCTGAAATTGCCTACCTAGCAGTTTTTTTCAGTCTCAAGAAAATCAACGCCACCACTCCAGCAATCATCACATACATCGAAATTGCCACAGCACCTTTGCTGTGCGCATACGTGATGCTTGAGTAGGCCAGGTAGGCACAAGAAGCGCAGAATACCAATGGCGTTATCGGATAGAGCGGTACCTTGAATGGGCGCACAGCGTCATCTTTGTATCGCAAGATGAATAAACCCAGACCAACCAAGAACAAGAAAATCCAAAACACGGGCGCGGTGAACTCCACCATCGCTTCAAAGCCATCGCTTTGCATGGCGCCAAAGCCAACCAAGGCAAGGCTGATCACACCTTGCACCAAGTAGGCAACACTGGGTGATCCACGCGATGATTCCCAGCGACCCATTTTGCTCAGGCCTTGCCAATCTTCACCCATGGCGTAGTTGGTTCTTGCTCCCACAATCATGGTGGCATTGATACTGGTCAGGGCGGCAATCGCCACAAACAAGCCCAGCAGCTTTTCACCTAATGGACCAAAAGCCAAACCGAGCAAATCAGCGGGGGCTGCCTTACTGCTTGCCAATGCTTTTAAGCCAAGGCCGTTGATCAATGCGATATTCACGAGCAAATAAATCACGGTGATCACGGCAAGACTCGCCACAATCACTGTCACGATGGTCTTGCTGGTGCCTTTGAGCTCTGCAGAGATGTAAGCGGATTCATTCCAACCGCCGAAGGTCAATAAAACAAACACCATGCCCAAGCCCAACATGCCAAGCTGTGGATTGCTAGAAAACATCGGAGGATTGTCAACAGCCGGCAGTGGGGTGCCAAACATGCCAAAGCCTGCAATGATGATGGCCACAAGACCACACACCTCTAAAATCGTTAAAAGAGTTTGTATGTTTGCCGAGGCGTGGATACCAATCAGATTGATCAAAGTGAGCGTGATCACAATCAAGGCTGCCCAATAAATGGTGGAGTTTGCACCCAGAGGCAGTACCTTGGTCATGTAATCACCAAACACAAATGCCAATAAGGCAATTGAGCCAGTATTGATGACCATCGCTTTTGCCCAACCATACAAGAATGAAACATTCTTGCCATAAGCACGTGTCAAAAAGTGATAGTCACCACCAGCGTGTGGGTAGGTGGTGGCTAGTTCTGCATAACAAAGTGCGCCCATCAAAGAAATCAAAGCACCGGCAACCCAGATGCTGAGTGCCCAGCCCACATCACCCGTGATGCCAGCCACCATGGATGGTGTTTTAAAAATACCAGCACCAATCACAATGCCAACAATGATGGCAATAGCCCCAATAGGGCTTAATAACTTCTCTTGAACCGCACTTTTAGTCATACTGAAATCTTAACGACGTTTACCGGTGACCATGCCTTGAGAGTAACCACCTTTGTCCTCACCTTTGAACTCTGAGCCATTGACCTCACCTTTGACTGTGATGAGATTGTCGGTCGAGTCAACGAAAGCGAATCGAAGATATTTGCCTTCAATGTGTGGATTCAGAATCGGCTGAGACTTATCGCCAATTTTTATATTGCCACCAATTCTTTGATATCTTTGAGCCAGTGTGAGGGTTGCATTTTTAAAGCCAACACCTTCCAAAGACCACTCACCTGCCACATTGGCTGGAACCACCCAATAGTAAGCATTGCCATCTTGGCCGATTTCTTTATCGGCTTCCCAGTCACCCA
The DNA here is from genome assembly GCA_937863045.1 of uncultured Polynucleobacter sp. Taxonomy (GTDB): domain Bacteria; phylum Pseudomonadota; class Gammaproteobacteria; order Burkholderiales; family Burkholderiaceae; genus Polynucleobacter. The sequence goes on along the minus strand of CALMBU010000110.1, from coordinate 808 downwards.
TGGTGAAAGCATGAGAAACCACGCGTGTACCAGGCTTCATCTTCAAAATGGTTGGACGCAACTTAATGTTCAAGTCAGGCAACAAATAAAGTGTGACCACCGTGGCTTTGCTGAAGTCCTCGACAAAAATATCGCCATTGATGATTTTGACCAAATGACCCACACCGGCTTGTTTGGCATTTCTCTGGGCATACGCAGCCATGTTAGGGTTGAACTCAATACCAACTGCTTTTGCGCCAAACTCTTTGGCGGCCGCGATTGCAATCTTGCCATCACCAGCACCTAGGTCATAAACCAAATCCTTAGAAGTCACATTGGCTGTTTTTAACATCTTAGTCACGAGCTCAGAACCCGTTGGCAACCAAATAACATCTTTACCCGCTTGACCAGGGCTTGGCTTATAAGTAGGGTCAACTTTTGCACCAGGTTTATCAGCCATGGCAGAGAAAGAAACGCTGCAGCAAATGGCAGCAAGCATGAATTTTATTTTTTTCACATTAATCCCCAAAAAGTGAATTTATTTTAATAAGACTCGTATTTATAACAGTACTTAGCTAACTTCACTAAGTTTTATACCTCAATACCCTTTAGGGTTTTCCCCAAAGGGGGCTTAAGAAAAGGAGATTCCTAGATTTAATAAAAACAGATGTTTATTAAATCAAGTCCGGCGTCTTTTCTTCCAGGTATAGGGGTCCCCATTGGAGAGCTTGCCATCTGAGATGCCATCCGCCCCGAACTTTCCAACAATCTCAAGACCGTTTGCATGGATCGTGACAAATTCACCCAAGGCCTTTGCCCACTCCATGGC
>CALMBU010000109.1 GCA_937863045.1 uncultured Polynucleobacter sp. | reverse complement strand
CTACACAGAGTAGATCGTCGGCAGCGTCAGATGTGTATAAGAGACAGAACGCACGCCTTCTGGACCGTGCACATGATGATCACCGAATAGACTGCGCTTCCAACCACCAAATGAATGGAATGCCATTGGTACCGGAATAGGCACGTTCACACCGACCATGCCTACCTGAATGCGGCTCACAAATTCGCGGGCAGTGTTACCGTCTCTGGTGAAGATCGCCGTGCCATTACCGTACTCATGATCGTTGATCAATTGGATCGCAGTAGCAACATCATCCACACGCATCACGCTCAATACTGGGCCAAAGATTTCTTCTTTGTAGATGCTCATATTAGGTTTCACATTGTCGAATAAACAACCGCCCAAGAAGAAGCCGTTTTCACAACCAGCCACTTTTAAGTTACGGCCATCCACCACCAATTTAGCGCCCTCTTTAACACCAGCATCCACATAGCCTGTGACCTTGTCCAAATGAACCTTGGTCACCAATGGGCCCATTTCAGCACCTGGAGTTAAACCGTTATCAACCTTGAGTTTCTTGATACGGGTAGATAGTTTTTCAATCAAAGCATCAGCCACATTACCAACGGCCACCGCCACTGAAATCGCCATACAACGCTCACCAGCAGAACCGTAAGCAGCGCCCATCAAAGCATCTACCGCTTGATCCAAGTCAGCATCAGGCATCACGACCATGTGATTTTTTGCACCACCCAAAGCTTGAACGCGCTTGCCATTTTTAGCAGCTGTTTCATAAATGTAAGAAGCGATTGGAGTTGATCCAACGAAGCTGATGGCTTTGACATCTGGGTGATTCAACAATGCATCCACAGCAGTTTTATCGCCTTGCACAACGTTGAAGACACCCTTAGGTAGGCCCGCTTCTTCCAACCACTTAGCCGCCAACAAGGTCGCTGAAGGATCTCTTTCTGAAGGCTTAAGTACAAATGTGTTGCCAGCGGCAATCGCCACTGGATACATCCACATTGGCACCATCGCTGGGAAGTTGAATGGCGTGATACCTGCACACACGCCAAGCGCTTGACGCATGGTCCATGCATCCATACCTTTGGCGATTTGCTCGGTGTACTCACCTTTTAAAAGCTGAGGAATGCCACAAGCAAAATCGACCACTTCTAAACCACGTTGAATCTCACCTTTGGCGTCATCAAATGTTTTACCGTGCTCACGGGTGATCACTTCTGCCATTTCATCAATGCGCGCTTCGATGATGGCCTTGAAATTGAACATGACTTTGGCACGACGTGTCACAGGGGTGCTTGACCAGGCTGGAAAGGCAGCTTTGGCTGCAGCAACAGCTTTAGCAACACCGTCGACCGAGGCTAACTCTACGTTTGCACGAACTTGACCTGTTGCTGGCTCATAGACTGGGGCAGTTGCGCCGCCAAAACGGGTTACCTCACCATTGATATGGTGTCCAATAGTTTCTGACATTTTGTCTCCTACTTCATTTATATTCTTAGAATTACAACTCTGCCGATATTCTACCCAATTGACGGTATTTAGACTTTTTCTCAAGCTTTTCGCTGCGGCATTGGCCTTAGGGCAATTATCAGCATGCGCCATGGTGGCAGCCTATCCTGTGACAGCTGCCAGCGTTGGCTCCACAGTCACAACTGGCAAAAGCTTGACGGATCATGCCGCCTCCGAAGGCACAGGGCACGATTGCTCAGTGATGCGGGTTTTTGAAGGCAAAGCTGTGTGCGAAAAGCGCTTAAAACCGAGCGAAGTCCCAGTTCAAGATTTCAGCCGCCAACAGAGGGTGGTTCCTAGGTAATTAGGTCGGTGCCGAAAGGCTGCTTTTTGAGAGATTTTGCTTATTGCAGCGTGTCTTTTAAAGCTGGGAAGACTGGCAAAGAAACCACTTCAATCCCCTCTTCACGAAGCTCTGCAGTTTCATCGACCGTGGCATGACCGCGGATGCTTCTTTCTGGTGCTTCTTGGTAGTGTATTTTTCTAGCTTCTTCAGCAAAGTCATGACCAACGTCTTCGGTCTTATTGATGAGCTCTCTCATCGCCTTCATCACCGTGGCCTGAACCTGAGCCTGTAAATGTGCGTGCTCTGAACCAGTCAAAACCATGGATTGCCCATTGGCAGTGCGCAAATCACCCGATTGGTGCGATGCTTGATTGACTGGAACAAGCTCTTGTTTTGAGTGCTTTGCAATCCTTGGCGCTGACGGTAAACGAACAATCTCCTTGCTATCGCAAACAGGGCAAGTGAGTAAGCCTGTTTCTTGCTGAGACAAAGCATCAGCTTCAGATGCAAACCACCCTTCAAAGTGGTGGTCTAGATGGCAGGAAAGGTTATAGACTTTCATTAAGCAGATATGAGAATCAAAATTAAGAGATCAAATCAATAGAATTGACAGTATTCAACAAAACCACAAAAACATTAAAACCATTAATTTCCATGTGGTATTTAGATTTTGCCACAAAGCAAGTGAGCAATTAAGGGATAATCCTAATGTGAAATTTGTTCAATACTAAATAGGTTGATTCAATCATCAATGAAACATGACTCCTGGCATTTAAATACTTTAAAAATGTCACACAAGCAAGCTGACACCAATATCCATATTGGCGCGACGGCACCCTTAGCAACCATCTTAAGTTTGGGCCTATTTCTAGCCCTTACCCTTTCACCTTCGATGTCTCATGCGTCCAAGAAACACACTTTGGATGAATTGGTCAGCATTGCGCTCAATTCAAACCCTGAGATATTGGCAGCGCGTGATCAAGTGAAAGCTGTCAGTGGTCAATTAAGTGCCGCCAGAGCGATTCCAAATCCAGAATTTGAGGGTGTCAGAGGTCAGCAGCGTATGCGCAGCGACCCCACTAGACCAGGTTCAACATCATCATGGTCAGTCACACAACCCTTGGACATGCCTTATACCCGTATTCCTCGCGTGAATGCGGCGGAAGC
>CALMBU010000108.1 GCA_937863045.1 uncultured Polynucleobacter sp. | reverse complement strand
ATTTCTGCCTGTCTCGTGGGCTCGGAGATGTGTATAAGAGACAGGAATACGACCATTCAAATCTTCTTCTTTGGCAATTGTTTCCAAAACACCAGCAGCGTCACTATCTGTCACGTCGTGCGTTAAAACACGCTTGCCTGCCTCTTCAAGGTTTTCATAAACCTCTTCCAAAGCATCGGCAGAATATTCGGCATCAGTTGAATACAAATCTAATAAAACATCTTTAGCGTTTCTTACTGAGCCAGGACGCAAACGAGCACGCAAGCGAACCAAGCGGAACACAGGTAAATCTTGCTCATGAATCGAGAACAAAATATTGTCAGTCAGAACAAAAGCGACACGCACGTTGCGTGGGTTTTCATCATCATCCAAAATGAAATCCGTGCGAATGTGCAAATGGCCATCTTCCGCTTCGAAATAACGAGCGGATGCTTCTAAATCGCCTAGATCTTCTAGTTCGGGCAGGGAGACGCCAAAGGCTTCTTTGATCCACTGAAGTTCTTCCTCTTCAGGGTCAACAACATCAATCCAAATAGGGTTATGGTGCTTTAGCAGTTCTTGACGGTCATCCACCTGCTCCTGGGCTAGGCGACCTTTTTGTAATACGAATAGGTTGATCATGCCGGGGCTCCGATCTTGTTTTTCAACTATTTATGTTGAGGAGTTAGCCACAGGGGTTCGCGGAGTTTATCCTATAGTCTGAGAAAACTAAAGCATCACATTCAATTCTTTAGAGATTTTCATGAGATATTAATGTGATTAGATGAAAGATTGATGAAATAGCCATGAAAAACCGCCCTTTATTCACAGAACAACTCGCCCATGCTTGGTCTAGCCAAGACAGCATGTTGTGCGTTGGACTCGACCCAGATCCAAAACAGTTCCCTGCATCGATCAAGGGCAAAGGTGGCGCTGTTTTGGCTTTCTGCCGAGAAATCGTTGATGCCACAGCCGACTTGGTGTGCGCATTCAAGCCTCAAATCGCTTACTTTGCTGCACATGGAGCGGAAGATCAGTTGGCCCAATTGATTGATCACATCCATCGTCAACACCCACAGGTACCTGTGATCCTTGACTCTAAACGTGGTGACATTGGTAGTACTGCTCAGCAATATGCCATCGAAGCATTCGATCGCTATCAAGCAGACGCAGTGACCGTGAACCCCTACATGGGCTTTGATTCAGTCGAGCCTTATTTGAAATACGCCAACAAAGGTGTGATTGTTTTATGTCGCACCTCTAATCCAGGTGGATCAGATTTACAGTTTTTAGAGGTGAATGAAAAAGGAAGTGCCGAAAAAGAATTGCTCTACCAACGCGTGGCACGCTTGGCCAGTAGTCAGTGGAATAAAACAGGCCAATTAGGTTTGGTGGTGGGCGCTACTTTCCCGGAAGAAATTGCTAAGGTACGAGCCATTGTGGGAGAGATGCCTTTGCTAATTCCGGGCATCGGTGCACAAGGTGGTGATGTACCGGCGACTGTTCAAGCGGGCAAGGTTCCGAACGCTCCTGGCACAGGCATGATCATCAACTCCTCAAGAGCCATTCTGTATGCGAGCCAAGATGGAAATTTTGCCGATGCTGCAAGACAAGCCGCCATCGCCACACGTGATGCATTGCGTGCAGCCAAGTAATGAAGATTCAACCGCAACGCACTTGGATTTGGTCTAGACCAGATCGTGCATTGGCTTTTGGATTTGGTTCAGGTCTTTCGATCAGGGCCCCTGGAACAATCGGCACACTCTATGCCTGGGCCTTCTATTTGTTATTTGAAATACTTTTCACCGCCCACACCATTGCTTGGATCATTGCCATTGGTGCCATTGCCGGCATTTGGATTTGCGGCAAAGTCGGTGAAGAATTAGGCGTACCCGATCATGGTGGCATTGTTTGGGATGAGTTCATTGCCTTTTGGTTGATTCTATTCATGATCATGCCAGCAGACATTTGGGGTCAATTGGGTGCATTTTTATTATTTCGATTTTTTGATGCAGTCAAACCAGGCCCCATCAAAACAATTGATCGCTATTTCAAAACATGGCAACCAAAACTTGAGCGCTTAGACCAACCTAAAAAAATACCTTCATGGGTGGTGCGTGGTTTTGGCGTGATGATTGATGACATCGCTGCAGCCATCGCCACTTTGTTGGTGATTGCGATTTGGATCAGAATTTGGTGATGAGTAATAAAAATTCACCTTCGCATAAGTCCACTGTTAATCTTGATATTCAGCTTGATGACATCATTGCAACAATGGCTAAAACTCTTTTAGCCAAAGGATGGCGCCTAAGCACTGCAGAATCGTGCACGGGTGGATTGGTGGCAGCCAGGATCACAGCATTAGCTGGATCCAGTGAATGGTTTGAGCGTGGCTACATCACTTATAGCAATCAAGCTAAGTCTGAAGATATTGATGTTTCACAAAACCTGATTGAACAATATGGCGCAGTCAGCGATCAAGTGGCGCGCGCGATGAGCATTGGTGCCAAACAAAACAGCGGCTCAGACATTGCCCTATCAATCACCGGAATCGCAGGGCCCACTGGCGGCAGCCCTGAGAAACCAGTTGGTACAGTTTGTTTTGCATGGGTGTTGGCCAATGACCAAATGATCAGTGAGACAAAACACTTTGAAGGCGATCGTCAACAGATACGTCAGCAAGCTTGTGATTTTTCCTTGAGGAAGCTTTTGAGCTTAGTGATTGCTTAGGCCTTACCTAGTTATTGCCTAATTTTGTATTGAAGCAACAAAAATCACTTATTCATTCTTTCTAAAATGAAATCGATCCTTGCTGGAAAATTCACCCTGGCTTTACTGCAATATTTCACCTTGTCATAACACTTGGGGGCTGGCAAAGCTGATGCCAATGATGCAGCCTCCTCAACACTGAGTTGATCTGGCCTGACTGCAAAATAATGTTGTGAGGCTGCCGCAATACCAAATATCCCTTCACCCCACTCAACGCTGTTGAGATAAATTTCAAAAATACGATCTTTGGATAAAACCAATTCCAACATGCCGGTGATGATGAACTCCTGCCCTTTACGCACATAATTTTTCTCGCCGGACAAGAATAAGTTTTTTGCTAGCTGCTGGGTGATGGTTGAGCCACCCCTGAGATGCTTGTTATTTTTTTGATTTCTATCCCAAGCATCTTTCATCGCTTGCGCTTCAAAACCTGGATGACGATAAAAATCACTGTCTTCGCTGATGGTGATTGCACGCTTTAAATGTTTGGGTATTTTTTTAAACTCAATCCACTCTCGTTTGATTTCACATGGATGTATATAGGGAATACTCCAGCCACACAAGCGATGACGCTCGGCCAATTGGAATGCTGTCACGGTGGGATTGACCCATTGCCAAGCAACTATCTGTAATAAGAAAAAGGCTTGTAAAGCAAGGATGCTAGAAATAAAAACAATGATGAAATAACGCAGGTATTTCATTGAATTAATAACTGGCTCTCACGGCAGTTAGCGCACCATTGATGTCTAAAGGAGTCTTTTGAGGATCTAATTTGCGCCAAGTTTCAAATGCAAGAGCCGCTTGCTCAACCAACATACCCAAACCATCAGCCGCAGCAATACCAAGCGCTTTGGCATCTTGCATAAAACATGTTTCTTTACCGTAGACCATGTCATACGCCAAAGTATCGGGGTGAATGATGGCTTTCAAAACATCTTTGGAGATTGGTGATGCATCACCCAAGCCTGTGGCAGTTGCATTGATGATTAAGTCATATGTGGCATGGGGCTGAGTATGTGGATCAGAAAGCTCAACCAAAGAGATGGCCTTCAAATTCATTTGGGCTTTAGTTGCCACCCCTGAAAATTGCTGCACCAATGCTTCGGCTTTTTCATGGGTGCGATTAGCAATGGTGATGCTTGCAACACCAGCACCTGTCTCTTATACACATCTGACGCTGCCGACGATCTACT
>CALMBU010000107.1 GCA_937863045.1 uncultured Polynucleobacter sp. | reverse complement strand
TTTTTTTGCTTGTGCTAAATGTGCCTCGAACGCATCTGCTTTTTGCATGCTTAGCGACTCTTTGGCTGTGACTCCGAGGGAGTTTTCTGAGTAGGCAACTTCTTAATAGATGCCAAGCGACGCATCAATTGATTCACAATATCGATGCGCATCGTTTTCACAAATTCAAGCACTTGTTGATCAAATGCTTGAACATTGGATTGATTGAAATCGATATCTCGCGTCAAATAAATATCAGACTCAGGCATCAATTCAATACCATTGGGATCAAATGCTCTGAAGACAAGTCTTGAGATGATTCGATAAGCAGTGATCTGACCTGCTCCGTTATAAGACAAAATCTGTCGGGCGTTTTGCTCAGAAATAATTTCAAGAACCAATTCAGACTCTTTGACATTTTTAACGATCTTAACGCCGTTCACTCGGAACATCATGTCCAAGTCATCGCGTAATTCTTGAGTCAAATTACCGCTGATCAGAATATTTTTATAAGGCAAATCAACCATGCCACGCAAACGCCAACCGCAAGCACTGAGTGCGCCCATGGCCAAAATGGATAAACCACCCCCCAAGAGCTGACGGCGCCCAATCGAATAAGAGGTAGTGGTTTTTTTCATGATTTGCTTATTGTGCTCTATTTCAAAATCAATGGCTCATATCCATCATTAAATAACAATATTGACCAATCGACCAGGCACGATGATGACCTTTTTGGCAGGGGCACCATCCATGGCCTTGATGGCTGCATCACTGGCCAAGGCCAACGCTTCAATACTGGCTTTATCTGCATCGGCTGGCACCAACACTTGACCCCTTAACTTACCGTTCACCTGAATCATCAAAGTGATTTCATTTTGCACAAGCGCAGACTCATCGACCTCAGGCCAAGGCGCATCCAATAAACCACCCATTTGCTGAACATACCCAGCAGCATTCCAAAGTGTGAAAGTGATGTGTGGCACCACAGGGTACAAAACTCTTAACAAGATACCCAGAGTTTCACGACGCACTTCAGGACTGACTGTCTTGGCTTGCTCCAAAGCATTGAGCATTTTCATGGTGGCTGAAACCACCGTGTTGTATTGCTTGCGCTGGTAGTCAAAATTGGCTTGCTTTAAGACGCCATGAACTTCTAAACGTAAGGCTGCATCAGCTTCAGATAATGTCGCAGGAAGCTCATGCTTGGCTGACTGAATCACTGCTGCATGAGTCGAGCCATAAGACCATAAACGACGCAAGAAGCGAGAAGCTCCCTCAACGCCAGAACCAGACCACTCCAATTGCTGCTCAGGAGGAGCAGCAAACATCGTGAACAAGCGAGCTGTATCAGCACCATATTGATCAATCAAAGATTGAGGATCAATACCGTTATTTTTACTCTTGGCCATCTTCTCGACGCCGCCAATGTTCACAGCTTTGCCAGAAGTTTTATGTTTGGCAGATACTGGACGACCTTTGTCATCAGTTTCAACCAAAACATCGTCTGGGTTCACCCAAGTTTTACGACCATTGGGCTCGTCGATGTAATACGTATCATTCAAGACCATGCCTTGCGTGAGCAAATTACTGAATGGCTCATCAAACTTCACTAAACCTAAATCGCGCATGACCTTGGTCCAGAAGCGCGCATAGAGCAAATGAAGAATCGCGTGTTCAATACCACCGATGTATTGATCCATCGGCATCCAATAATCATTACGCTCATCCACCATCGCGTTTGCGCCTGGTGATGTGTAGCGCATGAAATACCAGCTTGAATCAACAAAAGTATCCATGGTGTCGGTTTCGCGACGGGCAGGCTTGCCACATTTAGGACATGTGCATTTTAAAAAGTCTTCACGCTTATTGAGCGGATTGCCTGAGCCATCTGGCACACAGTCCTCAGGCAAAACAACCGGTAAATCTTTTTCAGGCACAGGTACTTCACCACAGGATTCACAATGAATGATTGGGATCGGCGTACCCCAATAACGTTGACGAGAAATACCCCAATCGCGCAAGCGATAAGTGGTTTTTAATTCTCCCAAATTCAAGGCAGCCAAATCTTTGGCCACTGCGTGCACCGCATCAGAGTGGCTCAAACCATCATATTTGCCACTGTTAACAGCCTTGACCGTTTCTTTATCGGCATACCAATCTTGCCAAGCAGTCGGGTTGAATACTTCACCGTCGATGGCCATGACTGGCTTGATGGCAATCTTGTATTTCAAAGCAAAAGCGAAGTCTCGCTCATCATGAGCAGGCACACCCATCACGGCGCCATCGCCATAACTCATCAAAACATAATTACCAACCCAAACATCTACCTCTTCACCCGTCAAAGGATGAGTGACTTTTAAGCCAGTGGGCATACCCTCTTTTTCTTGAGTCGCCAAATCTGCTTCAATCACACTGCCTTGTTTACATTTTTCAATGAAGGCAGATAAGGCGGGATTATTTTTAGCCGCATGCATGGCCAAAGGATGCTCTGCAGCCACTGCGCAGAAAGTCACACCCATCACCGTATCAGCACGAGTGGTGAAGACAAACATCTTTCCGTCTTGAATCAACTGACCAGCGTCATCTTTGATTTGATGTGTGAAGGCAAAGCGCACACCAAAACTCTTACCAATCCAGTTTTGCTGCATCAACTTGACGCGCTCAGGCCAACCCAAACCTTCTAGCCCAGTCAACAACTCTTCAGCATAGGCTGTGATGTTCAGTAATAGCCAGGGATTTCTCTTTTTTCAACCAAAAGCACCTGAACGCCAACCACGACCATCAATCACTTGCTCATTGGCCAAGACTGTTTGATCAATCGGATCCCAGTTCACCACCTGAGTCTTGCGATAAGCAACACCCTTTTCTAACATCTTCAAAAAGAGCCACTGATTCCAACGGTAGTAATCAGGTTTGCAAGTGGTGATTTCTCTGGACCAATCAATCGCCAAACCCATCGCATCCATTTGCTTTTTCATATAAGCAATGTTGTCGTAGGTCCAAGCGGCTGGAGGAACATTGTTATTCAGCGCCGCATTCTCAGCAGGCATACCAAACGCATCCCAACCCATCGGCATCAAGACGTTATAGCCTTGCATGCGTAACTGACGAGTCATCACATCATTGATGGTGTAGTTGCGCACATGGCCCATGTGCAATTTTCCAGAAGGGTAAGGCAACATCGAACAAGCGTAGTATTTTTTCTTAGGCTGGCCTTTTTTATCTTTGGCCTGCTCATCCACGCGATAAACATCACCAGATTTCCATTGTGCGTTGGCCGCAGCTTCAATGGCACGGTGATCGTAATCTTTACTAATTCCGGTTACTTCTGAACTCAAAACAATACCCTTGTATTTTTCTTATTAATGCTGATTATTTAAAACTGCTGGTAGATGTATTTAATGAAAATTAAATTTTGATTTGCTTAAGGCCTAAAACATCCTGCATGTCAAAAAGACCTTTGGCTTGATTGGCTAAAAAACGCCCTGCTCGCACAGAGCCCTGTGCGTAAGACATTCTGCTGGCCGATTTGTGAGTCACTTCAATGCGCTCACCATCACCGCAGAACATGACCGTGTGGTCACCTACGATGTCGCCGCCACGGACGGTCGCAAAACCAATGGTGCCCTCTTCACGCTCACCCGTATGACCTTCTCTGGCATAAACAGCGCAATCCTTCAGCTCTTTACCCAAAGCCTTTGCGATCACTTCGCCCATCCCAATCGCAGTTCCTGATGGAGCATCTACTTTATGCTTGTGATGAGCTTCAACGATCTCAATGTCATAACCTGAGTTCAAGATCTTAGCTGCCACTTCTAATAATTTAAATGTGGCATTCACACCAACACTCATGTTTGGTGCAAAAACAATCGCAATTTTTTCGCTGGCTTTTTTAAGTCTTGCTTTTTGCTCATCAGTAAACCCAGTGGTACCGATGATCATCTTCACACCCAAAGCCTCAGCC
>CALMBU010000106.1 GCA_937863045.1 uncultured Polynucleobacter sp. | reverse complement strand
CCTAAGGCAGTGTCCAAAGCAAAAGCCATGGACATGTGTTTAACAGCCCGCATGATGGATGCGCAAGAAGCTGAAAGAGCTGGCTTGGTATCAAGGGTTGTGTCATCAGAGCGATTGATGGAAGAAGCCATGGGCGCAGCAAAAACCATTGCAGAGATGTCTTTACCCATTGTGATGATGGTGAAAGAAAGTATCAACGCATCTTATGAATCGTCTTTGAGTGAAGGCATTCGTTTCGAGCGCCGCTTGTTTCATGCAGCATTTGCCACAGAAGATCAAAAAGAAGGCATGAAGGCTTTTTTAGAAAAGCGACCTGCAAAATTCAAGCATCAATGAATTTGTAGAATTTTATATTTTCTTAAAGAGACTGCCCTTGAAATCGCTCAAGCAACTCGGTTTTGTTTTCTTAGGAGTTTTTTTCTTAAGTTCTTGCGCTACTGTTGATGTGGCCAAGAAAAATATTCCGCCTCCAGAGAACGTTGAAAAGTTTTCAAATCTGGATGAGGGTGGTAAGTTGCCCAAGGCTTGGCAAATTTGGCGAGTAACCCCTCAAAAGAATAAAACCCAATATACCTTGAAGCATTATCAAGGTCGCACGGTTCTTCATGCGAGTGCGGATGTTGCTGCCTCGGGTTTGGTTTTACCTCTGAAGCCTCGACCAGCCTCATATCAAATGTTGTCATGGGAATGGAAAGCCATGAGCTTAATTGATGAGGCAGACAATAAAGAGTCTAGTAAGGATGATGCACCTTTAAGAATTGTGGTGGCGTTTGATGGCGATAAATCGAAATTGCCGCTGAAGGATCAGATGATTTTTGAAATGGCAAAAATCATCAGTGGCCACGATATGCCCTATGCCAGTTTGATGTATGTGTGGTCATCTAAGAACCCGGTTGAAGCTGTCATTCCTAGCCCCAGAACATCCAGAATCAAAATGATTGTTGTGAACAGTGGTAACGATCATTTGGGAACTTGGCAAAAACATCAAAGAGATTTATCAAAAGACTATCAGAAGGCTTTCAATGAAATGCCCGGAAAAGTGATTGGTTTGGGTTTGCTGACTGATTCAGATAATACAAAAACCAAAGTCAATGCCATTTACGGTGACATTGAATTAAAGAAGCTGCCAGGAAAAAAATAAAAGCCGAAGATGTCTTGCAGACTTTATTTAGACTCTAAGTAACGTTCTACCAAACGAACCCAGTAAGTACTTCCCAGTGGCAGCAATTGATCATTGAAGTCATAGCAAGGGTTGTGGAGTTGGCAAGGACCTAGACCGTGGCCCTGTGAGCGATGATCACCATCGCCATTGCCAATGAAGACATAGCAACCAGGTTTTTCTTGCAACATGAAAGCAAAATCTTCTGCGCCCATGGTCGGATCAATTCTTGGGTTCACATGCTGCTCACCAACCAAATCTTTCATGACAGCAATTGCAAATGCAGTTTCTTTTTCATGATTGATGGTGGGTGGATAGTTTCTAGAAAAAGTCACTTCTGCTGAGCAGTCAAAGGCTTGAGCTGTGGCGCTGGCAATTTGGCGCAATCTTGATTCAATCAAATCAAGAACTTCGATTGTGAAGGTTCTGACAGTTCCACCAACCCAGGCGCTGTCAGGAATGATGTTGCTGGCATCTCCAGCATGAAACTGAGTGATCGATAGAACTGCTGCATCAACCGGGCGCTTGTTGCGCGTGATGATGGCTTGTAGTGAGCCAATGATTTGGCTGGCAGCAAAAACAGGATCAGCGCTGTTATGCGGCAAGGCAGCGTGACCACCTTTACCTTTGACGGTGATTTGAAACTCATTACTGGAAGCCATCATGGGGCCTGGAGTAACTGCAAAGTCACCCACTGGAATGCCTGGCCAATTGTGCATGCCAAACACAGCATCACATGGGAATAAATCAAACAGCCCATCACGCATCATTTCTCTGGCACCACCACCGCCTTCTTCAGCCGGTTGGAAAATGAAATGAACCGTGCCCTTAAATTCGCGATGTTGCGCAAGGTATTGTGCGGCACCTAATAGCATGGCCACGTGACCATCATGGCCACAAGCGTGCATCTTCCCAGGGTGTTGGGAAGCGTGTTCAAATTGATTGTGTTCTTGGAGTGGCAGGGCATCCATGTCAGCGCGCAAGCCAATGCTGCGACCTTTACCCAAAGAACCCTCAATGATTCCTACAACACCAGTTTTACCTAAGCCACGATGAATCTTGATGCCCCAAGACTCTAATTTTTGCGCCACCACATCAGACGTGCGTTTTTCTTCAAAGCACAATTCTGGATGTGCATGAATGTCGCGGCGAATCGCTTGAATAACTTCTGCAGACTCTAAGATTTCTGGTAATAATTTCATAAGCTTCAATGATGGGTGACTTAGCCCTAATCATAGCTCTTATGGGGTTTAGATGCTAAATACTTGTTAATTACCCAAGTTTGGTACAGTGTTTCTACAGCAGATAATCAGTAGTGACTTTTTAAAGGAAATACCTTGAATCAAGACAAGCCTTGGTTGAACAGTTATCCAGAAGGAGTTCCGTACCAGATAGATGGAGCTCAATTTGAGTCATTGAATGAGCTCTTTGCTCAATCATTCAATCGATACGGCTCAAGAATTGCCTTTGATTGCATGGGCAAAAAAATCACTTATAAAGAATTGGATGAGTTGTCTTGGCAATTTGCTGCTTATCTGCAATCTTCAGGTTTGAAAAAGGGTGATCGAATTGCCTTGATGATGCCCAATCTCTTGCAGTATCCCATCGCTTTGTTGGGATCATTGAGGGCGGGTTGTGTGGTGGTGAATGTCAATCCAATGTACACCGCGCGCGAGCTTGCTTATCAGTTGAATGATTCTGGCGCTGATGCTCTGGTCATTCTAGAAAACTTTGCCCATGTTTTTCAAAGTATTCAAGATCAAGTAAGAGTCAAGCATGTGCTTGTCACCAGCGTTGGTGAGCTCATGGGTCTCAAGGGACATTTGATTAACTTCATTGTCAGACATGTCAAAAAAGCAGTGCCAACTTGGTCATTAGCGGGCATGCTTAATTTTAAAGAGGCTCTACAGCAAGGTAAAAATACCAAATCATCTTTTGAGTCAGTATCTATGAGAGGCGATGATATTGCCTTCTTGCAATACACCGGCGGCACAACAGGTGTGGCCAAGGGAGCAGTTTTATTGCACCGAAATATTTTGGCCAATATTTCGCAAATCGATGCCTGGCTTGAGCCGGGCTTGAGAGGCTTGCGCATTGAGCAATTGGTGTTTGTTTGTGCTTTACCGATGTATCACATCTTTGCTTTAACGGCGTGTTGTTTATTCGGTCTCAAAGCAGGTGCCATGAATATTTTGGTGACAAACCCAAGAGATATTGCTGGTTTTGTGAAGTTACTGACTGGCTTAAAAGAGTTCCATGTATTTCCTGCGGTCAATACATTGTTCAATGCCTTGATGAATCATCCAAAATTTTCAAGCATTGATTTTTCATCCTTATTGGTGAGCATTGGTGGTGGCATGGCCGTGCAAAAGTCAGTGGCTGATCGCTGGCAACAATTAACTGGAAAACCGATTGCTGAGGGTTATGGACTTTCAGAAACATCGCCGGTGGTTTGTTGTAACACGCCCTTGATCAATGGTTTCACGGGAACGATTGGTTTGCCTTTACCAGGAACCGATATATTGATTTTGGATAACGAGGAACGCTCAGTTGCCATCGGTGAACCCGGAGAGATTTGCATCAAAGGTCCGCAGTTGATGTCCGGTTACTGGAATCGAGATGCTGAAACGAAGCAATCAATGACAGCCCAAGGGTTTTTTAAAACAGGTGATATTGCTTATATGACTGCGGATGGTTACGTCAAAATCATTGATCGCAAGAAAGACACCATCGTGGTGTCAGGATTCAATGTTTATCCCAATGAAGTTGAAGAGGTCTTAGCGACGATGCCAGAAGTTCTGGAATGCGCAGCGGTTGGCATCAAGGATGGTCCTGCGGGTGAAGCTGTGAAAGTGTTCATTGTGAGAAAAGATCTTGGTTTGACCGAGAGCCAAGTGCTTGAATACTGCAAAACACAATTAACCAATTACAAGCGACCCAAGTTCATTGAATTTAGAGCTGAATTGCCAAAATCAACCGTTGGCAAGATTTTGCGCAGAGAGTTGAGGGATCTTGAATCGTAGGAGATCTTGAGTTGTAGGAGATCTTGAGTCTTAATCGATTGAGCTTAAGAGATTTTCTTCAAGTAGCTCGCAGCTTTTTCCATGGCGCTGATGCTGTAAGGCGTTTGAACAAACTCTTTGGATAGCTCAGGAATAACTCCCAGCAAAGGCGCCTGTATCAGATGCCCGAGTGTCTCAATGTTTTCTTGGAGCAAGGT
>CALMBU010000105.1 GCA_937863045.1 uncultured Polynucleobacter sp. | reverse complement strand
ATCAAACATACAAGTATCTTTAAAAAAGATGGATAAATAATAGACTCAAAAAAATAAAAACAAAAACAACAAAAAAGAAATCAGTGAAAACTAATTAAGCTGCGCCGATATTTTTAACGAAGCCATGTTGTGCTTTAGCCAATAGCTCAGGATGGTTGCTGGTAAAGGACAACATTTTTTCAATGCAAATTTGTGCATTAGATCGAATGCTTTCATCAATGAAGATTTCTCCAGACTGATTGGTCAAGCAACTAAGAACACCCTCAAGACCATTCATCGCCATCCATGGGCAATGGGCGCAACTCTTACATGTGGCACTGTTGCCAGCGGTAGGAGCTTCAATCAGAATTTTTTCTGGGGCTAATTGACGCATCCGATGAAGGATGCCTTTGTCTGTGGCAACAATGTATTCTTTGGCGCTGCCTTCGACCACTGCTTTGATCATGGCAGACGTAGATCCCACCACATCGGCTAAATCAACCACGTGGGCAGGAGATTCTGGATGAACCAAAACCATGGCATCTGGATGTTTCTTTTTAAGAGTTTCAAGTTCAACCGCTTTGAACTCGTCGTGCACGATGCAGTGCCCTTCCCAAAGCAACATATCAGCGCCGGTTTGATCTTGTATATAGCGGCCCAAATGTCGATCGGGTGCCCACAGAATTTTTTTACCCTGCTGGTGGAGTTCATGAACAATGGCTAACGCACATGAGCTGGTCACCATCCAGTCAGCCCTGGCTTTCACAGCAGCACTTGTGTTGGCATACACCACCACTTCACGATCAGGGTGGGCATCACAGAACTGATTGAAGTCCTCTGCAGGGCAACCCAAGTCAAGAGAGCAGGTGGCGTCTAAGTCTGGCATCAACACTGTTTTTTCAGGGCTCAAAATTTTTGCGCTTTCACCCATGAACTTCACGCCCGCAACGATGAGTTTCTGAGCGGCATGATTTTTACCAAAACGAGCCATTTCCAAAGAGTCTGCAACAAAGCCACCGGTTTCCCAAGCCAAGTCTTGAATATCCCCATCAACGTAGTAATGCGCAACAAGTACCGCATTTTGTTTGACCAGTTCAGACTTAATCTTTTGAATAATTTGTGCTTTTTCTTCTTGAGGTAATGCTCTAGGTACTTTGGCCCATGCCTGAGCAATACAGGTCGCACCAGAGGCGTCCTGCTTAGGGTATTCAAATAATTTCTTGTTCATGTATGAATATTAAGGCAATTTTCTGATGCCAACCTTAAAGTGAGTATTTCAAGCCCCTAAAATCAGACTGCTCATATAAAAACATTTAGAATAAAGCAATAACGGAGATAAACATGTTCGGTAAACGTAAAGCAACATTGTTAATGCCTACCAACGAGCGTTTTGATACTTTGATTGGTAAAACCTCAGAAATCTATGGCCGCATGGTCGTTGGTGAGAGCCTGCGCATCGATGGCAAGGTGGTTGGCAATATTGAAAGTGAAGAGAATTCCAAGGTGACTGTGGCTGTTGGTGAAGATGGCGAAGTGGTCGGTGATATTTTTGCTTACCGCGTCATGGTTGCCGGCAAGGTTGAAGGTAACATTTACGCCACCGAGCGCGTTGAGTTCCACCAGACTGCTCAAGTGCGTGGTGACGTCACTTATGGCTCAATTGGCATTGAGCACGGCGCTCGCATCATTGGCTTGGTGATTCAGGGTGTTGATAAAAACAGCGCCAATCAAGCATCAGATGTGATTCGTGCGGTTCAAGAAAGACGCTAACAGCAAAAAACCTGAATTAGTCCCAATAACGATTCAAAATAAAAAAGCTCACTGATGTGAGCTTTTTTATTACTTGTACTTAATGCCAAATGCCTAGAACCTCAGACTCAAATCACTTGCGCTTTAAATCGCCCTTGATTGTGCCGCCTCGTTGAATAGTGATACTTGAGTAGCTCAGAGCGCCATCAACTGTAGCTCGACCACCAATCACAACATCACGACAGCTCACCGTTCCAGAAAGCCTGCCCTTGACGTTGATGCTGTCAGCAGTGACTGTGCCATCAACATAACCACCAGCACCGATCAATAAAGTTTGAACTGACAAGTTGCCTTTGAATGTGCCATCAACAGTGATTGAGCCGCCTGATTTCATGTCACCAGTGAACTCAAAGCCTTCGCTGATGATGGATGGTTTTAGAGATGTGCTTGAGCTTTGAGTTGCGGACTCAAAATTTTCATTCTCTTCGACCGCTTCATTTGAAATAGGCTCTTCTGATGAAAATTCAGAGTTTTCGCCATCTGTTTTTTTACCAAACATATTCATTCCCCAAAAATCTTTTAAGAGGCGCTATTGCCGTTGGCTGATTTCAAGAGATTACCTTGTAAATCACCACCTTTTTCAATCTCGATCTCAGTGTATTGAACTGTGCCAACCACCTTGCCTGTAGAGCGAATAAACAAAGATTTATTGGCTGTTAGGTTGTCGTGGATTTCACCACGAACATCGACCACGTCAGCGGTTACTTTGCCTTTAAGAACGCCTGTACTGCCAACTAAAATCTCGCGAGCAGTTAGTTCGCCCTCAATGGTTCCTGAAATAGAAGCAATGTCAGGAACTACAAAATTACCAGTTAATTTAACGCCTTCGCCCACGGTTAAGCAGCCATTTTGATTGTTGTCAGCCATAAAAACCCTTAAAAAATCGATTTAATTATCATACCTGCTAAATTTTACAGCGAATAGCCTTTCCTCAAGGTAGAATCCGCACCCGGAGGGAAAATTATGCAAAGAGTGATGTTGCGAGCCAAATTACACCGTGTAACGGTGACTGAGGCCGATTTGGAGTACGAAGGTTCATGCGGGATTGATGAGGATCTATTGGATGCGTCCGATATGCGTGAATTCGAGCGTATCGAGCTATACAACATCAATAATGGCGAGCGCTTCTCAACCTACATCATCAAAGCAGCCCGAGGTTCAGGTGCTATTTCCTTGAATGGCGCTGCTGCTCGTAAAGCACACGTGGGTGACTTATTGATCATCTGTACTTATGGCCCAATGTCTGAGGCGGATGCTAAGACATTCATACCCAAAGTTATCTTGGTGGATGACAAGAACAAAATCAAAGAAATTAAGAAAATCACCCTTTAATTTTTGGGTGGTTAAATGAAGATCGGCATTAAAAAGTAAAAAGGCAGCCTTGGCTGCCTTTTTTATTTTATTTGTTTGTTGAACTTTGAGCTGATTTTAAAAAGGCATTTTCACATCTGATTTGATGCCTAGGAATACTTGTTTGAATTCAGCTTGGATTCTTTCAATCGCTGCTTGGCTGTCGGCTTCAAAACGCATCACCACGATTGGGGTGGTATTGGATGGGCGAGCCAAACCAAAGCCATCGGCATACTCAACTCTCACGCCATCAATGGTGTTGATTGATTCAGAGCTTGGGAACAATGTATTTGAACCTGAGGCTTTACCTGCAGCAACCTTTTCCTTGATCTTGTCGAGCAAGACAAACGGCTCACCCTCTGCGCAGGGCATTTGTAGCTCAGGCGTGCAGATTGCATTGGGGAGTCCTTCTAAGGTGGCGTTGAGATCTTTTTCACCACTCAAGATTTCTAGAAGGCGCGCACCTGTGTAAAGGCCATCATCAAAACCATACCAACGGTCTTTGAAGAAAATGTGACCGCTCATTTCGCCTGCAAGAGGAGCACCTGTTTCTTTTAGTTTTGCTTTGACCAGTGAGTGACCTGTTTTCCACATCAATGGTTCGCCGCCGGCTTGCTTGATATAAGTTGCTAGGTTGCGCGTGCACTTAACGTCGTAAATAATTTGCGCACCAGGATTGCGACCAAGCACGTCTTTGGCAAACAACATCATTTGGCGATCAGGGAAAATCACCTCACCACTTTTTGTGACAACACCTAGGCGATCTGCATCGCCGTCAAAGGCAAGACCGATTTCATTATCTGTAGTTTGTAGATTTTTAATCAGATCTTGAAGATTTTCTAAATGAGCTGGATCAGGATGGTGATTTGGGAAAGTGCCATCTACTTCGCAAAATAACTCTTCAACTTCGCAACCCAGGGCTCTGAATAGTTTGCCTGCGAATGCGCCACCAACACCATTGCCGCAATCAACGGCAATCTTGATTTTTCTCTGAAGCTTCACATCACCAACAATGCGTTCTAAGTACTCCGGGAAAATATCGTATTCAGAACGTTTGCCGGAGCCGCTTGCAAAATGCTTGGCAATGATGCGAGCGCGCAGGGCCTGTATTTGTTCGCCATAGATGGCAGAACTACCTAAAACCATTTTGAAGCCGTTGTAGTCAGGTGGATTGTGACTACCGGTGATCATGATTCCAGACTTGGCTTGCTGGCCATTGATCTTGATATTGGTGCCAAAGTAAACCATGGGGGTTGCTACAACCCCTAAATCAATCACATCAATACCAACAGAGAGAAGTCCTTCTGTGAGGCCCGCCATCAGGGCTGGACCAGATAAACGACCATCACGACCCACCACGCAAACTGTCTCACCAATCTCGCGCATCGCACTGCCAAAAGATTGACCTATCAGTTTGGCAATGCTTGGGTCTAAAGTTTTATCAATGACACCGCGAATGTCATACGCTTTAAAAATTGAAGGAGATAGTTCCATGAGATCTCTGGCGGGGGTAAGAGTTTAGGGTTGAGGGTCTAGGTTTAAGAATTGAGCCACTTGATACGAGCAGCCGTGATTTCATCAACACCATCCAATGATGGGTTATCACCTTTGAGCGCGGCAGCGATCGGCTTCGCTAATTTTTTACCTAATTCAACGCCCGGTTGGTCAAAGCTATTCAGACCCCAAATAGCACCGAGGCAAAGTGCACGATGTTCGTAGAGGGCTAACAAAGCGCCTAAATAGTAAGCATCAAGTTTTGGTAACCAAATCAAATTACTTGGACGACCACCAGGACAAGAGTCATAAGCGAACTCTTCTTCAGAGCCATTCGCCAAAGCTTGCGCTTGAGCTAAGCAGTTAGCAATCAAGGATTGATGATGTTCTTTGGCTTCAGGTAAATCACTCATGGGCTGTTTGATCGCAATGAAGTCCACTGGAATGATTTGTGTACCTTGGTGAAGCATTTGGAAATAGCTGTGCTGAGAATTGCTGCCAGCGCTGCCAAACACCACGGGAGATGTTGGATCACAGGATTGCCCATCGACGGTCACGCTCTTGCCGTGACTTTCCATTTCTAATTGCTGCAACCACTCAGGTAAAAATCTCAGACCATGGGCGTAAGGCACAATCGCTTTAGCAGTGATGCCGTGTTTTTGTTGGTTGTGAATCAAAGTCAATGCCAAAGTGAGTGGCATATTTTCTTTTGCAGGAGCATTCACAAAATGCTGGTCCATCGCATGAGCACCAGCTAAAAATTGTTTGTATGTGGCAAAGCCAAATTTAATGGCAATCGGAAAACCGACCGCCGACCATACTGAGAAGCGACCGCCGACCCAATCCCAAAATGGGTAGATATTTTCTGGAGCAATTCCAAACTCTTCAGCAGCCTCAGGATTGGCAGTTATACCAATCAAGCACTTTTTCAATTGTGATGGCGCTACCTGATGAAGTTTTAACCAATTGATGACCGTTTGAGCATTTCTCATGGTCTCAAGGGTGGTGAAGGTTTTGGATGTGATCAGAACTCTGGTGCTGCGAGGTTGAGCCTTTGCCAAAGTAGTGGCTAATTCAGCGCTGTCGACGTTTGCCACAAAATGCAAACGAATCGCTTTACCCACATTTGGGTTCACCTGATAAAGCGCATCACAGACTAAACGCGGGCCCCAATCTGAACCACCAATACCGATACAAATCACATCAGTGATACCGATCAGTTGATTGCAAAACCCTTCCATTCTTTGCCACACAGCTTTGACTTGTGGCATGACATCTTCGCCATCCACCATCATGGGCTGGTCTGATAAGTTACGAAGGGCTGGATGAAGGGCGGAACGACCTTCTGATTGATTAACAGCGCCGCCCGAAAAGATCGCATCGCGTTTTTCCAAAACGCCACGGGTGGTTGCCAACTTGAACAGCTTTTGCCATTCGGCATCAGTGATTTGTTGGTAGGCAGTATCTAGAGCAAGGTCTACAGCGCTAATTAATTTAGACATTTATGAATTTTAACAAGTTTTGGGGCCTGTAAAATGAAAAAAAATGGCGGTCGGTTTCAGATACCTCTATAATCACCGCTGTTTTGGAAGCTTGGCAGAGTGGTTGAATGCAGCAGTCTTGAAAACTGCCGAGGATGCGAGTCCTCCGTGAGTTCGAATCTCACAGCTTCCGCCAGACCC
>CALMBU010000104.1 GCA_937863045.1 uncultured Polynucleobacter sp. | reverse complement strand
ATATAAAACAGCATGTTGCAATATTTTTATACATTCAGGTTTAACTTTTATTTAGGTTCAGACTGCCAATTCAGGCAGCTCAAATAGGGGCTTTAAAGAGGGTTTTGAAGTTATGCGTGGTGACTCTTGCTAGCTCTTCCACAGTGACACCCTTCAAGTTCGCCACAAACTCAGCCACATGAGATACCCAAGCCGGTTCATTGGTTTTACCCCTGTGCGGCATGGGTGCCAAATAAGGGGAATCAGTTTCTATCAACATTCTTTCCAAAGGAACTTGTTTGCATGTTTCCTGAAGATCTTTGGCACTCTTGAATGTGACAATGCCTGAGAAAGAGATGTAAAAACCAAGCTCCATGGCGGCTTGCGCAACCTCCCAGCTTTCAGTAAAGCAATGCATCACCCCTGCCACTTGATCAGCACCCTCTTCTTTGAGGATCTTGATGGTGTCTTCAGAAGCAGAGCGCGTGTGAATGATCAAAGGCTTATTGACTTTCAAGGCTGCGCGGATGTGAGTGCGAAAGCGCTCACGTTGCCATTCCATCTCTTCATAGGTCTTGTCGCCCATGCGATAGTAATCAAGACCCGTTTCTCCAATCGCCAAAATCTTTGGGTGCTGAGCCAATTCAACCAACTGCTCAACAGTTGGTTCAGGCGTGTCTTCGTAATCAGGATGGGTGCCAACCGTGGCAAACAAATGATCGTGGGCTTCAGCCAAAGCCAGTACATTCGGAAAGTCAGGCATATCCACAGAAATACACAAAGCATTTTGTACTTTGGCTTCTTTCATGCGCGCCAATACATTCGGCAAGTCTTCCGTGAACTCTGGGAAGTCTAAGTGGCAATGAGAATCAACGAACATATAGTGAGAACTTCCAGTTAATCTTTAAATCAATCTTTGAATATTTCTTGATAACGAATCAAGAGAGCTTCTATTTGAACCCGATTTGCCAAAGCGTGCAGCTCATGGCGTCTGGCGTTCAATAGGACTTTCCAATAATCAGACAGCTTGTTACTTCTAGCGTTTTTAGAACAGGCTTCTAAGGATGCTCGCCTAGATGGGTAATAACGTATCTGCCCTGCATTTTGTTGACTCATCAAATCAGCAGTCCAGCGCTCTAAGGTCACTAATAATTCAGACATCGGAGCTTTGTGGATGACTTCAGCCGTTTGTAGCCAATTAATTTGAGAGCCCTCACCCAAAGCTTTGAGTAATGGCTCAGCAATCTCTTGAGCTGACTCCCCTGCTCCAGATAAACCCAATAAGCGATCTCTGGCATCCATCACCGCCCCGCCGGATTCACTCAATACTTTTTCAATCTCTGCTTGATTGGCTTTGACTCCAGCATTAGCAACTTCTGAGCTCAACCAAGCCAAAGACACTTCAATCGTTGGTCTACCCAAAGCAAGCAAGCGACAGCGCGAACGAATCGTAGGCATGATGCGATCCAATCGATCACTGACCAAGATAAACAAGGTGCTCTCAGGAGGCTCTTCAAGCGTCTTTAATAAGGTGTTGGCTGAGACAGGGTTCAAGGTTTCAACGGGATTGATCAACACCACCCTTTGTATGCCGCGATGAGGTGAAGTGGTAATCCCGTCCAAGGCCTCTCTGATTTGTTCAACCTTTATCACTGAGCTCAGCTTTTTATCTGCTTTTTCAGGGTCGTCTTCGACCTTTTTCCTGCCTTTTTTGGGCTTTTCTTCTGCGCCATCATCCCCTGCCATTTCTTCATGTGGCAGCAAATGAGCTTGGTTCTCAGGAACTATCCCTAAAAAGTCAGGGTGGTTCCCTGTATCAAACCAATGACAAGCTTCACACTGACAACAAGGCTTTTCAGTTTGTGTGGTTTCGCAGATCAGGGCTTTGGCCAAATGAAGGGCGAAATCCATCTTGCCAATCCCAGTTTGACCATGCAGCAAAATGGCATGCGGCATATTGGCCAGATTCAACTCAGACCATGCTTGCTCAAACCACGGGTACAGGGATTGCTTCATAGGCAATGATTATGTGAGGCGTTATAGTTAAAATTAATGATAAATATATCAATATTAATCATATATTTACAATGGCTTCTTGAAGTATCTTCCAGATAACTTCTTTGCTTTGACTGGCATCAATCAGATGAAATCTTGCCGCATCATCCTTGGCGCGGCGCAAGTATTCAAGCCTGACTTTTTCAAAAAAGTCGGTGTTGAGCTGTTCGAACTTATCGGGGTCACGAGCAGCACTGCGACGAGACTCTGCGGTTTGGCTGGGTAGATCGAATAAGAAAGTCAGGTCTGGTTGCAATACATACCGCTTACCTGCCCCATCCTCAGACAAACGCATCTGAACCCATACCTCGAGTTCATAGAGTTTGGCC
>CALMBU010000103.1 GCA_937863045.1 uncultured Polynucleobacter sp. | reverse complement strand
TTAAGAAAAAACCTCGCATCGCTACTTGCTTGACCTACGATGCTCACTTGGCTTCTGCAGACACAGTGGCTGCAATCGCTCATGCGGCGCTATTGGCCGAAGATCTCTTCAAGGTCTCAGTCCCTGAAATCAAGCTGCCTGCCATCTTTAAAAAGATGTCAGAACTGCAAGGCAGAATCATGTGGTCAGAAAGTGCTCGCAGTTTTTCTTTTGAGCAGACCCATCATGCAGAAGAATTGAGTCAACAATTGCGCGGTCTGATCAAACAAGGTGCCGCCATCACTTATGAGCAATACAACGCAGATTTGATCGTGGCTGAACAGGCGCGCATGTCGATTGATCAATTATTGAATCAAGAGATCGATGTGATCATCGCGCCAAGCGCGATTGGAGAAGCGCCTCATGGTCACACCCAAACAGGTGACCCAATCTTCTGTCGGGTATGGACCTTGATGGGTTTGCCGTGCATCACCTTGCCATTATTCAAGGGACCTAACGGTATGCCGGTGGGTGTTCAATTGGTGGCTCGAAGAGGTAGAGACCGCCTCTTGCTATCAGTGGCTGATGCTTTATTAAAAGCTCAAATGTAATTTTTTAGCAGTGGAATGAGCAAGGCACCCAAGATGCCGTGTAAGCCCATGGCCAAACTGGCATAAGTGCCAGCTTCTGGATGAACAGCAAAGGCCCTGGATGTGCCAATGCCGTGGGCTGCCACACCAATCGCAAAACCTCTTTGCCACCACTGCTTCATGCCCAATAGGTTCAGAATATGGCTGCCCAAGATGGCGCCGATGATGCCAGTGATCACAGCAAAGACAGCGGTCAGTGTTGGTGATACGCCCAAACGTTCGGCAACACCCATCGCGATCGGCGCAGTCACTGATTTAGGATAGAAAGCTCCGATGATGGCACTGTCAGCACCCAAGAATGTGGCCACCCCAACAGCACTGACAATCGATACAACACCGCCACAGAGCAAGGCAATCAATAAAGGAAATACGCGGGCCTTGAGTGCTGCAACGCCTCGGTAAATTGGAATCGCCAAAGACACCGTGGCTGTACCCAATAAGAAGTGTACAAACTGGGCACCTTCAAAATACTTCTGATACGGCATATCCACCAAATACAAAGCAATCGCGACCAAGATCACGGCAATTGCTACTGGATTGGCCAAGGGATTGCGATCAGTCTTTTGATAAAAGAAGCTGCCCACTTGGTAAGCAGTCAAAGTGAGAATCAAAGCAAATAAGGGGCTGCCTGAAAGGTAAACCCAAATCTCTGCGATCTGAAGATCATTGGGATTCATGAGAATCCTTTTTCGAGATGAAGCGCAGCACAACTGCTGTCACCACGATGGTTGCCACCACACTCACCAATAAAGCAGAAATCACTGCAAAGGCATTGGCTTTTAACTGAGGTAAAAATAAAATCACGCCCACCGCTGCAGGAATGAACAAGACGCCGAGATGCTGACTGAAAGCGTCAGAGACCAAGGCCAATGATGGATTGACGTGTCCTTTGATGATTAAAAAAATCAACAAAAAAACCAGACCTAAAACAGGTCCAGGAATGATGGGCAAGAAGAAGTGAGAGATGAGC
The DNA here is from genome assembly GCA_937863045.1 of uncultured Polynucleobacter sp. Lineage (GTDB taxonomy): Bacteria > Pseudomonadota > Gammaproteobacteria > Burkholderiales > Burkholderiaceae > Polynucleobacter. The sequence continues at coordinate 3,031 of CALMBU010000103.1, read as the reverse complement.
TCTCCCAAGCCTTGCCACAAGAGTATTTGGACTAAGCCAGAAATCATCTGATTAACTCATTCAATCAACTTAAGGTTTACTTGGAAGTTCAACCAGGTGGGCTTTGAATAAATTCTTCTTCGCCACATAATTTTCAGCGCTGGCTTTAAGGCCTGCGATCGCTTCAGGCGTGAGCTCTCGAACCACTTTGGCAGGCGATCCTAAAATCAAAGAGTTGTCTGGAAATACTTTGCCCTCGGTCACCACTGAACCAGCACCGACCAAACAGTTCTTACCAATCACCGCACGATTGAGTACCACGGCTTGAATACCGATCAATGAGTTTTCACCAATCGTGCAGCCGTGCAACATCGCCTGATGACCCACGGTCACGTTCTCAGCCAAAGTCAAAGGACAACCCATGTCGGTGTGCATCACAGTGCCTTCTTGCACATTACTGCCCTTACCAACAGTGATGGGCTCGTTGTCGCCGCGGATCACCACGCCAGGCCAGACACTCACATCTTCATGCAAAATCACATCACCAATCAAGGTGGCTTCTTTGGCAACAAACGCTGAGTCATGAATTTGTGGTGCTTTGTCTTTGTATTGGTAGATGGTCATGACTTATTCCTTTTTTAATTTTTATTGGTTTTGTTTTTTAGATTTTAGGCGTGAGGTTTCCAACGAATCGAGTATGAAGCGATCAACACTTCAATCAAGAGAGAAATCAAAGCCAAAATAAATGAGCCAATGCCAGCCACAAAGGTGTAGAGCACAAATGCTGACACCATCACTTTTCCACTGGATGTTTCAGCGAAAAATAATTCCAGGATGGTTAGACCAATCATGATGGCGCACAAAACCAAAAGAATCATTGAGACATTGATGAAACGTCCGCGCGTCGCAATGTTCTTTAACTCTTGATTGTAAGAGTCACGAATCGACTGTTTGAGCCCCTCATCCATCATCTCTTTATGCAGCACACGAGATCGGTCAATCACGCGAGCCAGGCGATGAGTCAGAGCACCAATCATGCCGGCCACCGCTGTTAATAAGAAAACTGGCGCTACAGCCAATTGAATGCTATCGCTTAGGGTACTTGGGTTCATCATATAAGGAATATACCGCAGGTCGGTGAATACCGCCAATTAGAAACAAAATAAGCGACCTAGGTCGCTTATTGTTTGGTGATTCTCTGTGATAGTTCAGGAGAATCAGATCTCTTAGTAAGTACCTGGGTACAAGATATCTTTGTTGATGTTATGAATATCTCGGTGACCTGTGAGAGCCATGGTGATATCCAATTCTTTATGAATGATCTCAAGACATTTGGTCACACCAGCCTCACCCATGGCACCAAGACCATATAAGAATGGGCGACCAATCAAAGTGCCTTTAGCACCCAATGCCCAAGCTTTCAAGACGTCTTGGCCTGAACGAATGCCGCCGTCCATCCATACTTCAATGTCTTTACCTACCGCATCAACGATGCCAGGCAATGCCTTGATGCTCGAAACAGCGCCATCTAGCTGACGACCGCCGTGGTTAGAAACGATCAGAGCATCGGCGCCAGAGTTAGCGGCCAGACGTGCATCGCCCTCGTCCAAAATACCTTTGATGATGAGCTTGCCACCCCAACGTTTTTTAATCCACTCCACATCACCCCAGTTCAAACCCGGATCAAACTGCTCGGCTGTCCAAGATGATAAAGATGACATATCGCCCACGCCCGTGGCATGTCCAACAATGTTTCTAAAAGTTCTGCGCTGGGTGCCCAGCATGCCCATGCACCAACGTGGCTTGGTCATCATGTTGATGATGTTCGGAATCGTTAACTTTGGTGGAGCAGTCAAACCATTCTTAATATCTTTATGACGTTGACCTAAGATTTGAAGATCAAGTGTTAATACGATTGCTGAACAATTGGCTGCTTTAGCACGATCAATCAAGCGCTCGATAAAGCCGCGATCTTTCATGACGTAGAGCTGGAACCAAAAAGGCTTGGTGGTGTTCTCTGCCACATCTTCAATCGAGCAAATACTCATGGTTGATAAACAGAATGGCACACCAAACTTCTCAGCAGCTTTCGCAGCCAAGATCTCGCCATCAGCATGTTGCATACCAGTTAAACCCGTTGGCGCTAAGGCCACAGGCATAGCGACTTCTTGACCAATCATTTTTGTTTTGGTCGTTCTGTTTTCCATGTTCACAGCTACTTTTTGGCGCAGCTTGATCTTTTGAAAGTCAGATTCGTTTGAGCGATAAGTAGACTCAGTCCAAGAACCAGAATCCGCATAGTCATAGAACATTTTCGGCGTTCTTTTTTTATGCAAAATGCGCAAATCTTCGATATTGGTAATAACTGGCACTATCATCTCCCCTAGGATTCAGTATTTGAAGCAAATTACGCTGTAATAGCTGTAATATTTCGCTTTTCACCATTATAGGTACTCTTTACGTAGCATGGCAAAACCCCTTTCTTTAGAAAAAATCCTCTTTAGCCAGGGGTTTGGCACCCGTCGCTATTGCAGCGACTTGGTCTATGCTGAACTGGTCAAGGTCAATGGCGTATTGGCTGAGGATCCTGATGAAAGAATCCCCACCGAGAATCTACAGCTTGAAGTGGACGGCAAAACTTGGGAGTTTCATGAAAAAGCCTATGTGGCCTTCCATAAACCCGTGGGCTATGAATGCTCTCACAAAACCAGTCATCATCCGAGTATCTATGGCCTACTGCCCCAACCCTTGGTTGAGCGCGGTATTCAGTGTGTGGGTCGCTTGGACCATGACACCACTGGTTTGATTTTGATGTCTGATGATGGGCAGTTCATTCACCGCATGACAACCCCTAAAAAGAACATTGGCAAGGTGTACCAAATCACTGCTGCGGATGATTTAACTGAAGGACAAATTCAACACCTATTAAAAGGGGTTGTTTTAGACGACGATCCCAAGCCTTGCTTTGCCAAAGCTTGTGTGCAGCGCTCTAGCAGAGTTTTAGAAATGACCATCGTTGAGGGACGCTATCACCAAGTCAAACGCATGATGG
>CALMBU010000102.1 GCA_937863045.1 uncultured Polynucleobacter sp. | reverse complement strand
CCTTAAGAACTTTACCCCCAGATAATTTACTGACTCGATCACTCGCCCTTGTGGGAACTGTTTGGGTTGAGTTATTCAGAAATATCCCCGTATTGGTTCAGATATTTCTTTGGTATCACGTGATACCTGCTTTATTTCCTGTGATGAAGGCCTTCCCTTCATTTGTATTGGTCAGCTTGGCTTTAGGTTTCTTTACCTCTGCGCGCATTGCAGAGCAGGTCAGGGCTGGTATTGGCTCCTTGCCCAGAGGTCAAACATACGCGGCTTTAGCAGTTGGTTTAACCACCACCCAGTCTTATCGCTATGTGCTTTTACCCATGGCCTTGCGCATCGTGATTCCGCCACTGACCTCAGAGTCGATGAACATCATTAAAAACTCTTCGGTGGCTTTTGCTGTCTCTGTTGCAGAGCTCACCTTGTTTGCGATGCAAGCTCAAGAGGAGACCTCCAGAGGCATTGAGATTTATCTTGGGGTTACCGCCCTCTACATGGTTTCTGCATTAACGGTGAACCGTGTCATGGCTTTTATTGAATCCAGAACCAGGGTGCCTGGTTTTATTGCCGCTGCTAGCAGCGGTGGTCATTAAGAAAGAAAAGAAGAAAAAATAGATGAATATTGATCTTTCTTTCTACAGTTGGGAGCTCATCAGAAGCTATGTCTTGAGTGGCTTCATATTCAGCATCCAACTCACTGTGATCGCAACCGTGGGTGGCATCTTCTTTGGTACCCTGTTGGCCTTGATGCGTTTATCAGGCAACAAGTGGTTAGAAATACCAGCAGCAGCTTATGTGAACACCATGCGCTCGATTCCATTGGTGATGGTGATCTTGTGGTTCTTCTTATTGATGCCTGCCATTCTTGGTAAACCCATTGGTGCCGAGCTTTCAGCCATCATCACTTTTATTGCTTTTGAAGCAGCTTTCTTTTGCGAAATCATGCGCTCGGGCATTCAATCAATACCAAAAGGTCAAATACACGCAGGACAAGCCATGGGCATGACCTATTGGCAAAACATGTGTTTCATTATCTTGCCGCAAGCCTTCAGAAACATGATCCCGGTCTTGCTCACGCAAACCATTATTTTGTTTCAGGACACATCCTTGGTTTACGCGATTGGCGCTTATGACATGCTCAAAGGATTTGAAGTGGCTGGTAAAAACTTTGGTCGTCCAATTGAAACCTATTTGGCTGCGGCTGTGATTTACTTCTTGATTTGCTTTAGCTTATCGAGACTTGTCAGAAAATTGCAGCAACGTGTAGCGATCATTCGTTAGAGCAAAGTAATTTAAT
>CALMBU010000101.1 GCA_937863045.1 uncultured Polynucleobacter sp. | reverse complement strand
AAAGACATTGCAACCCTCGCTCTAACAAATTTAGAAGATTTATTAAAAACCCAATCAAAAAATATTGCCGCCTTGATTGTTGAGCCTTTGGTTCAATGTGCATCAGGCATGATCATGCATGATGCATCCTATCTTCAAGGCATCAGGAAACTTTGCGATCAATATCAAATCCATTTAATCGCTGATGAAATCGCTGTGGGTTGCGGCAGAACAGGCACCTTCTTTGCTGTTGAGCAAGCAGGTATATGGCCTGACTTTTTAGCCCTATCCAAAGGCATCAGTGGCGGCTATTTGCCACTATCGCTTGTGATGACAACAGATGAGATTTATCAAGCCTTCTACCACCAAGATGCACGCAAAGGATTTTTGCACTCCCACTCATACACAGGCAATCCTCTGGCTTGTCGAGCAGCCCTGGCCACTTTGGATATTTTTGAAAAAGAAAATATCTTAGAGAAAAATAAGATTCTTGCTAAAAAGTTATCCGATGCATTTGCTTGGGCAAAAGATGATGAACGGATCATCCACTTTAGACAGACCGGCATGATTCTGGCCTTTGATATCAAACCAGAGCATCTCTGCGAGAACTTCTCAAAAGAATTTTTTGTTAGCGCTTTAAATCAAGGTGTCTTGGTTCGCCCAATTGGCTCAACCATATACATCATGCCGCCGTACATCATCGTTGACGATGAAATCACTCACTTATCAAAGGGCATACAAGCAAGCTTAAATGCCACTTTGAGTGGCGATCATTAAAACTGTCACAGGCAAAGCATGGCGCTCAAATACATCAACCACTTCAATCATTTACTTGATGACTTGGAGCAGCGCTCACTCAAAAGAACGCTGAAGATTTGTGACAGCGCCAGTGCGCCTGTGATGACAATCGATGGTCAAGCAATGCTGACCTTTTGTAGCAATGATTATCTTGGATTAGCCAATCATCCTGAATTGGCTAAAGCAATCACTGAAGGTCTACAACGCTTTGGCTCAGGCAGTGGCGCATCACACATGATCAGCGGCCATCATCGTCCGCATGATGTATTAGAAAAAGCTTTGGCAAAAACTCAAGCGGCATTTATTCCAGAGGTTCACGCATTATTTTTTAGTACAGGCTACATGGCCAATCTTGCGGCCATCACCGCTATCAGTGGCAGCCTTGGATCTAATCAAGTGATGAGCATCTACTCTGAAGAGTTGAATCATGCATCGCTGATTGATGGGGTTCGTTTGGCCAGCAAACAAAATCAAGCCAAGGTTCAAGTATTTCCACACCAAAATTTATCAGCTCTTGAACAACTGCTAGCCAAAGACACCAATCAATTTAAATTGATTGTCACTGATGGCGTATTTAGCATGGATGGTGACCTTGCCAAAGTCACAGAATTACTCAAGCTGGCTGATCAATACGATGCCTTGATTTTGGTGGATGATGCTCATGGCTTTGGGGTTGTTGGTCAACATGGCGGAGGCATTCTTGAGCATGCTGACATTCGAAACACCGATGAAGCAGCGGCAAGAATTATTTATATCGGCACTTTAGGTAAAGCTGCTGGAATCAGCGGCGCCTTCATTGCTGCGCATAAAACCCTCATTGAGTGGATCACGCAAAAAGGTCGTTCATACATTTACACCACCGCATCCCCGCCCGCCATGGCGCATGGCTTACTTAAAAGCTTAGAACTGATGTCTGATGATTCTTATCGAGCATCACTCAACAAGAATATTCAGCATTGGAAAAAAACACTGCGCTTAAACAAATGGTCGCTCATGCCATCGGATACAGCGATTCAACCAATCATGATTGGTAAAACTGAAGATGCTTTGCAGGTTGCCCAACAGCTTTATCAAAAAAATATCTGGGTACCTGCGATCAGACCACCCACTGTGCCTGCTGATACTGCCAGACTGCGCATCACATTCTCAGCGAGTCACACCACAGAACAAATTGATCATTTAATTCAAGCGCTGATGGAGATTGAGCATGACCTCTAAATCTGATAATTCTGGCAACTCTGGCAAGCCAGGTTTTTTTGTGACCGGCACTGATACAGAAGTTGGTAAGACTTTAATTTCTGGGGCCTTGATCATTCAATTAAAACAACAACACACCCTGGTTGCCGGATTTAAGCCAGTGGTTGCCGGCATGAATTTGATTGCCGGGAAAATGTGCAACGAAGATATATTGGCACTCTCAAGCGCCATGAACTACAAGCCAAAAGAAGATTATTTGGATATTTGCCCCTACCAACTTTCAACTCCTGCTGCCCCCCACTTGGTCGCAAAAGAAGCTCATGTTCACCTTGATTACGAAGTGATGCTCAATGCCTTCAGAAAAGTGCGCGCGAATTCAGATGCAATTGTGGTCGAAGGTGCTGGGGGCTTCAAGGTGCCTTTTCATGATGGCAAAACCAGTGCTGACTTTGCCCAAGATATGGGTCTACCAATTGTCTTGGTGGTTGGCATGCGATTGGGTTGCATCAATCATGCTTTACTCACTGTTGAAGCAATCCAATCA
>CALMBU010000100.1 GCA_937863045.1 uncultured Polynucleobacter sp. | reverse complement strand
CGCACAAAGCCACTCACGCTTTGCTGAGTGTGATCAATCAATGTCTGAATAGCCACACGCTCTGGCGCCCACCAATAGCCGTTGTAAATCATGCTGGCGTAACGTGGCATCAAATCATCTTTCAAATGAGCCACTTCGCGATCCAAAGTAATGCTCTCGATACCCCTATGAGCCTTCAAAAGAATCGTGCCACCAGGAGTTTCGTAGCAACCACGGCTCTTCATACCAACATAGCGGTTCTCAACAAGGTCTAAGCGGCCAATGCCATGCTTGCCGCCGAGTTTATTGAGTTCAGCCAACATTTCGTGGGCTTTGTAACGCTTACCGTTAATCGCAACAGCATCACCGCGCTCGAATTCAATGTCGAGGTACTCAGGAGTATCAGGAGCCTGCTCTGGAGATACAGTCCAACGCCACATAGATTCTTCAGCTTCTGCCTTAGGATCTTCAAGGTGACGACCTTCGAAGCTGATGTGCAATAAGTTTGCGTCCATTGAGTATGGCGCGCCACCTTGCTTGTGTTTCATTTCAACTGGGATGCCATGTTGCTCAGCATAAGCCAATAACTTTTCACGTGACAACAAATCCCATTCACGCCATGGAGCGATCACTTTGATCGATGGCTCTAATGAGTAGTAGCCAAGTTCAAAACGAACCTGGTCATTGCCTTTGCCTGTGGCGCCATGCGATACCGAATCAGCACCGGTTTGGCGTGCAATCTCAATTTGACGTTTTGCAATCAATGGGCGGGCAATAGATGTGCCCAACAAATATTCGCCCTCATAAACCGTGTTAGCACGGAACATCGGGAAAACAAAATCTCTGACAAACTCTTCGCGCAAATCATCAATAAAAATGTTTTCAGGTTTGATACCAAATTTAAGCGCCTTGGCTCTTGCTGGCTCAAGCTCTTCACCCTGACCCAAATCAGCCGTGAAAGTCACGATTTCACATTGATAGGTGTCTTGCAACCACTTCAAAATAACGCTGGTATCTAAGCCACCTGAATAAGCTAGAACAACTTTTTTAATATCTGACATATCTATCTAATAAATTAAAGTTTAAGTAAAAATTACAACTTGCCGCAAAGCAAAAATTCCATCAAAGCTTTTTGTACATGCAGACGATTTTCTGCCTCATCCCAAACAACGCTTTGAGGACCATCAATCACTGATGCAGAAACCTCTTCACCTCTGTGAGCAGGCAAACAATGCATGAACAAGGCGTCTGCATTGGCAGTCGCCATGAGCGCGTCATTGACCATCCAACCCTTGAAAGCCTTTAAACGAATTTGATTTTCATCTTCGTAACCCATGCTGGTCCATACATCGGTGGTGACCAAATCAGCCCCACGACATGCATCGACTGGATTTTCAAAAACTGTTAAATATTTTTTGGCATTCGGGCTCAACATCTTTTGATCGAGCTGATAGGCCGCAGGAGCAGAGAAATTAAGCTTGAAATCTAAAAGCTCGGCCGCCTGTATCCAGGTGTAGGCCATGTTGTTAGCATCACCTACCCACGCAACTGTCTTACCCTTGATGCTGCCGCGCTGCTCTACATAGGTGAAGATGTCAGCCAATACTTGGCAAGGATGGTATTCATTGGTCAAACCATTGATCACAGGCACACGTGAATGCGCAGCAAAACGCTCAATGATGTCTTGGCCAAATGTTCTGATCATGATGATGTCAGTCATGCGTGAGATCACTTGAGCGGCATCCTCAACTGGCTCACCACGACCTAATTGGGTGTCTTTGGTATTTAGAAATACAGCATGACCACCCAATTGATGGATGCCTGCTTCAAAAGATAATCTGGTGCGGGTGGAGTTTTTTTCAAAAATCATGGCCAAGGTTCGGTCATGAAGTGGGTGCCAGGTTTCGTATCTTTTAAATTTAGCTTTTAAAAAAGCTGATCTTTCTAAAAGATAAGCGTACTCATCCGCACTGAAATCAGTGAACTGTAAATAATGTCTAACAGCAAGATTTGACGCCATAAATTTCAAATGCCTGTTTAACTCAATAATTGATTCACACTAGCTCTTAACTGCTAAAATAATCGGGTTTTCCCCAACCAATCTTTCATTTATACCGCATACATATCGTGACGACCAAACAATTCTTCATTCAAGGTCTCACACATGATGGTAAGCCATTTCGACCCAGCGACTGGGCTGAAAGACTTTGCGGTGTCATGGCTCAATTTCGACCTGAAGATGACCCAAGTGACCCTCGCTTCACATACTCACCCTTTGTTAAACCTGTGAACATCGCAGGCATAAAGTGTGTGGTTGTCGATGAGCGTCTCAGTGATATCGAGCCAAAAGCCATGGATTTCGTGAAAAACTTTGCCAAAGATAACAATCTTCCGATTGTTGAGGCTTGCGAAATCCCAATAAAATCAAACAACTAGAAACAAAAAACCCGCTCCGGATAAGGGAACGGGCTTCTTTAAAACTGACCTGAATTAGGCAGTCATGCCCTTAACAGCTGCAGATAAGCGTGATTTTGTACGCGCAGCAGTGTTTTTATGCACAACCTTTTTGTCTGCAATCTTGTCGATAGTTGCCTGTGCAGCCTGGAAAACCTTAGCTGCAGCAGCTTTATCACCAGCATCTACGGCTTTACGTACAGACTTGATAGCTGTGCGAAGACGTGAACGCAAGCTGGTGTTGTGTTCATTTTGAGAAACTGCCTGGCGGGCACGTTTACGAGCTTGGGCGGTATTTGCCATGTTTATAACCTTTAGGGGTATTGCCAAAAGAAAAAGATTATAACTTATCCTGAGGAAGGCTACCACCCCCGCCAGAAATCTGTAAAACTATGCCTGTGAACTTATTATCTGCCGCCGCCAAAATCAGTAGCTTTACCATGCTATCCCGCATCACGGGATTGCTCCGAGAAACCCTCATTGCTAGAACCTACGGGGCCTCAGAGTGGACTGACGCCTTCAATGTGGCCTTCAGAATCCCCAATTTATTGAGGCGTTTGTTTGCTGAAGGGGCGTTTTCGCAGGCATTTGTCCCTGTTTTAAGCGAAACCAGCACCAAAGAAGGCAAGGAAGGCACGGCTTTAATGGTGGGTGCTATTGCCACCCTCTTATTTTGGGCATTGTTGGCAACTGTGATTTTGGGGGTGATTGGCGCCCCTTGGATCATTTTCTTGGTGGCTTCGGGCATTCGAGAGACAGGAGCTCATGAGGCCAGCTTGACCCTGACTCGGATCATGTTCCCTTATATCGGACTGATTTCGATGGTGTCTTTGTCAGCCGGCATTCTTAATACTTATAAGAAATTTGCGGTCCCGGCTTTCACACCAGTTCTTCTTAATTTATCCATGATCTTTTCTTCATGGTTACTTTCCCCCTATTTTGAGACCCCCATCTATGCCTTAGGCGTTGGCGTGATTGTCGGGGGCATCGCTCAATTAGCGATTCAAATACCTGCCCTTAAAAAGATTGGCATGCTTCCCAGAATTGGATTGAGCTTTAGCAAAATCAATCAAGCATGGAATCACCCAGGGGCAAAAAAAGTATTGCGCCTGATGTTGCCAGCGCTGTTTGGCGTTTCAGTAGCTCAACTATCACTCATCATCAATACCAATATTGCTTCACACCTTGCTGTTGGCAGCGTGTCTTGGCTTTCATACGCCGATCGCTTGATGGAGTTCCCAACAGCTTTACTCGGCGTTGCAATTGCTACAGTCTTACTGCCAAGCCTCTCAAAAGCAAATGCACTAGAAGATAAAACACAAATGACTCAGTTAATTGACTGGGGTCTCAAGTTAACCTTTGTCTTGGCAGCTCCGGCAGCTTTGGCATTATTTTTATTTGGTCAGCCACTGGCCACGGTCTTGTATCACTACGGCCAATTCACAGCCGTTGATGTGACGATGACTCAGCGCGCATTGGCCGCATACGGTGTTGGTTTGATTGGTTTGATCTTGATAAAAATCTTGGCCCCTGCCTACTACTCACGACAAGACATCAAAACACCCGTGAAAATTGCCATCACTGTTTTGGTATTGACTCAACTGGCCAATATTGTTTTAGTGCCGTGGCTAGATCATGCAGGTCTGGCACTTTCGATTGGCTTAGGCGCTTGCCTGAATGCTTATCTTTTATGGCGCGGTCTTCATAAGCAAGGCTTGCTGATGAAAAATGCAGGGTGGCTGAAGTTTTTATTCAAGTTGAGCATTGCCCTGGTGGCGATTGGTGTTATTTTTTACTACGGCGCCCATCAACATGACTGGTTAGAATTAAAAAGCACACCATTCACCAGAATTGGTTTCTTAGGCTTATGGTTGGCTCTGGCGGGTGGTGTTTATTTGGGCACATTATGGATAACAGGTTTCAGGGTCAAAGATTTTTTATACAAAGCAACATAAAACAAATTTTTTAGAACTATGCCAACACAACAACTTGATTACTTTGCTTCATTGGTTTCAGAGGATGATCACTTCCCTTTGACAGAAGCAGCGATTGCCGTTGCTCAACACGCCTACCCAGATTTGGTGGTTCAGCATGTTTTTGATGAGTTAGATTTATTGGGCGACAAACTCAAGCAACGTGTCACTCACGAAATGGCCGGGATTCAAAAATTGCAAATCTTAAAAAACTTCTTTTTTAAAGAATTAGGATTTGGACCTAACCGCAATGACTATTACGACCCAAATAACTCTTACTTGCACAGCGTTCTAGAAACCAGGAGAGGCATCCCCATTTCTTTGGCCTTGATCTTCATGGAACTTGGGCAGCAAATTGGTCTCAATATCAAGGGCGTTTCATTCCCTAATCATTTCATGGTTCGCTTATCTCTACCGCAGGGTGAGGTGATACTTGATCCTCTAACAGGAACTTCTTTATCTAAAGAAGAGCTTCAACAAATGCTCGATCCATATTTGGATGCTCAAGGATATCGTGGCGAGTATCAACTGCCTTTGAGTGCCTTTTTAAGATCATCGAGCTCTCGAGAAATCTTGTCTCGCTTTTTACGCAATCTCAAAGCCATCTACACACAACAAGAAAGATGGGAAAGACTCTTAGGCGTTCAGCAACGTTTGGTTATTTTGCTACCAGAAGCATTAGAAGAAATCAGGGACCGTGGCATTGCATTGGCACAGCTTGATTACATCAGACCTGCCATTGAAGATATGCAAACGTATTTGGATGGCACGGAGAATGCAAGTGACTTAGATGAAATTCGAGCACAGATCATTGAGCTTGAAGAACAATACCGCCTCCATTAATCGAATCCGATTGCCTTATAAAAAAAGTCATAGCCGCGCGGCCATTAATCATGACATCTGAACAACCGGTTATCACCATCGTTGGTCCAACCGCCAGTGGTAAAAGCTCGCTGGCCATGGCCATCGCGCGGTCAGCAAAACAGCTTGGTCAAACAATCGAAATCATCAGCATGGATTCAGCCCTCGTCTATAAAGGTATGGACATTGGCACTGCCAAGCCAAGCAAGTCTGAAATGCAAGAAGTGCCTCATCACGGCATCGACATTGCTGAGCCAGAAGATCCTTATTCAGCAGCAAAGTTTGCCCATGACGCAAAACAGTGGCTCAAAGAGATACGCGCAAGAAACAACATTCCATTGATTGTTGGTGGCACGATGTTGTACTGGCGTGCACTCGCGCATGGCTTATCAAATATGCCAGCAGCCTCTCCAGAAATTCGCGCGGAAATTGAGTCACGCGCTGCCAAACTCGGTTGGCCAGCCATTCATGAAGAGCTTGCCCAGGTTGACCCAGAAACTGCTGCACGACTAGAAAAAAATGATGCTCAGCGCGTTCAACGTGCTTTAGAAATTTATCTTCAAAGCGGCAAACCCATGTCTGAGTGGTTGCAAGAACAACCCAAAGACAGCGGTAGAGGTGAAGGTAGCGGCGAAGATCACAATGCTCCTATGAACCTTCGTTTGATTTCAATTGAACCAAGCGATCGCTCAGTTCTCCATGAACGCATTGCCAAGCGTTTTGAAATCATGATGGCTGAAGGTTTTTTAGATGAGATGAAAGCTCTTCGTCAAAATCCTCGCTTACACCCCGATCTTCCATCCATGAGGGCCGTGGGATATCGTCAGGCTTGGGATCATTTGGATGGCAATATCACTTTTCAAGAATTTCAAGATCAAGCGATTGCTGCCACAAGACAATTGGCCAAGCGCCAATTAACTTGGCTCAGAGGCATGCAAACAAAAGAAGTGATTGACTCCTTAGACGAGAGTCAAATGAAGCAATGTGAGCAAGATGTACTTGCTCACTATCAAATCATTTAATTTCTGATTTAAATCTTGAATTAAACAACGATGGTTTGATGTGCGCCAGCAGGTCTTTCAACAATCTCACCTAATTGATAAACCGTCTCACCTGTTGACTCAAGTTGCGCTTTGGCTGCTTTTGCATCAGCGGCACTCAAAATCACGACCATGCCAACACCGCAGTTGAATACGCGGTGCATTTCAGCATCTTCAACGCCACCATTTTTTTGCAACCACTGGAATAGTTGCGGTAACTGCCATGCATCACGGTGCAAAACAGCTTGAGTATTTTCAGGCAACACACGGGGCACGTTCTCAACCAATCCACCACCCGTGATGTGAGCCATACCTTTAACTTTGATTTTTGCAATCAATGCCAACATTGATTTAACGTAAATGCGGGTTGGAGCCATCACAACATCCGTCATCTTTTGGCCATGGAAATCATCACTGGCTTTTGCACCCGCGCGATCAATGATTTTTCTGATCAATGAATAACCATTGGAATGAGCACCACTTGATGCCAAACCTAAAATGACATCACCCGCTTGAATGCTTCTGCCATCAATCATGGCTGACTTTTCAACTGCACCCACAGCAAAGCCTGCTAAGTCGTATTCACCTTCTGGGTACATGCCAGGCATTTCAGCTGTTTCGCCACCAATCAATGCGCAACCGGCTAATTCGCAACCTTGAGCAATGCCACCCACCACTGTTGCGGCTGTATCAACCGATAACTTGCCACAGGCAAAGTAATCTAAGAAAAATAGTGGCTCGGCGCCCTGCACCAAAATGTCATTCACGCTCATGGCCACCAAATCTTGACCAACTGTATCGTGGCGATTCCAATCAAAGGCAAGCTTTAACTTAGTACCAACACCGTCGGTGCCAGATACCAAGACCGGCTCTTTGTAACGCTTGGGCACCTCAAAAAGGGCTCCAAACCCACCAATACCCGCCAAAACACCTTCGCGCATGGTTTTCTTTGCCATTGGCTTGATGCGCTCAACCAACGCGTCACCAGCCTCCATATCAACACCCGCGTCGCGGTAAGAAAGACCTTGAGATTTAGAAGAATTTTGATCAGACATGGCTATATATGTATTTGAATCAGTAGAATCTTAGAATTCTAGTGGATACGCTAAACCTATGGCTTCTTTATTAACAACTTTCTTGGCTGCATTTATCTTGGCTTATGTCTTAAGGCCTTTATATAAGAGCCTTCTGAGCCTAGGGGCACACAAAACCGTCTCTGCAATTTTGACTGTTTTATTGGGTTTTTTGGGTATTTTTGGCTTAATGGTGCTTTTTTTAAGTGTTTTACAAAAAGAGTTGCCAGCCTTGAGACAGCAACTCCCAACGTGGCTTGAACAAATTCAAAACCTCATTCAACCTTGGTTGGATAGTTTGGCGCTTGGCTTTGATCTTGAAAAGATCCAAGAAACGATTCAAACCAAAGTCAGCGCTCACCTGTCAAATAATGCCGACACATTGATCAGCAGCGGCCTATCAACAGTTTTAAATTCTGGACAAACCATCATCGGCAGCATCGTTGGTCTTGTGTTGATCATTTTTGTGGTTTTCTACTTGATCATTCAGTGGGAAGATTTTTTCAAAAAGATGAGTCCCATGATTCCCCCAAGATGGCTTGGTCAAACCAAACAAATCTTGGTAGAGATTGATGAGCTCTTATCTCAATACCTAAGAGGTCAACTCTTGGTAATTACAGTGCTGGCTATCTACTATTCAATGGGTCTTTACTTCTTGGGTGTGACTGGGGCAATTGCACTTGGTCTCTTCACGGGACTGGCGATTTTCATCCCCTACATTGGTTACGGTGTTGCATTGATCTTGGCACTGCTGTCGGCCCTATTGCAAGCAGAAACAGGGGTCAGCATTTTGGCTGTGCTCGCGCTTTACATTGTTGGCCAAACCATCGAAAGCTTTTTCCTCACACCTAAATTGGTGGGAGAGAAGATTGGCCTGCACCCAGTCTTGGTGGTGTTTGCCTTGATTCTTTTTGGCGGCTGGTTTGGTTTCTTCGGAATCCTCTTAGCTCTTCCAATGAGTGCGATTGTGTTGGTGCTAGGACGGCATTTGATGGCCTTCTATAAAAACTCTTCTTGGTACAGAGGTTAGTCTCAGTGTCTCAATCGCCATCGCTGCCTCGCCAAATAGCACTTGATCTTGGTCACACGCCCAAGCCAACGCTTGATAATTTCATAGCGACTGGCAATGAAAATTTAATGGCGGTTTTAAAAGATATTCAGAGAACATGGCAAGGCTCAAAAGATGAATCTACTTTTAATGCTGCCTTGAATACAGATACGAAGATGATTCATTTGTGGGGGCCCAGTGGATCTGGTCGTACCCACCTCTTGTCCGCTCTTCAGTTGCAAGCATCTGAATTGGGCATCAATGCTTATCTGCTCAATCACGACAGCAGCATGGATGAATGGCGCGCATGCGCAGATGCATTAACAGAAAACAATCAAGCCCCCGGCTTGCTATGTGTTGACGACATTGATCACCTGAGTGAGTTTGCTCAAGGTGCCCTATTCAGACTTCACAACTTGATTCGTGAAGCCAGTCATCAACACTTGATCACCAGCAGTCTTGCGCCATCATCGAATTTACAAATACGCGAAGATTTAAAAACACGTTTGGTCTGGGGCCTGGTGTTTCAGATGCACGCTCTTTCTGATTCAGAAAAATTACAAGCGCTTCAGCAAGCCGCCACTGAGCGAGGCTTGCAAATTTCCAATGAGGTGGCTCCTTGGCTTTTGAAGCACTTTCATCGCGACATGCCAAGCCTGATGTCTTTATTGGAAGCTTTAGACAATTACTCGCTTGAAACCAAAAGAGCGATCACCCTGCCATTATTGAAAGAAATGCTTGCTCAAAAAAATTGAGCATAATGTGACACAGATGACACAAATTGCCTTATTTGACTTAGACCACACCTTATTACCCATTGACAGCGATCATGAATGGGGAAGATTTTTAGCCAAAATTGGCGTGGTTGACACTGAGTACTATGCTTTGCAAAACGAACGTTTTTACGCGGACTACAAAGCTGGTCGCCTAGATATTTACGCCTTTCTTGAGTTTGCCCTAAAGCCCTTATCAGAACACTCAAGAGCGCAGTTAAATGAATGGCACCTTCAGTTCATGGAAGAAGTGATTCAACCTCAACTTAAACCAAGTGCCATTGAGTTGGTGAAACGCCATCAAGATGCTGGCGACTTGTGTTGCGTTGTGACTGCTACCAATAGCTTTGTGACAAGACCCATTGTTGCTGCGTTTCAGATTGATCATTTGATTGCTACCGAACCCGAGGTGATTGGTGATCCTGTGACAGGTAACTTCTCAGGCAAAGTTTTGGGTCTACCCAATTTTAGAGAAGGTAAGGTTACTCGCTTAGAAGCATGGCTCAAAGATCAAAAGCTATCTTTAAGCACTGTGCAAAGTAGTTACTTTTATTCAGACTCCATCAATGATTTGCCCTTGCTTGAAAAGGCCTCGCACCCAGTGGCCACGAACCCAGACAGCAGGCTGCGCGAGCTTGCGGCAAACAATCAGTGGCCTATTTTGGAATTGTTTGCATGATTCGTCGCTTCATCAATAAATTCTTAAAAAAGCCAAGCGGTCAAAAGAAACTGATTCATGGTCATGCGCTGACTGCTCAAAAGATCAGTAAACGAAGTCACCGAATCAACCCTGAGCTCCTATCCAAGAATGCCGTCAAGGTAACCCATGTTCTTCAAGAAGCGGGTTATGACGCCTACATCGTAGGGGGCGCTGTACGCGACTTGCTCTTAGGTATTGCACCCAAAGATTTTGATGTGGCAACCAATGCCACCCCTGATCAGGTACAAAAACTATTTCGTCGTTCAAGATTGATTGGTCGACGCTTTCAGATTGTGCACGTTACCTTTTACGGCAAAGAACGTCCAGAGATCATCGAAGTTTCTACATTCAGAGCGCACGCACAAGCTGATCAAGCAGATGTGGCTGCCAGCGGAAGAATACTTCGAGACAACGTCTGGGGCGATCAGGCAGAAGATGCTACGCGCAGAGATTTCTCAATCAATGCGATGTACTACGATCCGCAAACTGAAGTGGTGTTGGATTACCACAATGGCATGAAAGATTTAAATGCCAAAATTATCAGAATGATTGGCGAACCAACTCAACGATACCGCGAAGACCCGGTTCGCATGCTAAGAGCGATTCGATTCGCTGCCAAAACTGGCTTTGTGATTGAAAAAGAAACGCTTACCCCTATCGAGCAATTGGGCGATTTGATTCAGGACGTACCAAGCTCACGACTATTTGATGAGATTCTGAAGTTACTCATGTCAGGTCACGCTTGGGCTTCTATTGAAGGTTTGGAAAAAGTTGGTTTGCATCACAAGATACTGCCACTCATTGAGGTTATTTTGAGTGATGACGATAGAACTGCTTTTGTTAAGAGGTCTTTAGAAAATACTGACGAAAGAATCAAATCTGGCAAACCAGTATCTGCCGGATTTTTGTTTGCAACTCTTCTTTGGCATGACGTGCAAGAAGCATGGGTTAATTTTGAAAACACTTCCATGCCTGCAGTTCCAGCATTACATGCGGCCATTGATGAGGTCTTTGAGCGCCAAAAAGAATTTTTGGGGATGCAAAGACGTCATGAGGCTGATATGCGGGAAATTTGGACCATGCAACCTCGCCTAGAAAAGCGCGTGGGCAGATATCCTTATCGCCTGGTAGAAAGTCCAAAATTCAAAGCAGCTTACGATTTCTTGTTATTGCGCTGCCAAACCCAAGAGTTAGATGCTGAAATCGGCCAGTGGTGGACAGATTTTTGGCAAGGCGATGATCTGTCTAGGGCAGACCTGATGCAACAAGTAAAAACCACCCCGGGGGCCGCTGGAAGCCCATCTGCCCCCAAAAAAAGGCGTCGCAGAACGCGCTCAAAAGCTGTAAAACCAGCAGTCGAGCAAACAAGTTAAAAAAAAGATAAAGTACAGCTATATTGAAAAGGGAGTTCCAATGGCATTGGCCTTTATTGGTCTTGGTGGCAACATTGGTGATACGAAGCAACTCATCAGAGACGCCATAGTTTGTTTAGCTCAACATCCTGAGCTGCGGGTACTCACGCGCAGTTGTATGTATGAGAGCGCTCCCGTTGGTGCCGAAGGTCCTGATTTCATCAACGCGGTTGTATCTCTTGAGACTCAATTAACCCCTGAAGACCTTTTGTCTATTTGTCAAAACATTGAGAATACTTTTGGAAGAGAGCGGCCTTACATCAATGCTCCTCGCACCCTCGATTTAGACGTTTTGGCTTACGACAATTTATCGATTCAAAACGAAAGACTAACGATTCCACACCCACGAATGATCGAACGATCATTCGTACTCTTCCCCCTCTTAGAAATAGCTCCGGATATTGACCTCCCAGGATTTGGTAAATTAACGCAATACATACCAAATGTTGAGCATCAAAGAATTAACAGGATGCAAGGGTGCAATTGCCCCACTCAGCATATTTAAAGGGCAAGATACACATGAGTTATTTACAAGAATCAGCCACCCCGCGTGGACTTGTGACCATTTCCAAACTTCAAGAAATGCGTCAAGCAGGCGAAAAAATCGCTGTCTTGACCGCCTATGATGCAAGCTTTGCGGCTCTCATGGATCATGCTGGTGTGGATGTGATTTTGATTGGTGACTCTTTGGGCAATATTGTTCAAGGAGAATCCAGCACACTTCCAGTAACGATTGAACACATGGTGTATCACACGAGTTGTGTGGCCAAAGGACAACAGTCCGCTTTCTTGGTTGCTGATATGCCGTTTGGATCATATTCAACGCCTGAACAAGCCATGCTAAGTGCAGCGCAGTTGATGAGAGCTGGCGCCCACATGGTCAAGTTAGAAGGTGGGGCTTGGCTTGCCCAAACTGTGAAGTTTTTAGTAGAAAGAAGTGTGCCTGTATGTGCGCACTTAGGTTTACTGCCTCAATCAGTTCACACCTTGGGTGGCTTCAAAGTTCAGGGCAAATCAACGGAGTCAGCACAAACTTTGATCAATGACGCCAAAGCCTTGCAAGAGGCAGGCGCCCAGCTATTGGTTTTAGAAGCGATTCCATCAGAGCTTGGTAAAAAAGCAACTGATGCCATTCAAATTCCAACCATTGGTATTGGTGCGGGGCCTGATTGCTCTGGTCAGGTGTTGGTGATGCACGATATGTTGGGCGCATTCCCAGGCAGAAGTCCTAAATTTGTTAAAAACTTCTTGAGTGGGCAAGACTCTATCGAGGCTGCATTTAAATGCTACGTCCAAGAAGTCAAAACCGGGAAATTTCCCGGTCCTGAGCACTGCTTTAAATCTACTTAATTAAAAAAGTCTTTCACTCGGTCGACCCAACCCTTTTGTTGAGGGTTGTGTTTGGCGCCACCTGATTTCAGACTTTCATCCAATTGCTTCAAGATATCTTTCTGTTCTTGATTGAGCTTCACTGGTGTTTCTACCTGAACATGAATGTACAAGTCACCTGGCAAAGATGTTCTCAAGCTCTTGATACCTTTTGATCTCAATCTGAATGTTTTACCGCTCTGAGTTCCTTCTGGAACATCAAAGCTGGCTTTGCCAGAGAGCGTTGGGACTTGAATCTCTCCACCCAAGGCTGCATCGATGAATGAAATTGGCATTTGGCAATGCAAGTCATCACCATCACGCTCAAACACTGGGTGTGCTTTGATATGAACTTCAACGTACAAATCACCGCTTGGGCCGCCATTCACACCAGGCTCACCATTACCAGCGGAGCGAATCCTCATGCCATCATCAATACCCGCAGGGATTTTGACTTCAAGTGTTTTTTGAGATTTTGTTTTACCAGCACCATGACATTTTTTACATGGCTTAGGAATGTGTTTGCCTGATCCATTGCATCGTGGGCAAGTCTGCTGCATAGAAAAGAAGCCTTGAGAAACCCTGACTTGGCCAGCGCCATGACAAGTTCCGCAAGTTTCAACTTTTGTACCCGGCTCAGCGCCCTCACCACCGCAATGCTCGCAGTTAGACCAGCTTGGGACTCTGATCTGCGTCTCGTGACCATGAGCAGCTTCTTCAAGCGAGATCTCCATGCTGTAGCGAAGGTCGGCGCCACGATAGACCTGAGGTCCACCACGGCCACCACGAGCACCAGCAGCGGCACCACCGAAGATATCTCCGAAGATGTCGCCAAAGGCATCTGAAAACCCGCCAAAACCTTGACCACCACCCATGCCGCCCATATTGGGATCGACACCAGCATGACCGTATTGATCATAGGCAGCGCGCTTCTGAGGATCGGATAGCATCTCATAAGCCTCTTTGGCTTCTTTGAATTTATCCTCAGCCTCTTTGCTATCAGGATTGCGGTCTGGGTGGTACTTCATTGCCAACTTACGATAAGATTTTTTGATCTCTTCGTCAGTGGCATTCCGAGCTACCCCCAGAATGTCATAAAAATCGCGCTTGTTAGCCAAAACTATTCCTTACTTCTTGTCGTTTACTTCCTTGAATTCTGCATCAACGACATTGTCGTCCTTAGGTTTAGCATTATCACCGCCAGCTTGGGCTGCTTGGTTTTTTTCAGCCATGGCAGCATACACTTTTTCACCTAACTTCTGACTAACCTTGCCTAACTCTTCAGTTTTAGCAGTGATGGCGTCTTTATCAGTGCCCTTACCTGCCTCTTCCAAGTCTTTCATGGCTGCTTCAATTTTTTCTTTTTCACCAGCCTCTAGAGAAGCGCCATGCTCCTCAAGGGCTTTCTTGGTTGAATGAACCAAAGCTTCAGCTGTATTCTTCGCATCCACCAATTCACGCAACTTCTTGTCTTCTTCTGCGTTTTCTTCCGCATCTTTGACCATGCGTTGAATTTCGTCTTCAGATAAACCAGAGTTAGCCTTGATGGTGATTTTGTTTTCTTTACCGGTGGCTTTGTCTTTGGCGCCCACATGCAAAATACCGTTGGCATCGATGTCAAAAGACACTTCAATCTGAGGTGTACCGCGTGATGCAGGTGCAATACCTTCTAGATTGAATTCACCTAATACTTTGTTCGCTGAAGCCATTTCACGCTCACCCTGGAAAACCTTGATGGTCACCGCAGGCTGATTGTCTTCTGCTGTTGAGAACACTTGAGCATGTTTGGTTGGGATGGTGGTATTTTTTGTGATCATCTTCGTCATCACACCGCCCAATGTTTCGATACCCAATGACAAAGGTGTCACGTCCAACAACAACACGTCTGTACGATCACCAGATAAAACTGCTCCCTGAATCGCAGCGCCTACGGCAACAGCTTCATCCGGGTTCACATCTTTGCGTGGCTCTTGACCGAAAAATTCTTTAACTTTTTCTTGAACCTTAGGCATGCGGGTCATACCGCCCACCAAGATCACGTCATGAATATCACCCACAGCAACGCCAGCATCTTTAATGGCTATGCGGCAAGGTTCAATCGTGCGTGCAATCAAATCATCGACCAATGACTCTAATTTAGCGCGAGTCATTTTGATGTTCAAATGCTTAGGACCTGATGCATCAGCAGTGATGTATGGCAAGTTGATATCTGATTGAGCGCTTGATGACAATTCAATTTTTGCCTTTTCAGCAGCTTCTTTTAAACGTTGCAAAGCCAATACGTCTTTTGAAAGATCAACACCTTGTTCTTTTTTGAATTCAGCAATGATGTAATCAATGATGCGCTGGTCGAAGTCTTCGCCGCCTAAGAATGTGTCGCCGTTGGTTGACAACACTTCAAATTGTTTCTCACCGTCCACATCAGCAATCTCGATGATTGATACGTCAAACGTACCGCCACCCAAGTCATAAACAGCAATCTTGCGATCGCCTTTTTCTTGTTTGTCCAAACCAAAAGCAAGCGCAGCTGCAGTTGGTTCATTGATGATACGCTTCACATCTAGACCAGCAATACGGCCAGCATCTTTGGTTGCCTGACGTTGGCTGTCATTGAAATAAGCTGGCACAGTGATCACAGCTTCAGTCACTTCTTCGCCCAAGTAATCTTCAGCAGTCTTCTTCATTTTGCGAAGAACTTCAGCAGAAATTTGTGGAGGGGCCATTTTTTTACCGCGCACCTCAACCCATGCATCACCGTTATCGGCTTTTGCAATGGTGTAAGGCATCAAGTTGATGTCTTTCTGAACTTCTTTTTCTTCAAATTTGCGGCCAATCAAACGCTTCACCGCATACAGGGTGTTGCGAGGGTTGGTCACAGATTGACGCTTAGCAGGAGCACCCACCAAGATTTCGCCATCTTCCATATACGCAATGATGGATGGGGTTGTGCGAGCACCTTCTGCGTTTTCAATCACTTTAGGAGTATTACCCTCCAAAATTGAAACGCACGAATTGGTGGTTCCTAAGTCAATACCGATGATCTTTGCCATGCTTAACTCCTAAAAATTGTTTTATGTATGTAATTTGGGGATGAATGATTTGATTTCAAGGTCTGGTTTACTTGCTTTTACTTGGGCTGACTAACTGTCACCAAGGCAGGTCTCAAAACACGGTCTGCGATCAAATAGCCTTTTTGCAAGACAGTCACAACGGTATTGGCCTCTTGTTCATGAGGCACCATTGCAATCGCTTGATGACGATGTGGGTCAAATTTCTCGCCCACTGGGTTGATCTCTAAAACTCTGCCTTTTTCCAAAGCAGAAACCAGTTGCTTCAAAGTTAACTCGATACCCTCTTTCATCTTGGCAGAGTCTGCGCCGGTGTCTGTTAAGGCCGCATTCAAGCTATCCAAAACGGGTAATAAGTTCTCAGCAAAGCCTTCAATGGCAAATTTGTGAGCTTTGGCCACGTCTTCCATGGAGCGTCTGCGAGCATTTTCTACTTCAGCCTTGGCGCGTAAAAACTGGTCTTGAAACTCTTTGATTTGCGCCTCTAAGGCCAAAATCATTTCTTCTGGCGTCAAAGGTTTGCTGTTTTGATCGCCTGAACCAGCAGTATCGGCAGCCTTGCTTGGGTCTGAATCTTGGGCGGCCTGATTCAACTCATTGATTTCATGAGTATTTTCTTGTTTAGTCGAAGGTGTTTCTTGGTTTTTATCTTGGCTCATAGGTCATTTATTCATGTAATAAATGACCATATAGGGCCTAAAAACCAGATTTCAAGGGCCTGCCTTTGCTTTATCTTTATTTTTTAATCGCTAAAGAAGCTGCTCTTTGCATACTCAAAGCCAAAGATTGATCTGACTCTCGCACTTGTGGCCAACCACCCAAATGATCATCCGCGATTTCTGCCAAACCAGAGATCCATGCTGGACTGTTATTCAAACAAGCAATGTAGTGATAATCGCCACCGCCCGCTGTCAAGAATTCATCACGAACTTCCATCGCGATTTCTTCCAAAGTTTCCAAACAATCAGCAGGAAATCCTGGGCAGAAAATATCCAAACGACGGGTTTTTTGATGACCCAATTCTTCAACCGTTGGAGCTGTGTATGGCTTTAACCACTCAGCTTTACCAAAACGTGACTGGAATGTGACCATCGCCTGCTCTGCAGTCAAACCCAAAGCCTCGCGAAGCAAACGCCCTGTCTTATGACATTCACAGTGATAAGGATCACCCTTGTCTAGAGTTCTCTTGGGCACACCATGAAATGAAAACAATAATTTATCGCCAGCAGCAAAGTCAGGACGACCATGCGTTTGCCAATAAGTTTCAACTTGCTCCTTGAGTGCATTGATGTAGCCTGGGTGATCGTGATAGTGCTTGATCAAACGTAGCTCTGGCTGATTACGCCAGCCACTGACGATTCTAAAAACTTCATCAAAGGTTGAAGCGGTGGTTGTTGCAGAGTACTGTGGGTACAAAGGCAAGATCAATAATCTTTCCATGCCTTGCGCCTCTAATTTCTTTAAAACTGATTCCATGCTTGGATTGCCATAACGCATAGCGATATCAACCAAGACATCTTTTCCTTGAGCAATGAACTTTTGCTCCAAAGCTCTGGCGATATTTTTTGAATGAACCAACAAAGGTGCTCCGCCTTCAGGGCCAGGCATCCAAACGCTGGCATATTTTTTTGCTGATGCGCCCGAGCGAATCGGCAAAATGATGAGGTTGAGAATGCACCACCAAATAATTTTGGGGATTTCAACCACACGAGGATCGGATAAAAATTGTTTGAGGTAGGGCTTCACAGCTGCGGCCGTGGGCGCATCTGGCGTACCCAAGTTAATTAATAAAATTGCTGTGCGTTGCGCTGGGCGACTAATAGCCATATAACTTCCTCACTTATTAAAAATGCCGCTACTCAAAGCGCTTGATAGTAATTTTGACGTGATATCCACAATCGGTATCACCCTCTCATAAGCCATGCGTGTCGGCCCAATCACACCCAAGGTGCCAACGATTCTGCCATCCACACTGTATGGCGCTGTGATGACTGCCATGTCTTCCATGGGCACCAATTCACTTTCACCACCAATGAATACCTGAACACCTTCTGCTCGAGAAGAAACATCCAACAACTGTAGTAACTCAGTTTTCTCTTCGAACATACCAAACAATTGCTTCAACTTGACCATGTCAGAAGAAAGATCACCAACGTTCAACAAACGTCTTTCGCCAGAGATAATCATGTTTGAGTCAGGCTTGGCATTTTCTGCGCCCACTTTCAACGCAGCTTCCATCAATGATGAAATACCTGAGCGAATGCCCTCTAACTCTTGGCGTAATTTTTCTTTGACCGCAAAAAAGCTCAGACCTGCAAATTGACTATTCAAATAATTGCTGGCTTCAATCAATTCAGATGGACCGTAATCTCGCTCAGTCAAAATAATTCTATTTTGAACATCTCCCTCAGGCGTCACCAAAATCAAAAGCACGCGTTTCTCAGACAATCTCAAAAACTCAACCTGCTTAAAAACTTCTGAACGTCTTGGGGTCATGACCACCCCGGCAAAATTAGATAAATTTGATAAAACTTGAGCTGCTGCTGCAACCACTCTTTGTGGAGCGTCTGCCTGAATAGCGTCTTGTGCTTCATGAGCCATCACTTCTTCGACTGGCTTTACGGTGAGCATCGTATCGACAAAGAGTCGATAACCCTTGGGCGTCGGAATACGACCAGCAGAAGTGTGTGGACTGGCCACAAAACCCATATCCTCTAGATCGGCCATCACATTGCGAATCGTTGCAGCGGATAGATCCAAGCCTGAAAATTTAGACAAAGCTCTAGAGCCAACAGGCTGGCCGTCGGCGATATAGTGCTCAATCAGGGTTTTTAGTAGGCTTTTTGAACGGTCATCCATCATTTAGCAATTGTAGGGCTATTGGGGCTATGGTTTAATCATCAACATGTCAAATCTTAAGACAAAAAGCGCTCAAAGACATTTTAAAAAAGTTGCCTTGGTAGGGAAATACCAGGCTGACGGCTTTGCGCACATGCTTTTAAACCTCTCCAACATCCTCAAAAACTTAGGATGCGAGGTCTTTTTAGAGGCAGAAACAGCTCAAAACACCACGATTACTCAGATTCCGAGTATTGCAGCCAAAGAATTTCAATCGAATATCGACTTAGTGATTGTTCTCGGTGGTGATGGCACCATGCTTGGCATCGCAAGACAAATTGCAGGTCAAGACGTTCCTTTGATTGGTATCAACATGGGCACCCTTGGTTACATGACAGATATTCCACTTCAAGATGTTGAATTGGTTTTAACTGAAATGCTCAAAGGTCACTATGAGTCCGATAACAGGTATTTGCTTGAAGCCGAGGTTTATAGAAATGAGCAAGTCATAGGCTCAGGATTGGCTTTGAACGATGTGGTTGTTAATCGCTCTGGTATCTCGGGCATGCTTGAACTCACTGTTCGCGTGAATGGTCAGTTCATGTACAACCAACGATCTGATGGATTGATTGTGGCAACACCAACAGGTTCAACAGCCTATGCGATGTCTGCAGGCGGTCCAATTCTTCATCCTTCAGTGGCCGGCATGGTTTTAGCACCAATTGCGCCCCATGCTTTATCCAATCGCCCAATTGTTTTACCAAGCGATTCATTGGTTGAGATTGAATTGGTTGGCGGCAAAGATGTCAGCGTTAACTTTGATATGCAATCACTGACTCAACTTCAAGTGGGCGATCAAATCAAAATCAAGCAATCTCAAAAAACCATCACGCTGCTTCACCCAATTGATCACAGCGATTACAGAGCACTTCGACAGAAGCTGCACTGGAACGAACACCCTTCCTCTTTCTAACCATGTTACGTAGCCTATATATTCGCGACTTTGTGATTGTCGATGAACTAGACATCGACTTAGAAAGTGGCTTCACGGTTTTAACTGGCGAGACTGGCGCAGGCAAATCTATTTTGCTGGACGCTCTTTCCTTGGCTATGGGAGAAAGAGCAGACCCAAGCCAAATCAGAGAAGGTAAAAATCGTGCAGAGATATCTGCCATTTTTTCTTTGAACGACCCCCTTAAAAAAACCATTTCTGCATGGCTAGAGACACAAGACTTCTCAACGGAAGATGATGGTGCAACCATCATTCTTAAAAGAGTGATTGACACCTCCGGGCGCAGCAAGGCTTTCATCAATGGTGGCACAGCCACATTGAGTCAACTCAAAGAACTGTCAAGCTTTCTGGTTGATATACATGGTCAACATGCCCATCAATTACTGCTCAAGGCTGGCGCCCAAAGAGATCTTTTGGACAATCAAGCCAACCTTGATGGACTCGTTGCAGAAGTCAAACAACTCTATCAAGCCTGGCAAACAGCCAAGAAGCAATTAGAACTTGCAAAGAACGCCGGCGAGAACTTACAAAAAGAGCAAGAGCGCTTGGCTTGGCAACTTGAAGAATTAGATGCGCTGGCACCACAGGCTGGTGAGTGGGTAGAAATTGAGCAAGATCATGCGCGCTTAGCGAATGCAGCCAAACTAATTGAGGGATCGCAAAAAGCCATTCAAGCGCTGCAAGATCAAGAAGGCAATGCGGAAGAACTTCTCTCCAAAGCATTCAATGAAATTGCTGATTTGGCCAAACTTGATAGCAATTTAGAAGATGCAAAAATTGCCATTGAATCTGCACAAATACAAATTGGCGAAGCAAGTCACAGTCTTAATCGCTATTTACAAAAAATAGATGTCGATCCTGAGCGCTTAGCAACTGTTGAAGAACGCCTCAAGGCACTTCACAGCGCGGCCAAGAAATTCAAAGTAACGCCGAATGATCTTCCAGAAAAGTGGACAGAGATTCAAGAGCAAGTCACTGCGATTAAGAATTCACAAGACTTGGGTGCTCTTGAACAAAACCTCAGCAAAACTTTAGCAGCCTATACAAAGAGCGCCAAAAAGTTAAGTCAAGAAAGAATCGCAGCAGCAAAAACATTAGAAACCCTGGTGACTGCAGCCATGCAAGATTTAGCGATGTCCGGCGGTGTTTTTGCAATCCAAATTGAAGCCCTTGAAGAAGGTAATGCTCATGGTTTAGAGCAAGTTGAGTTTTTGGTTGCAGGCCATCCTGGTGCAACACCTAAGCAGTTAGCAAAAGTAGCTTCTGGTGGCGAGTTAGCAAGAATCAGTTTGGCCATCAGCGTCATCACTTCTGAAGCCAGTCAAATCCCAACTTTGATTTTTGATGAAGTAGATTCAGGCATCGGTGGTGCCGTTGCCGAAACAGTTGGCAAGCGCTTAAAAGAATTGGGGCAAGCTCATCAAGTCTTGTGTGTCACCCACTTACCTCAAGTGGCTGCAGAAGGTCATCAACATTGGAAGGTTGCTAAGCAAAGCCAAGATAATGTGACTATTTCAAGCATGCAAATCTTGGGCAGACAAGAGCGAGTTGAAGAAATTGCAAGAATGCTTGGTGGCGCTGAAATCACAGACACCACCAGACGTCACGCTCGCGAATTACTGGGTAAGTAAAACTTTTTCCCAAAGCCTCTTAACGCAATCTCGCGATTCAAGCAAAGCAGGATCCATTTCCTCCTGAGATACTCTGGTCTTATCAGCGCCATCCAATCTGATGCGATGCTGGTATTCACGATAAAGACGATAAGCGTTTGCAGCCTGTAATGCTGCATCACTCGGAATCAAACCTTCTTCACTGGCCAAAGATAGCAAAGCAATATTCCCCAAGTTTCCTAAAAGTATTGGGTGACCCTTACTAAAACGTAATACCAAATATTGGACAATGAATTCGATATCAACCATGCCGCCACTGTCATGCTTGATATCAAATAGGCCAGAGTCATTCGGGTGACCTTCACTGACCTTTTGACGCATATCTAGAATTTCTTGCTTGAGTAAAGCCTCATTTCTTTCTTGCGCCAATACCTCAGATCTGATTTTTTCAAACTTTTCGCCAATCGCTGTATCACCAGCACAAAAACGAGCGCGCGTTAAAGCTTGATGCTCCCAAAGCCAAGCAGAGTTATCTCCTTCTCGCAATTGATAACGCCTGAAAGAGTCAATGCTGGTCACCAATAATCCCGCCGCACCATTCGGTCTTAAACGAGTGTCGATTTCAAACAGAATGCCGGCCGATGTTGATGCAGTGAGCCAAGCAATCAAACGTCTTGCATACAAGGCATAAATTTCGCCCGCATTTTGATCGGACTCGGGAGCATCGTACAAAAATACAATGTCCAGATCGGATGCGTAGCCCAGCTCTTTACCACCCAGCTTGCCATAGGCAATCACCGCAAAGGAAGGTGGGATCACTTCGTTTAATTGGAATTTCTTTGCCACCATGGGCCAAACTCTTTCCAGAGTTAAACCAAGAATCAAATCAGCCAAGGCAGAAAGTCGATCGCTCACTTTTTCAATCGGCAATGGTTCGTCCCGTCCAATGCCCAACTCTGCCAACAAGGTCAAGAATGTTTCTGTGTGATGAACTTGCCTCAGAATATCCATGGCTTGCTCTGCTTGATCACCATTGTCCATGGCGTCATCTAGCAAGATATTGATATCGGCCCTTAGCTTGGTCCAATAAACCGCAGGATGATCTTCTGGGGTGTACTGACCTTGACCAGTTAATAGATCGTCCAAGAGGTGAGGGTGTTGAATCAAATAATCAGTGCCCCACTTTGAAGCAGAAATCAATGAAATGAGTCTGCTCAAAATATGCGGATACTCACTCAAGAGTGCAAGATAGGATGAACGTCTAGAAATTGAATCGAGCAAATTCATCATTCTCACCATGACCTCATCGGATCTTGATGAACCCCAACCCTGTTGCTCCACATAATTCATGGCTGCAGACATTGACTGCGTGAACTTTCTTCTCGATGAGTCAGACAAAGACCGCCAGCGTGCGCTGCCCCACCACTCATTCCATTTTTCAGCCAAAGCAGGATGGTCAGCTGATGGCGTCCATACCGCAAGATTCGCACCGCCTTGATCAACCTCCGCTTGATGTTTTTTCAATACAAAAGCATCAGCAAACAATTTGGCCACATTGTCTCTGTGTTGAGCTAACTGCTTTTTGAACTCATCCAAAGTCGCATGCCCCATCGCAAGACCAAGCCTTTGTTGAGAGGTGTCGTCCTTAGGCAGATGGTGTGTTTGAGCATCCTCCCAGTATTGCAAGCGATGCTCTAGTTTTCTGAGGTAGGTATAAGCATTGGTCAGCTGATCAAGCTCCACCTGACCAATCAGTTGGCGCTCAAAAACAGCTCTCAAGACTTCCAGGGTCGGACGAATTCTCAAGCCAGGATCTTGACCACCTCGCACCAATTGAAACATTTGCGCCATGAATTCAATTTCACGAATTCCTCCACGCCCTAACTTCACATCCGCTGCTCTTTCTGGATGAAGCAGGCTGCGCTTTTCAGCTTCTTGCTGAATTTGTCCATGCAACTCTCTGATCGCGGCAATCACACCAAAATCAAGGTAGCGCCTGTAGACAAAAGGCCTGACCAAATCTTGCAAACCTTTTTGACATCTTTCGTATGCCGACATATGAGGAGAGGGATAAATCATTCGCCCCTTGATCCATGCATACCTCTCCCATTCACGCCCCTGAACACAGAAATATTCTTCTAGCATCCCCAAACTACAAACCAGGGGGCCCGAGTCGCCATTGGGTCTTAAGCGCATATCCACCCTGAAGATAAAACCCTCTGATCTTAATTCGCTCAATAAGGCAATCAGACGTTTACCAACGCGCGTGTACCACTCTTGATGAGAAATGCTTTTTAAGCCACCTTGGGTTTCACCCTCTTCTTCGTATAAAAAGACCAAATCGATGTCTGATGACACGTTGAGCTCACGCCCTCCCAATTTACCCATGCCAACAATCATCATCGGCGAGTAATCTCCCTGCTGATTCAGGGGTTCACCTACCATCGGCTTAACATCTTGACGAATTGCCTCAATCGCCACCGCAGTGACCTTTTCAGCAAAACAACTCATGGCTTGCGTCACTTCCTGAACATCAGCTGCCCCATTGAAATCTCTAGCAGCGATCAACAACATGAATTTTTGCCGAGCGAGGCGTAAATTTGCCGCCAAATCATCAATGCTCAGGGGTTGATCTGCCACAGTTGGCACTGCAGATTTCAGCAAATCATCAATGACAGATTCGCTGACAGGGCTTGCAGCCATTTCGCCAATTTCTGAGGACCACTCTGGGCGGGCAGTTAACCAACGCACAGCGTAGGCTGAATGGTCCAAAAGAAGGGAAAGTTTAGGGTGAATTGTTGTCATAGGTATCATGTTATCGCTATCAATACCCGCTCGGCTACAGCATAATTACAAAAATGTCATGGTTATCCAATTTCAACCCCCTGGAAAGCATCCGTCACCTCAAAGTTGACGTGAATAGACTTGCCATTTGGAAAAAAAGAGCCCGATGGCTACTTTTATTGATTGCCCTGATTTTAGTTGCCGCTCAACTACTAACGCGCTTTTACATATGGCCACAAGTTGAAAAAAACAAAGCCTCATTTGAGCAGGTGATCAGTCAAACACTGGGCGTTCATTTAAAAATTGAAAAGATTGAAGCTGGCTGGGATTTTCTTTGGCCATCATTCAAAATTGACAACATCAAGCTTTATGAGCTGGGCGATTTGAATTCACCTAAGTTGAGTATTCCTCAGGTGACTGGAAAGCTATCCTGGGAAAGTCTGTGGAATCTTCAACCTCATTTTCACGGCCTTAGCTTTGACGATGCTCTGATTCAGATTCAACGAGATTCAAAGGGCAACTGGAATATTGCAGGGATTAAGTTAGATCAATCAACGGCTGGTTATAAATTTGGTAATTGGTTGTTTGAACAAGACAGTCTTAAAGTTAAGAATGCCAAGATTAATTGGCTTGATCAACGCTTTCAAAGCAGCCAATACTCGCTCGATATTGAATCACTTACATTAAATAATTCTTGGTTCAAACATTCTATCGATTTAAACCTCAAGACACCTTGGCATTCAAATACTGCATCCATCAAAGCCGACTTCAGGCACAGTGTATTTGGCAATGCAGGTAACTGGAAAGACTGGATTGGCAGAATTGAATGGCAAATCAGTGAACTGAATCTTGCCAAAGTCAATCAATTGTTTGAGAGCCCCATTGACGTTGTTTCTGGCCAAGTTAATTCTGAAGGTCACACCTATATCGATGGTGGAGCATTGGATGGCGGTGGAACTAAGCTTGCCGCACAAAATCTGCACATTGAATGGCCACGCCTAGGCGCACCACTGAAAATTGCAAAAGTTGACGTAGAGCTCGAGCAAAAGACTTCTGGTAAAAAAATGTCTGTCAGTGCACCTTTACTTAAATGGCAAGTGAATGAAAAAGCTGCATCAAAGGAACTGAATGGCATCAGCATCTACTGGGACATGGCTGCAAATATTGATGCAATCACTCATGCTGGAGTAAAAGCTGACCAGATTGATATCAATCTTGTTGAGCAATTGGCCAAACAATTTCCGCTGCCAAAAGATATCAGCGAATTCATTAAGCGCTATCAACCCTCAGGAATGCTTAAAAATTTAGATGCTAATTGGCACGCAGAGGCTAGCAAGCTACCGTTTAGTATAAAAATCCCAGGGTTCAACGCATCTCACTACAAACTCTCATTTGATTTTGAGAATGCTTATCTCAAGCCTGAGCAAAAGGGCCTGCTTTCAATATCTAATCTAACAGGCAGACTCTTTGCAACAGAACTTGGTGGCGAGCTCACGCTCGATAGTGAAAACACCTTCATTGCACTTCCCCAAATTCTAGAGAACGATAACCTGGCGCTCGATCTGATCAAGGGTAAAGTTAAGTGGCTTAAAAAGGATGGCAGGCCCGAGTATCAGGTCAGCAAACTCAAGTTAAAAAATGATTCAGTTAATTTGGCCTTTGATGCAAATTACAAAGCCAAGACCGCTAAAGCTCCAGCTGATCTTTACATCAAAGCAGACATCCAAGAAGCCGATGTTAAAAATTTGACCAGATACTTTCCCTTGGGAATGTCTAAAAATGCAAGAGCCTATCTAAATGCAGCCCTCAAAGAAGGTCGCATTCGCAATGGTCAACTTCATATTCACGGCGACCCGCTGCACATTCCATTCGACACCAAGTTCCCAGGTATCTTTGAGCTCAACTTACCAATTGAACAAGTGCAATACTCACCAGCACCCACCGCTGATAAAAAACAAGGGCAATGGTCAGACTTTTCAGATGTGCGTGGCACTGTTTTATTCAAAGGCCCAAAACTTCAACTAGATTTAAAAAGTGCCTCTTTTGAAAGTGTGCAGTTAAGCGATATTGAAGGGGTCATAGACAACATTGTTAGCCCAGCAGCAACGCTCAAAATCAATGGTATTGCTAAAGGCTCTAGTCAAGAGTTGCTCAAATACTATTTAGACAGCCCTTCAGGAAAGAGCATTGAAGCGATCAGTAAAAAAGTTGAGATCTCAGGCAATGCCCAGTTAAAGATCAATATTGAAATGCCCATCAATAACGCCAAGGAAACTAAATTACAAGGCGAAGTAAGGCTTGATCGCAACCAAGCCAAAATTAATCAAAAACTAGATGTGCAACAAATATCAGGCGATATACTGTTTTCTGAAGAAAACATCATCGGCAGAAACTTAAAGGCCCAATTACTTGGTGGTGAAGTACTGATTGATAACGCGAATAAATTGCCTTGGCAATCTTCATCAGATATGAAGGTGTCGGGCAAGGTTGATATCAATCAATTGATTCAAGCTTTGAATACTTCAGACTCTGCTGAAATCAAAAAAATTCAAGGCCAGTTAAATGGTCTGGTTTCTTATGATGGAAAACTAGCCATTCGCTCCAAAGGCTATCAGTTGGATTTGGGATTGAAGCTCGACCAACTTGGCTCTCAATTTCCCGCCCCATTCAATAAAAAATCCGGTCAATCCTTGGCGGGTCAATTCAACTTAAGCAATTTAAGTGATAACCCAGATAAGCCTACCTCTGGTCAACTAAAGGTTGGCAAGCTCATTGATGCCAAATTCACCTCCAGCGCCACTCAAAAATTAAGCTTAGGCCTCGGTATCAATGCTCCGGGTTACATCCCTCAGAAAGGTTTTTCAAGCACCATCGTTTTAGACCAACTGGATGCATCAGCTTGGCAGAGCTGGCTGGATAAGAACTTCCCTGAGTCAGCAAAACAATCCAATGCCAAACCTGCGGCAAGTTCTGATTTTGATCTTGATACCATTTCAGCAAAGATTAAAAATCTTAAGTTAGCTGATAGATCTTTCAAAGACGTTGCCATACAAGCCACTCACAATAAAGAGCAATGGAATGCCAGCATTCAATCGCCTGTTGCCAAAGGTTTATTGCAATGGCAATCAGCAAGAGCAGGATTCCCTCAAGGAAAACTAACGGCACGACTTCAGCAGTTAGTCATCGAAAACACTGAATCCGGTGACACCATCACCAAAGGTGTCAATAAACGCATTCAAAAGATTCCAGCTTTAGATATTCAGTCTGATGAGCTTATTTTTAATGGCAAGTCTTATGGAAAAATGGAGTTACTTGCCAGCAATGATAAAAATGACTGGAAGATTGATAAGCTATCTTTAAAAACAGCTGATGCTCAAATCAATGCAACCGGCAGATGGATTCTTCCCAAGGAAAGCAAGCAACTGAATGCCGGAAAAACTGAATTGAATTTTGATTTAGACATCAACAACGCTGGCAAGCTTTTATCAAAACTAGGCTTTCCGAAAGCAATTGATGATGGATCCGGAAAGTTGGTTGGTCAAATTAACTGGGCGAATGCTCCATACAGTTTTGACATCAAGTCTTTGAATGCGGAATTATCTTTAGATCTAATCAAAGGCACAATTTTGCAAGTCGATCCGGGTGTTGCTCGATTACTAGGAGTTCTCAGCTTCCAAGGTTTGAGCAGAATCGCGACCCTGGACATTGGTGGCGTGCTTAAACCCATCGTTAGCCAAGGAACTCCTTTTGACAGAATCACTTCCACTGGCTCAATCAATAATGGCATTGCAAACATCAAAGATTTAAGTATGCGAGGACCTCAAGGAAACATTCGCTTGACCGGTAAAGCAGATCTGATTCAGGAAAACCAAGATATTCGGATAACAGTTGTTCCCAACTTTAATGCTGGCTCTGCTTCGCTGGCTTACACATTCATTAACCCAATCATTGGCCTTAGCACCATGGTTGGTCAATTTTTAATTGCCGACGAATTGAGTAAGCTATTTCAATTGGATTACCTGGTTCAAGGCACATGGGCAAATCCCCAAATCATTGCACTTGATAACAAGGGCAAGCCCTTAGATGAAAAGCAATTGAAGGATATTCGGGACAAATCTTTACTGAAACAACAAACTCCCACCAAAAAGTAGATCAGAGTTAATATCAAGTTAATGAATCCCAATCAATTAACTGTCGCCGCAATTCAAATGACTTCAACTGATTCTGTTGAAGAAAATTTACAAACGGCCAATAAATTAATCCAAGCGGCAAAACAAGCTGGCGCTGACATCATGGTCTTGCCCGAGTATTTTTGTTTAATGGGGCAAACAGATCAAGATAAAGTTGCCATCAGAGAAGATTACGGTCAAGGTCGCTTACAAGACTCTTTGAGTCAAATGGCCAAGCAACATCAGATTCATTTGATTGCTGGAACCATTCCTCTGAGTACCCTCAATCAACATCAAGTTAAAAACACGAGTTTGGTTTTTGACCCTAACGGTCAAATCATCAGCAGATACGACAAAATTCACTTATTTGGCTTTAAGCAAGGCGATGAGGAATATCAAGAGTCAAAAACAATTGAACCTGGATCACTTCCCTGCAGCTTCAGCATTCAGAAGAATGGTGTTGATTGGAAATTTGGTGTCACCATTTGCTACGACATCCGCTTCCCAGAGTTGTACAGACAAATTGGGCCTGTGGATTGCCACATTGTCTCTGCTGCTTTTACCCACACCACCGGTAAGGCGCATTGGGAAATCCTCCTAAGAGCCAGAGCCATTGAAAACCAATCCTACCTTCTGGCCAGCGCTCAAAGCGGTCAGCACAGCAATGGTCGCAGGACTTGGGGGCAAAGCATGCTGATCGACCCCTGGGGCGAGATTCAGGCAGAGCTTAAAGAAGGTGAAGGATTCACCTTGGGCATCTTGGATAAAAGCAGAATTGATGAAATTCGAGCAAAATTACCTTCACTACAACATCGCACCATCTAAAGAACATAATGAATTCAACTCTTGCACTAGAAAACCCTCTGCATCTCAGTCGAGCTGATGCTTTAAATATTGCAAAAGAAATTCTTTTGGCGCCAGCAGGCATTTCTGAACAAGACCTGCAAAAGACTCTTGCTCACATGTACACGCACCAACTAGATGATGCTGATTTGTATTTCCAAAGAACTCACAATGAATCTTGGAGTCTTGAAGAGGGCATTGTTAAATCAGGCAGCTTTAGCATTGATCAGGGTGTTGGTGTGCGCGCAGTCAGTCATGACAAAACAGCATTTGCTTACTCAGATGAAATCAGTGCTTTGGCATTAAGAAATGCTGCTGAGGCTACGCGCGTGATTGGGGCTCAACAAAAGAGTACCTACATCAGCCCCAAATGGAAAACGCCTGCCACCCACGCTCTTTATCAATCATTCAATCCATTAGATAGTCTTGATGCCAAAGCAAAGATTGCCATCCTAGAAGACATTGAGCGCAAAGCCAAAGCCAAAGACCCACGCATTGTGCAGGTGATGGCGGGTCTTGCTGGCGAATTTGATGTTGTGTTGGTTGCTCGTGCAAACGGTGTTCTGGCAGCGGATATACGTCCCCTGGTACGCATTTCGATCACCGTGATTGCAGAGCAAAACGGTCGTCGTGAAGTTGGTTCATCCGGCGGTGGCGGTAGGTTTGATTATCACTTTTTTGTCAAAGATAAGATTGATCAATGGATCAATGAAGCAGTTCGCTCAGCTTTGGTCAACCTTGAATCTCGACCTGCGCCCGCAGGCCCTATGACTGTTGTCTTAGGACCAGGCTGGCCAGGCGTATTACTGCACGAAGCTATTGGCCATGGCCTTGAAGGCGACTTCAATCGCAAAGGTTCATCAGCTTTTTCTGGCAAGATTGGCCAACGAGTCGCTGCTAAGGGCGTCACGGTTGTGGATGATGGCACCATTCCAGGTCGCCGCGGTTCTTTGTCTGTTGATGATGAAGGCACCCCTACTCAATGCACCACCTTGATTGAAGATGGCATTCTTAAAGGTTACATACAAGACAGTCTTAATGCTCGCCTAATGAAAATGCCAACAACCGGTAACGCCAGACGTGAAAGTTATGCATCTCTTCCAATGCCTCGCATGACCAATACTTATATGTTGGGCGGCAAAGAAGATCCTCAAGAAATCATTGGCAGCATCAAAAAAGGACTTTATGCGGCCAACTTTGGTGGTGGGCAAGTAGACATCACCAGTGGCAAATTTGTATTTTCAGCGTCTGAGGCTTATTGGGTTGAAAACGGGAAAATTTTGTACCCCGTCAAAGGAGCCACCATCATTGGCAATGGCCCTGAGTCACTCAAAGATATCAGCATGATTGGCAATGACATGGATTTGGACAGTGGCATCGGCGTTTGTGGCAAAGAAGGTCAAAGCGTGCCAGTTGGCGTTGGTCAGCCCACATTGAGGATCGACAATATGACAGTTGGCGGAACTGCTTAATCACTAAAACAAATAAAACTGTGCTACATTAACCCCATGTCTGCAAATAAATTTTATTTCTTTTACTTTTGGTTCTCAGCCCACGGCGGTCGAGAGGCAGAAATTCAAGCATAAATTTCCAGCACTCAAAATAACCGCCGACACCAACGGCGGTTTTTTTTTACAGATTTAAGAATGACGGTAATAGAAAAAGGAGTTAATGAAATGGTTGATAAATCTCTCAGCACCAGAGACAGCTGGTATGCCAGTATTGATAAAACATCAGAGACTGATGATGCCCGCATTCAAAACATCACGGTGCTACCGCCGCCAGAGCATCTCATTCGCTTCTTCCCTATACAAGGCACATCTGTTGAGAAATTGATCAGCAAAACCAGGAAGAAGATTCGTGACATCATGAACTTCAAGGATGATCGTCTTTTAGTGATCATTGGCCCATGTTCTATCCATGATCCAAGTGCCGCAGTTGCTTATGCTCATAAATTATTAGAGCAGCGCAAAAAATTTGAGGGTGAACTAGAAATCGTCATGCGCGTTTATTTTGAAAAGCCTCGCACAACCGTGGGTTGGAAAGGTTTGATCAATGACCCATACCTTGATGAGAGCTATCGCATTGATGAGGGCTTAAGAATCGCTCGCCACCTACTAATTGAAATCAACCGCATGGGTATGCCTGCTGGTAGCGAATTCTTGGACGTCATTTCTCCACAATACATTGGTGACCTTATTTCTTGGGGTGCCATTGGCGCCAGAACCACAGAAAGCCAAATTCACCGTGAATTAGCTTCTGGTATCTCAGCACCGATTGGCTTTAAGAATGGCACAGATGGCAACATCAAAATTGCCACAGATGCGATTCAATCAGCGAGCCGCCCACACCACTTTTTATCAGTTCACAAAAATGGTCAGGTGGCCATTGTTGAAACAAAAGGCAATAGTGACTGTCACGTGATTCTTCGTGGTGGCAAAACCACAAACTATGATCAGGAAAGTGTCGCCAAAGCTTGTAGCGAGCTTGATGCCGCCAAACTTCCAGCTTCATTGATGGTTGACTGTTCACATGCCAACTCAAGTAAACAACATGAGCGCCAGATTGAAGTAGCCAAGGACATTGCTGGTCAATTGGCCAAAGGCTCAAAACAAATTTTTGGCGTGATGGTGGAAAGTCATCTATTTGCTGGAGCACAAAAATTCACTCCTGGCAAAGACAATCCGCATGACCTTAAGTATGCAACCAGCATCACTGATGCGTGCATTGGTTGGGATGACTCTCTGAATGTATTAGAGATACTCGCAGACGGTGTTAAAAAACGTCGCAAGAAGTAACCCAGTCAATCAAGCAGTTAACTGCTTGAGCAGCTAAGCAATCAAGACCCTTCGGGGTCTTTTTTGTGGTGCCACAAAACATCAGTGCCACCTGCAGCGCGGTTCAATACACGAGCTAAAACGAATAACAAATCTGAGAGTCTGTTGACGTATTGACGTGGTGAATCATGAATCGGTTCATGACGCCCTAACTTAACGATTGAACGCTCAGCTCTTCGACAAACGGTTCTGCAAACATGAGCTTGGGCAGCGGCACGTGTACCACCTGGAAGAATAAATTCTTCTAGACGAGGCAAGCTGGCATTGTATTTTTCAAGCCAAACATCTAACTGAGCGACCTGCTCTTCTTTGAGCAAGGTGTAATTAGGGATGCATAACTCACCACCCAAATCGAATAGATCGTGCTGGACTGTGGAGAATAATTCTCTCAATTCAGCAGCGATTGCCTGAGGAATATCCTCAGTGATCAAGACCCCAATTTCTGAATTAAGCTCATCAACATCGCCCATGGCGCAGATCCTGAGATGGTCTTTGTCAACGCGTTGACCATCACCCAAACCAGTGGTGCCGGTATCGCCTGTGCGTGTTGCAATTTGTGTCAATCTTTTACCCATGTGACTGATTATAGGGAAATGGCTAGAATAGAGCCAAACCATCAACAATCGAGATATATGAATACTGTTAATGAGAACTCTGAGGCTTTTATTAAAGCCCGCCAAGCCCATCTAGTTAAGGCTTTAAAGCCTCATTTGCCTGAACATGCCCTTTTATGGGAGCCCGAAGACACAATTCCTTATGAATGTGATGGTTTAGCGGCATATCGCCAAATGCCTTTGGCAGTAGCCCTGCCTGAAACTGAGGCCCAAGCCGTTGAAGTCATCAAGGTCTGCAGAGATTTACAGGTACCGATTGTGCCAAGAGGTGCAGGAACCGGTCTCTCAGGCGGCGCTATGCCGATTTCTCAAGGTTTGGTGCTCTCCTTGGCAAAACTCAAGAAAATCATCCATGTTGACCCCATCGCCAGAACGGCAGTGGTTCAGCCTGGCGTTAGAAATTTAGCAATTTCTGAGGCAGTTGCAAAACACGGCTTGTATTACGCTCCAGATCCATCCTCTCAAATTGCCTGCTCGATTGGCGGCAATGTCAGCGAAAACTCTGGTGGCGTGCATTGCCTAAAGTACGGCCTAACCCTTCACAATATCCTCAAGGTGCGCGGTATTTTGATGACTGGTGAGGTTGTTGAGTTCGGCAGTCTAGCGCCAGATGCACCTGGATTAGATTTGATCTCGATCTTGGTTGGTAGTGAAGGCATGTTGGCAGTCATCACCGAAGTGGTGGTCAAGCTGGTACCAAAACCTCAATTAGCTCAAGTCATCATGGCTAGTTTTGATGACGTAGAAAAAGGTGGCAACGCAGTTGCTGCGATCATTGCTGCAGGCATTATTCCCGCAGGTCTAGAAATGATGGACCAAGCCGCCACACGTGCTGTGGAAGAGTTTGTTCATGCCGGTTACGATATGAACGCTGCGGCTATTTTGTTGTGCGAGTCTGATGGCACACCTGAAGAAGTAGCTGAAGAAATTGAGCGCATGACTGCTGTGCTTAAAAATAGTGGCGCCATTCGTCTACAGGTTTCTCAAAGTGAAGCTGAGCGCCTTAAGTTTTGGAGCGGTAGAAAGAATGCCTTCCCAGCCGCCGGTAGAATTTCAGCTGACTACTATTGCATGGATGGAACCATTCCCCGCCAACACATTGCTACTTTGTTAAAACGTATTCAGGT
Organism: uncultured Polynucleobacter sp.; assembly: GCA_937863045.1. Classification (GTDB taxonomy): domain Bacteria; phylum Pseudomonadota; class Gammaproteobacteria; order Burkholderiales; family Burkholderiaceae; genus Polynucleobacter. The sequence goes on along the minus strand of CALMBU010000100.1, from coordinate 11,116 downwards.
GATGGAACAGAAATACCAATTGCGCTGCATGAACGTTTTCCATGCAGGTGATGGCAATATGCACCCACTCATCATGTTCAACGGTTCAGATAAGGCCGAATGGCATCGCGCTGAAGCGTTTGGCAGTGACATTTTAAGAACCTGCGTTGAACTTGGTGGAACTATCACTGGTGAGCACGGCGTAGGTATTGAGAAGATCAATGAGATGTGTGTTCAATTCAGTGACTCAGAGCGCGAACTTTTTTGGAAAGTAAAAGCAGCCTTTGATCCAGATAAATTATTGAATCCTGACAAAGCAATCCCAACGCTCAATCGCTGTGCTGAATATGGTCGCATGCGCGTCACTGGTGGTGTTTTACCTCACCCAGAATTGGAGCGCTTTTAAATGAGTGATCAGTTATTGAAAGGATTTGCAGAGCAAATCCAAGGCGCAGTTCAGGCCAAACAATTGTTGCGCATCACAGGCTCAGGTTCAAAGGATTGGTTGGGTGGCGAGCTCAAAGGCACCCCTCTGTCCACGAAAGACTATCAAGGTGTGGTGAGTTATCAGCCGGATGAGTTGGTGATCACAGTCAAGGCTGGCACTCTAATCAAAGAAGTTGAGTCAATTCTTGCAGAAAAGAATCAACAGTTTTCTTTTGAATCCCCACATTTTGGTGCTAACGCAACCATTGGTGGCATGGTTTGCTCGGGTCTAGCAGGTCCTGGACGTGTGAGCGCTGGCAATCTCAGAGATTTTGTTTTGGGCGCTAAAGTCATGGATGGCCAATCTCAAATCATGAACTTTGGTGGCACTGTCATGAAAAACGTTGCTGGTTATGATGTTTCAAGATTGATGCCTGGATCATTCGGCACTTTGGGATTGCTGCTGGATGTGTCTATTAAAGTTTTACCAAAGCCTGCGGCGAGCGCAACCGTCACAACGCAAATCACTCAGGCTGAAGCTATTCAGTTAATGAACTTACTGGCCAGTCAACCATGGCCTTTGAGTGCTTCTTGCTGGCAAGGTGATGGCTCAGGTACGCTGCACCTTCGCTTAAATGGTGCCAAAGCAGCTGTTGAATCAGCCATCCAGACGTTTGGTCAAAAATATGGCATGAAAGTCATTGATGATGAGCAAGCCGCTATTTTTTGGCATGACTTAAAAGAACAAAAAAATACTTGGTTCAGTGAGTCAAGCGAATCACCACTGTGGCGCTTCGCAGTAGCACCAACCTCTGCACCACTGGATTTACCAGGTACAACTTTGATTGAATGGCATGGTGGTCAACGTTGGTGGAAAGGTCAGATTGATGCAGAAAGTGCCAAGAAGATCGCTCTCGCAGCCAATGGTCATGCAAGTATTTTTAGAGCAAGTCATAAAAATCAGGCGATGCTCAGCTCACTCAAAGACAACCCTCTAACAAGCCCCTTAGCAACCATTCAAGATCGTCTCGCAAAAGCTTTCGATCCTAATGGCGTTTTTGCAACCGGAAGATTGGCCTAATATGCAAACAGAATTAGCTCCTCAATTTATAGGCACTGCCGATGGCACGATGGCTCAAAGTATTTTGAATAAATGCGTCCATTGTGGTTTTTGTACAGCAACTTGTCCTACTTATCAGTTACTTGGTGATGAATTAGATGGTCCGCGTGGACGTATTTATTTGATCAAGCAAATGGCTGAAGGTAGACAGGCCACCGAAAAAACCAGAGAACATTTGGATCGCTGCTTGACCTGCCGTAACTGCGAAAGCACTTGCCCTAGCGGCGTTGACTATGGCCATCTGATTGATATTGGCCGCAAGTGGGCTGAAGAACAAACCAACCCAAGGCCATTGATGCAAAGATTGCTTCGCAAAGCCTTGGCCAATGGCTTAACAAATAAAACTTTGTTTGATAACGCGATGCGCATCGGCAGAGTCATGCGCCCTCTTTTACCGGCGGCAATCAAACAAAAAATTCCTCAAGGAAAAAATCCTGGTACAAGACCTGCAGCCAACTTGAATAAAACCAAGATGTTGATCTTGGAAGGCTGCGTTCAACCAGGCATGCTGCCCAACATCAATAATGCAAGTTTTAGAGTGATGTCGCACTTGGGCGTTGATGTTTTAGCAGCGCCAAAAGCAGGTTGTTGTGGCGCCCTGAAATACCATTTAAATGAGCAGGAAGCTGGCTTGAATGACATGCGTCGCAACATTGACGCTTGGTGGCCTTACATCGAAGGAACTGCTCCAGAGTGCCAAGGTGAAAAGATTCAGGCTATCTTGATGAATGCCTCAGGCTGTGGCGTCACCATCAAGGAATATGGTCACATCCTTAAAGATGATCCTGCTTATGCCAAGAAAGCCCAAGTTATTTCAGATCTATGTAAAGACTTGGTTGAAATCTTGCCTCAGTATCTTGATAAGCTTCAAGGTTTGGTTGGTGATCGTGCAAAACAAGAAGGTGTGATTTTCCATCCGCCTTGCACCTTGCAACATGGGCAAAAAATCAAAGGTCAACTAGAGGTCATGCTTAGCAAGCTTGGTATTAACATCAATACTTGCCAAGACAGTCACCTGTGTTGCGGCTCAGCTGGTACTTACTCGATTCTGCAAGCCGATCTATCCAAACAATTAAAAGAACAAAAGTTAAGTAATCTTCAACAAGCGGTGGTTGATCATCAAGCTCAAAGAATTGTTTCTGCCAACGTTGGTTGTATCACTCATCTACAAAATGAAACAACGCCTGTTGAGCATTGGATTGAATTGATTGACTCTCTCATCGAGAAGAACATGGGACATGTCAGCACTTCAAAATAATTTAAACGCCATCAAAGAGCGCATCAATCAAGCGGCCACAGCTTGTGGCCGCTCTGCGCAAGATATCAAATTACTAGCAGTTTCAAAGACATTTCCAGCAGAAGATGTGAGAGATGCTTATTCTTTTGGCCAAAGATGCTTTGGTGAAAACTATGTTCAAGAAGGTGTTGCCAAGGTATTAGAGCTAAAAGATTTGCGCTCAAGCATAGAGTGGCACTTCATTGGTCCTATTCAAAGTAATAAATCAAAAGATGTGGCAGAAAATTTTGACTGGGTGCACAGCATTGATCGCCTCAAAATTGCTCAACGCCTAAATGATCAACGTCCTGCTCACTTGCCGCCTTTGGATGTTTGCGTGCAAGTGAACATCAGTGGTGAAGCATCCAAAAGTGGTATCCAGGCTAATGAACTATTAGATATCTGCCAAAAAATATCAGCCATGCCTCATCTTCGCCTAAGAGGTCTCATGAGTATTCCAGAGCCCACTGAAGATGTAGAGGCTCAAAAAAAATCTCACCAACAGTTACGTGAACTTTTAAGCAACTTACAGCAATCCACCGCCCTTGATCATCAAAAGGTTCAGTTAGATACTCTATCCATGGGCATGTCTTCAGATATTGAAGCAGCCATTGCAGAAGGTAGTACGATGGTGCGTGTTGGCACAGCAATTTTCGGCAAAAGAACCTATTTATGACTTCATTAGCAAATTTAAAAATCGGCTTTATTGGTGGCGGAAACATGGCCAGCGCCTTGATTGGTGGCTTGATCAATCGGGGTGCTCAAGCAAAGAATATGTTTGTTGCTGATCCATTTGATCAAACGCGCCTGCGCCTGGAAAGTGATCTCTCGATCATCTGCGCTGCTTCAGTTGATAAGCTAGCTCCGCACATTGAAAACTGCGATGTTCTTGTCATGGCAGTGAAGCCTCAGCAATTTAAAGAAGCAGCTTCTGAGTTAGCACTTGTTCTGAAGTCATTCACAAGCAAACCTCTTTGCCTAAGCGTGGCAGCCGGCATTAAAACAGCCGATATGGCTAAATGGCTTGGCCACCAAAGAATTATCAGAGCCATGCCCAATACGCCTGCCTTGATTGGTGAAGGCATGACTGGTCTATTTGCAGATAGTAATATCAGCGCTGCCGACCAAGCACTCGCAAGTTCGATTTGTGAAGCCGTGGGTAAGATTGTTTGGGTTAACTCTGAAAAACAAATGGACGACATCACAGCAGTATCTGGCAGTGGTCCAGCCTATGTATTTGCTTTCTTAGAATCTCTTGAGAAAGCCGCCATCGCTCAAGGACTTTCACAAGAGCAGGCCCGTCTTCTAGCAATACAAACCTTGCAGGGTGCTGCTAAGCTTGCCGCCCAATCTTCAGAGTCGCCAGCGACCCTCAGAGAACGCGTGACCTCAAAAGGTGGCACCACCTATGCTGCACTGACAGTCCTTGAGCAAGAATCTTGGGCGAACATCATGATGAAGGCGGTGGCAGCTGCTAGTCAACGCAGTGAAGCGATGGGCCAAGAATTCAGCAAGCAGTGATTAGTGACTAGCGGTTGGTGATCAGTGATCACCAATAGGCAAACGCAATGGCTAAGAATAAGCACATGCCAAACCAATTATTTCTTCTAAATGCCAAAAAGCATTTTTCTTTTTGTCGATCTTTGATCAACTGGAAATAGTAAACAGCCAGCAAAAAGGCTAGTCCTAAAAAGATCCAAAAAACTGTCGGGAATGCCAACAGCCATCCAAGCACAGCAAAACTCAAAAGACAGATGCCATAACAAAGACAAATGGCCATTACATCGTACCGACCAAATGTGATGGCAGAGGTCTTGATACCCAAACTTAAGTCATCATCTCTATCAACCATGGCGTAAGCCGTATCGTAAGCAATGGCCCAAGCGATGTTCGCAAGAACCAACAACCATGCGTAAGCAGGTATCTCATTCAAGACCGCCGCAAAAGCCATCGGAATACCAAACGAAAAGGCTATGCCCAAAATCGCTTGTGGGATAGAGAAAAATCTTTTGGTGAAGGGATAAATAATCGCAATAGCGACTGCTGGAACAGATAGAAGCTTTGTGAATGTATTGAGTGGCAGAATCAATATGAATGCCGCAAGCGCAAGCGCAGCAGCAATCATCAAAGCCTCTATGGGCTTGATTCGTCCAGCAGTGACAGGGCGATCTTGGGTTCTTGAAACATGCTTGTCAAAGTCTCTGTCAGCATAATCATTGATGGCACATCCAGCACTTCTCATCAAAAAGCAACCCACAACAAATATGATCAGATGAGATGCTTTTGGCTCGCCAGAGGATGCAATCCATAAACCCCACAAAGTTGGCCACAAGACCAATAAAGTGCCAATGGGCTTATCAAATCGAATCAGCGCTAAATAATCAGACAACCTTGAAGACATTACAAGAAATCCACCCCTGTCAAACCAGATGATTTAATCGCATCCGCTAAAGCATGCATGGCTTTTGTTCTGGCGTAACTTTTACGCCAAGCCAAGACCACGCGACGCTTAGGAATCGGATTGGCAAATGGGATGTAACGAATCAAACCATTGCTATTGGCTTCATCAGGAATGGATGTGATGGGCATGATGCTGATACCAATCCCACCAGCCACCATTTGTCTGATGGTCTCTAAAGATGATCCCTCAAAGCTACTGATCTCGCCATCTTTCTGATTTTTTTGCATATCAGGACAAATATCTAAGACTTGATCTCTGAAGCAATGCCCCTCACCCAAGAGCAATGTTTTTTGCGACTGCAATTCATTGTGTTGAATGATTGATAGACTTTGCCACGGATGCCCTTGAGGAACAGCCACCATGAAGCCTTCTTCATACAAAGGTAAAACCTCTAGCCCGCTTTGCGGAAATGTATCCGCCATGATGGCAGCATCGATATCACCTTGCTTTAGAAGCTCTAAAAGCTTTGTGGTGAAATTTTCTTGAAGGTACAAAGGCATCTGCGGCAAAGCTTCACGACTCTTAGCAATTAACTTTGGCAATAAATAAGGTGCGATCGTATAGATAGTTCCTAAACGCACAGGGCCCGACAAAGGATCTTGGCCATGTTGGGCCAGGTGCTTGATGACATGAGCTTCATCCAAAACCTTTTGAGCTTGATGAATGATGGTCTGCCCTAGGGCAGTGATTGCCAGCTCAGAACCAGAACGCTCAAAAATTTGAACATTGAGCTCATCTTCTAATTTTTTAATCGCGACCGATAAGGTTGGCTGAGAAACAAAGCACGCTTCAGCAGCTCGGCCAAAATGGCGCTCCCTTGCAACGGCAACGATATATCTGAGTTCGGTGAGTGTCATACAGAGAGAATATCAAGCTTTTAGATATTCAGCACGATTACCTAACCAGCGCGATAAGTGTTGCTGGGCAACATCGGGGTAGCTGATGAGTAATTGCTTGGCCAACTCTTGAGTTTTTTCGATCAACCAAGATTCTTTTTGTAAATCGATGAAGCGCAACATGGCATCGCCCGATTGCTTTGATCCCAGCAACTCTCCTGGGCCGCGCAAGGCCAAATCTCGCTCAGCAATCACAAAACCATCTTGCGTTTCTTTGAGAGTCTGCAATCGCTCCTTGGCTGCCAATGATAGCTCTGGGCCGTATAACAAAATACACACAGACTCTGCAGAACCTCGTCCGACTCGACCCCTTAATTGATGAAGCTGCGAGTAGCCAAATCTTTCTGCATGCTCAATGATCATCAATGAGGCATTTGGCACATCAACCCCAACCTCAATCACCGTTGTGGCCACCAGCACTTGAATATCTCCCGCTGCAAAGGCTTGCATCACGGCATTTTTTTCAGACCCCTTTAAACGTCCATGAACCAAACCGATTGAGATCCCAGGTAAAGCCTCTTGGAGTGCTGCATGAGTATCTACGGCCGTTTTTAGCTGCAAGACTTCAGACTCTTCAATCAAAGGGCAGACCCAATACACTTGGCGCCCTTTATCCAACTCAGACACCAAACCCAAGACCAGCTCTTGGCGCCGCTCGTTTTTAACTAATTTTGTAACAATCGGGCTTCTACCCGGCGGTAATTCGTTGATGACAGACACTTCTAAATCAGCATAAAAAGTCATCGCCAGTGTTCTTGGTATTGGTGTTGCAGACATCATTAATTGATGACAATCCACTTCAATATCATCAATTTTTTGCTGTAAACGCAAACGCTGCTTGACCCCAAAGCGATGTTGCTCATCAATCACCGCGAATCCCAATCTTGCGAACTCAACGCCCTCTTGAATTAATGCATGCGTGCCAATCACCAACTGAGCCTGACCATTACAAATCAGCTCTTGGGCTTCTCGCTTTTCTTTGGCTTTAAGAGAGCCTGTTAACCATGTGATTTTGACGCCCAAAGGTTCAAGCCAATTTTTTAACTTGCGGTAATGTTGCTCTGCCAGTATTTCTGTTGGGGCCATGATCGCCGCCTGATACCCATGATCAATGCAATGCAATGCGGCCAAAGTTGCTACCACTGTTTTGCCACTGCCAACATCTCCTTGCAAAAGCCTGTTCATCGGATACGACTCACCCAAATCTTTCAAGATATCTAGCCAAGATTGCTGTTGAGCATTGGTTAACTCAAAAGGCAACTGCTTTAAGAAATTCTTGAGCACTCCGCCCTCAATGGCTTCTTGACTCATGCGCACAGCTTGACGAGCCAAACGTTTTTCACGAGCTTGCAAAAGAGACAGTTGTTGAGCCAACAACTCTTCAATTTGAACTCGCCTCCAAGCTGGATGATGGCGATCCTGAATGGCTGCCAAGTCATCCGACTTGCCTGGTTGATGCAGAGTATTTAAAGCATCCCACAAACTTGGGATGTTCAAACCCACAAAAGTGCTGGCCATCACTTCTTTGGGCAAAAGATCTTTTAAGTCTGACTGTAATTCATCATCTTTAAAGGCCTTGCTGATGGCTTGACGAATCACGTGCTGACCAACGCCTGCCACGGTTGAATAGACTGGTGTCAAAGTGCTTGGCAAGGGAGCGTCAGGGCTAACTGCTTTAACACCTGGGTGAACCATCTCAGGCCCATAAAACCCATCTCTGATTTCACCGCGAACCCTAAGATTAACTCCCACAGCCATTTGCTTTTGCTGGCTGGGGTAAAAGTTCAACCATCTCAGGAATAACTCATCCCCATTCTCATCCCTGATCACAACCAATAATTGCCTTCTGGGGCGAAACAAAACTTCTTGTTTGATCACAATCCCTTGTACCTGAAAGGTCAATCCACCAAAAGTACCAATAGCTTGGGCAATGGTTGATAATTTGGTTTCGTCCTCATAACGAATCGGCAGATGCAAAACGCAGTCCAAGCTGGAATGCAATCCTAGCTTTTCTAATGAGGGTGAACTGGCTTTTTTGGTCATGTTTAAATTTTTTATTCTTTCATGGTACTGCGATGAGACTTTCAGACTTTAATTACAACCTGCCACCTGAATTAATTGCTCAACATCCCCTGCCTAACAGGGCAGCGAGTAGATTGCTTGTTTTAGAAAATCAAGCTTCTGATGTTTTGATCAAAGATCATCAATTCACCGATTTAATTGATTTATTGAATCCCAATGATTTACTTGTCTTCAATGATACAAAAGTTATCCCCGCCCGTTTGTTTGGCAAAAAAGATACGGGTGGCGCTGTTGAAGTATTCCTTGAGAGGATCACGGGAGAAAAATCTGCGATTGCTCAAATCAGAGCCTCAAAAACCCCAAAGCCTGGCAGCAAGATATTTTTAGGCAATGATCAGCAAGAGCTTTATATCAGTGTCATCAAACCCCATGAGGATTCGGATAACAGATTTTTTGAAATTGAATTTTCATCATCCTGTCTATCTATTCTTGATCAATATGGAGAAATTCCACTACCTCCATACATCAACCATCAAGCAGATGAAACTGATGCGGAACGCTATCAAACCGTCGTAGCAAAGAATCCTGGTGCCGTTGCTGCCCCAACCGCTGGACTTCATTTTGACCAAGAAACCTTGGACAAAATCATGGCCAAGGGAGTCAAATACACCACCCTCACACTGCACGTTGGCGCTGGCACATTCACCCCCGTCAGAAATGAGGATTTATCTGAACATAAAATGCACAGCGAGTGGTTTTCGATTCCAGTAGAAACTCAAGAGCTCATTAAAAAAACCAAGTCAACGGGCGGTAAAGTCATAGCTGTGGGCACCACCAGCCTCAGAGCCCTCGAGTCATCAGCTGCATTTGGTATCCAGGAGGGTGAAACCAAGTTGTTTATCACCCCTGGTTATGAATTCAAAGTCATCGATCAACTGATCACAAACTTTCATTTACCCTGCTCGACCTTGCTGATGCTTGTTAGTGCTTTTGCTGGGGTTGAGCCGATCAGAAAAGCTTATGATCATGCTATTCAACAACAATATCGCTTCTTCAGCTATGGCGACGCCATGCTACTCACACGTCAATGACTTCATTCAACTTCAAACTTCTCAAAAAAGATTCACGAACTCATGCGCGTCGTGGTGAACTAAGCCTCACACACGGCAAAGTTCAAACCCCTATTTTTATGCCGGTAGGAACCTATGGCACCGTCAAAGGAATGACCCCAAGAGACCTCGAGGAAGCGGCGGCACAAATCGTTCTTGGCAATACCTTTCATTTATGGCTCAGACCAGGCCTTGATGTGATCGGTAAACATCATGGCTTGCATGACTTCATGGGGTGGAAAAAGCCCATCCTGACGGACTCTGGTGGCTTTCAGGTATTTAGTTTGGGTGCCTTGAGAAAAATCACCGAAGAAGGGGTTGCTTTTGCATCCCCCGTTAACGGAGATAAGCTGTTCATGTCTCCTGAGATATCAATGGATATCCAAGCGGTCTTGAACAGTGACATTGCCATGCAATTCGATGAATGCACGCCCTACGAAACAAATGGCATCACCACCGATGAAAAAACTGCGAAAAATTCATTAGAGCTCTCACTCAGATGGGGCGAGCGCTCTATCCGTAGATTCAGAGAACTCAATACTGGCAATGCTCTCTTTGGCATTGTCCAAGGCGGCATGTTTGAGCACCTCAGAGATGTCTCTTTAGATGGGGTGGCAGGTCAAGATTTTGACGGTATTGCAATTGGCGGCTTATCAGTGGGAGAGCCAAAACCAGAGTTTGAAAGAATTCTGAGACACATTGGACCCAAATTACCTGCAAACAAACCGCATTACCTGATGGGTGTTGGCACGCCTGAAGATTTGGTTCTTGGCGTGAGTCAAGGCATCGATATGTTCGATTGTGTGATGCCCACCAGAAATGCAAGGAATGGCTGGTTATTCACTCGATTTGGCGACTTAAAGCTCAGAAATGCGGCCTTCAAAGACGATACCCGTCCTTTAGATGCTAGCTGCACTTGCTACACCTGTCGCAACTTTTCCAGAGCATATTTGCACCATTTACAAAAAACCAATGAGATCCTTGGCGCCCAACTTAATACGATTCATAACATTCACTATTACGTCAATCTAATGAGTGAAATTAGACAGTCCCTAGACGAAGATCTATTCCCTGAATTCATTGAGGAATTTCATAAAAACAGAGCTTTAGGTGTCCTTGAGACTACAGGGTAAAATCAGACTTTCTACTTGGAGGAAATAAGATGTTGATCAGTAACGCATATGCACAGACAGCCGGAGCAGAATCTGGTGGTTTAATGGGTTTTATACCCTTGATATTGATGTTTGTCGTTTTGTATTTTGTGATGATTCGCCCACAAATGAAGCGTCAAAAAGAAGTTAGAAATATGCTTGAGGCATTGTCAGTTGGTGATGAGGTTGTGACTGTTGGCGGTCTTATGGGCAAAGTAACTACCCTAAAAGATCCGTATGTGACAGTTGAATTGCTACCTGGAACAGAAGTAAAAATGCAGAAAAATGCAATTACTGCTGTTTTACCAAAAGGCACCATCAAAGAAATCTAAGAAAGATTTAGCATGAACCGTTACCCGCTGTGGAAATACCTTGTCATCGTTGTAGCGCTTGTTATTGGAGCTCTATACACTCTTCCTAATTTTTTCGGAGAGGCCCCGGCAGTACAAATCTCAGCGGGTAAAGTCACGGTAAAAATTGATAGCAATATGCAAGAGCGTATTGCCGAAGTATTAAAAAACGCACAAATTGAGCCCAAAGGCATGCAATTTGAGCGCATCGGTGCCAACGGTACCATCAAGATTCGTCTTGACAGCACCGACACCCAACTGAAGGCCAAGGATGTTTTACAAAAATCCTTGAATCCCGACAGTAATGATCAAAGCTATGTCATTGC
>CALMBU010000099.1 GCA_937863045.1 uncultured Polynucleobacter sp. | reverse complement strand
TGATCCACTGGGCGCGCACCAATCGCGCAACCTCCCGGTAAAGATACTTTGGCGTGGCCGAAACGTGCCAATAATGGGCCCAATACCAAAATAGATGCGCGCATGGTTTTCACCAAGTCATACGAAGCTTCTGGCGTATGAATATCAGAACCATCCAAAACAACCACTGAACGATCATCCGGATTGGGGAATGTGACCTTCAAACCCATCTGCGCCAAAATTTTTAGAATCGTGCGCACATCCTGTAAATCAGGCAGATTTCTTAAAGTGATTGGCTCAGCACTCAAAAGAGCCGCACACAAAATCGGTAGTGCAGCATTTTTTGCACCTGTGATGGTGATCTCACCTTTTAAAGGAATGCCACCTTGTATTGATAACTTATCCACGTCTATATAACCTTTTAATTATTTTCCCGCCGCATGCTCTTCTGGCGTCAATGCCTTGAATGATAGGGCATGAATTTCAGATTTCATTCGATCGCCCAAAGCCGCATAAACTTTTTGGTGGCGCTGCACCAAACGCAAACCCTCAAAATCAGCACTCACAATCGTAGCAAAGAAATGCTGACCATCACCTTCAACTTCAAGATGAAGGCAATCAATGCCATTGGCAATATAACTTTTAACTTGTTCAGGACTTGGCAACATAGGAATATCTCTTTTAAATAATGACGCTCAATGAAATAAGATCAATCAATGTCTTAATTTATAACCAGTTGATAAAAGCTTCAAGGTCAAACCAGCCACCCCAATAAAGAAGATACCGATGACCACCAAACTGAACCATGGTGACACATCAGAAATACCAAAAAATCCATATCTAAAACCATCAATCATGTAGAAGAATGGATTGAAATGAGAAATGGTTTGCCAAATCGGTGGCAAGCTGTGAATCGAGTAAAAAACACCGGACAACATGGTGGCCGGCATGATGAAAAAATTCTGGAAGGCTGCCAACTGATCAAACTTCTCAGCCCAAATGCCTGCAATCAAACCCAAGGCTGCTAACAATGCTGCACTCAGCAAGCCAAACACCAAAATCCACAAGGGCTGATAAAAGCTGATATCAGTGAACCAATAGGTTGCTAAAAATACACCGGCTCCTACTGCAATACCCCTGACCATCGCAGCCAAAACATAAGCAGAGAAGAACTCAAAATGCGATAGCGGTGCCAGCAAAACAAAAATTAAATTACCCGTGATTTTTGACTGAATCAAAGATGAAGAGGTGTTCGCAAAAGAATTTTGCAACAAACTCATCATCACCAAACCAGGTATCAAAAATGCGGTGTAGCTAATCGCGTCATAAACTTTGACATGATCCTCTAGTACGTGGCCAAAGATCATCAAATACAAGATGGCTGTTAACACTGGTGCAGCGACCGTCTGAAAACTCACCCGCCAAAATCTTTTCACTTCCTTGTAAAAAAGCGCATAAAAACCACTGCTTGATTCAAAGGTATTCAAATTCGATTGATTCAAGAGGCACTCTCCTCTTGCATGATTTGCATGAAGACATCTTCTAAATCACCATCTTTGGCATTTGGATTTTTAACCCTTGCCAATAAATTTGCTGTGGTATCTAAAGCCACGATTTGACCTTTTTTCAGCATCGCGATGCGATTGCACAATTGCTCTGCTTCCTCGAGGTAATGAGTGGTCAACACAATCGTGTGACCCTCTTGATTCAGGCGGCTGATGAATTTCCATAACGATTGGCGCAACTCAACATCCACACCGGCTGTTGGCTCATCCAAAACAATCACGGGCGGGCGATGCACCAGAGCTTGAGCGACCAACACACGGCGCTTCATGCCACCCGAGAGAGCTCGCATATTTTTATCAGCTTTATCAGTGAGGCCCAAGTGATGCATGATTTCATCAATCCACGCATCGTTATTGTTGATACCAAAATAACCGGACTGAAATTTCAGAGTCTCACGAACATTGAAAAATGGATCAAACACCAATTCTTGAGGAACTATGCCCAACAAACGCCTGGCTGCACGGAAGTCGGTTTGAACATCATGCCCCATGACCTTGACTTGACCGTGGCTTGGCTTGCACAGGCCAGCCAAGATTGAAATGAGGGTTGTTTTGCCAGCCCCGTTGGGGCCTAACAATCCAAAGAACTCACCCTCTTCAATACTTAAATTAATGTCATTAAGTGCTAGTAAGGGGCCGTAGTTTTTACTGAGATTTTTAAATTCAATTGCACTCATGCCAGCACAACATCTGATAAACCATAAACCGTTGCTAGGCTCGCTAGTTTTTCAGGAACGGCATCTAATTGAACATTGACTGACTGAATTTGCGCCTGACGCTTCATCGATAAAATAATGCTCAAAGCGCTCGAGTCAAAGGTCTGCAAGTCTTGACAATCAATCACCATCAAACTTCCTGACGCCAGTGTCTTCATCATGTTAAGTCCGCTGACTAATACGCTCTCAACATTAGCATGGTCAATCTTTGCAGGAAATTTGAAGCTAACAGTCGTCATTATTTAGCGTTGGCCAAAGAATTATTTCTTTGTTGTAAAAACTGAATTAGGCCGTCAATGCCACCCTTGCTGACCTGATCATTGAACTGGTTACGGTATGACTCCACTAACCAAGCACCTAAAATGTTGATGTCGTAAACACGCCAAGCATTGCCTGTTTTTTCAAGGCGATAGTCAATCTGAATTGGCTCGCCCTTACCAACCACCACTGTTCTAACAATCACATCAGTGTCATCTGCTGAGGCTCTGAATGGTTTGTACTGAATTTTTTGGTCTTTGACTTGAGCCAATGCACCGCCATAGATACGTATCAACAATGTTTTGAATTCTTGAGTGATCAAGGCTTGCTGCGCAGGCGTTGCTTTCGACCAATTTCTACCCATCGATAAACGGGTGGTTTTTTGAAAATCACTGTAAGGCAATATTTTTTGATCCACCAAGGCATTAACTTTTCTCAAATCACCACTTTGAATAGCTTTGTCAGATTTGATGGTGTTCATCACATCTTCAACCACAAATTTAACCAAACCGTCAGGGGTGCTCATATTGGCACTGGCTGTAGCTGGCTGCGCTTGAGCAAAAGAGGTGGTAGCAGTGATCAAACTCAATGCGATTGCTGCCAATGTTTTATTAAAAATAGGGTACATGATTAGTCAAAGTGCCTTAATTAACAGGTGTGAAACAGATACCTGAATTGTATAGATATTGCGGGGCAATTTCAGAAGCTCAATCTTCCTCTTTCAGTGGAGGGGGGTTGCCGTCGTAAATTTGATTGCGACGACGCTGCAAATAGCCATCACGCAAGAAACTGTACTTATCAAAGGCAGCATCATCTAACAACTGCCCTGCATCTAGTAAATTAGCGCGCAGATTAATCACCCTTAATACTGTAGAGCCGATTTTTTGGTCTCTGTTCAACTTATTTGAATTCAGAATAAAGTCGGTTTCTATGTCAACCACGAAACCAGCGGTGTCGCGCACATTGCTGGCGCCAAAGAAAGGTAGTACAACATAGGGGCCATCTGGCACACCCCAGACACCTAGAGTCTGACCAAAGTCTTCTCGATTTTTATCCAAACCCATATCAGTGGCGACATCAAATAAGCCCAAAACACCAATCGTTGAGTTGATTAAAAATCGACCAATATCATTGGCGGCGTTACCAGGTTTACCTTGTAATAAATTATTGGCTGCAATCAATACATCATTGATATTGCCAAAGAAGTTCGTTACACCTGTGCGCACAAATTCAGGCAAAACAAATTTATATGCCTCGGCAACCGGCTTGATCACATATTCATCAGCTTTTTCGTTAAAAGAAAAAATGGCTCGATTCATCGGCTCAAAGGGATCAATCTTGGCAACACGCTCACTTTGCTGAGTGGTAGCACATCCCGTCATCAAAATCACGCCGAACATCAAGAGTTTTTTTATGATTGTTTTATTGATTATGTTCAACATATTGAATCGTCAATCTTCTTTCTCTGCTAGAGGGCTCTCTATTTTTTATCTGATGGCGCGCCATCAGAGGCTTTGTTATACAAAAACTGACTGATCAGGTTTTCTAAAACGATGGCTGATTGTGTTTGGGTCAGCTTGCTGCCACCCACAATCATCGCTTCATCACCACCAGCCTCAAGACCAATGTACTGCTCACCCAACAAACCGGAGGTCAAAATCTTGGCAGAACTGTCTTTCGGGAATTTATAACGCTCTTCTAAATTCATGAAAACAGTGGCTTGATAACTTTGGTCATCAAAACGAATTTCTGAAACACGGCCAACCACCACACCCGCACTTTTCACAGGAGCTCGTGGCTTCAATCCGCCAATGTTGTCGAATTTCGCACTTACCTGGTAGGTTGGCTCAAAAGTAAAAGCACTCATATTTCCAGCTTTCAATGCCAAAAATAGCAAAGCCAAGAGGCCAAGCGCCACAAATAAACCGACCCAGATATCTAATGATTGTTTTTTCATATTATTTACAAAATTTATAAGACTTTATCAGCTTGTGAACATCACTGCAGTTAAAAGGAAATCCAGGGCCAAAACTGCCAAGGAAGCAATCACCACTGTGCGAGTGGTTGCTCTTGCAACACCCTCAGGCGTTGGCTTGGCTTCATGACCCTGATACAAAGCAATAAAAGTAACAGCAACACCAAAGACCATGCTCTTGATCACGCCGTTACCAATGTCTTTCACCACATCGACGCCCGCTTGCATTTGTGCCCAGAATGCGCCGTCATCCACACCAATCAATGGTACACCTACTAAATAACCACCTATGATGCCAACTGCACTAAAAATAGCGGCCAAAATTGGCATGGCGATGATGCCAGCCCAAAGCCTTGGGGCAATGACCCTTGTCAAAGGATCCACGGCCATCATTTCCATGGCGCTTAATTGCTCACCCGCTTTCATGAGACCGATTTCAGCAGTCAAAGATGTTCCAGCGCGACCGGCAAATAAAAGCGCAGTGACAACCGGGCCCAATTCACGAACCAATGACAAAGCCACCAATAAACCCAGCGCTTGCTCAGAGCCATAACGATTCAAGGTGTAATAACCTTGCAAACCCAAAACAAAACCAACAAATAAACCCGAGACAGCAATGATCACAAAAGAGTAATTGCCAAGAAAGTGAACTTGATCAGTGACCAAGCGTGGACGCTTGAACAAAAATACTGAACGTCGCATGATGGTGATAAACATCCTTGAGGCATAACCAAGCCCCACAAGGTGTTCTCGCACAAAGGCGCCCAAATGACCCAATGTATTTAAAACGCTGTTCATGCCTGAGCCCCAAAATCTTCAGCCAATGTTTTGCCTGGGTAATGGAATGGCACCGGACCATCAGGATCAGCAGAAACAAATTGCTTCACAAATGGATCTGTGGATAGTTTTAAATCATGAGGAGTACCTTCAGCGGCAATCGTTCCGTTCGCAATGAAATAAACGTAATCTGCAATTTCAAAAGTTTCTGGAATATCGTGCGTCACCAAAATACTGGTGGCACCTAAAGCTTGATTCATATTTTTAATCAAGCGCGCAGTGATGCCCAAAGAAATCGGATCCAAGCCAGCGAATGGCTCGTCGTACATGATCAAAGGAGGGTCGAGTGCAATAGCTCTGGCAAGAGCCACGCGTCTGGCCATACCGCCTGAGATTTGCGATGGCATCAAATCACGCGCGCCACGCAAACCAACCGCATTGAGTTTCATTAACACCAAATCGCGCAAAGTTGATTCGCTCACTTTGGTGTGTTCACGCAAAGGGAAGGCCACATTTTCAAAAACACTCATGTCAGTGAATAAAGCACCGAACTGAAACAACATACCCATACGACGGCGTGCAGCCATCAATTGCTCGGTATTCATCAAGCCAACATTTTGGCCCTCAAACATCACTTCGCCCTGCTGAGCTGTGACTTGCCCACCAATCAAACGCAAGACAGTCGTTTTACCGCAACCTGAGCCGCCCATCACCGCAATCACTTTGCCGCGCGGAAACTCCATATTGAGTCCCGACAGGATGGTTCTTTCCCCAGGCGCGTATGAGAAATCGACGCCTTTTAAAGAAACAATTGATTCAGTGGAATTTGTCATTTAGAGACTGCCACCATGTTTTTTGTTGAAATCATGATGGCAGTGTATCAATAGCTGATGATGATGAATCAATTAACGCGGTAAAACGCTGCTACCCATCAAAAACTCGTCAACAGCCCTTGCACATTGACGACCTTCACGAATAGCCCAAACCACCAAAGATTGACCGCGACGCATATCGCCGGCAGCAAAAATCTTAGGCACGTTGGTGTAATAAGCCTTTTCACCTTCGGTGCTGGCTTTGGCATTACCGCGAGGATCTTTTTCAACGCCAAAAGCATCCAACACTTGCTGAGCTGGTGACACAAAGCCCATGGCCAAAAACACCAAATCTGCTTTCATTTCAAATTCACTGCCAGCAATTTCTTGCATCTTGCCGTCTTTCCATTCAAGACGCACACCAATCAATTTTTCAACCTTGCCGTTTTTACCTTCAAAACGCTTGGTAGCCACCGACCAATCACGCTCACAACCTTCATCGTGTGATGAAGATGTGCGCAATTTGGTTGGCCAATAAGGCCAAACCAAAGGCTTGTTTTCTTGCTCAGGTGGCTGAGGCAACAATTCAAATTGAGAAATCGATGCTGCACCATGACGATTCGATGTGCCCACACAATCTGAACCTGTGTCACCACCACCAATCACGATCACATGCTTACCGTCTGCACGGATTTCATTTTTATTATCACCAGCAACTTCTTTGTTCTGCGGAATCAAGAATTCCAATGCATAGTGAATGCCTGACAACTCACGACCTGGTACTGGCAAATCACGTGGCTGCTCTGCACCACCTGTGATCACCACAGCATCAAAGTCTTTTTGTAGTTGCTCTGGAGAAACCACTTTCTTTGAATAATTCTTAACTTCTTTACCCAAAGTGTCTTTACCAACAAAAGTGCCTGTTTCAAATTTCACGCCTTCGGCTTTCATCTGCTCGACACGACGATCAATCAACATCTTTTCCATCTTGAAGTCAGGAATGCCATAGCGCAACAAGCCACCAACACGATCATTCTTTTCATAGAGCGTGACGTCATGACCAACACGCGCCAATTGCTGTGCAGCCGCCATACCGGCAGGGCCTGATCCAACGATGGCTATTTTCTTGCCAGTTTTTTGTTTGGCGATGAGTGGCTTGACCCAATCATTGGCCCAAGCTTTATCAATGATGGCGTGCTCAATCGATTTGATGCCCACAGGCGCTTCATTAATACCGAGCGTACAAGCAGATTCACAAGGTGCTGGACAGATGCGACCAGTGAACTCAGGGAAGTTATTGGTTGAATGCAAAACATCAATCGCACTCTTCCAATCTTGCTGGTACACCAAATCATTAAAATCAGGAATGATGTTATTGACTGGGCAACCGCTATTGCAAAACGGAATACCGCAATCCATACAACGTGCGCCCTGAGTTTTTGCCTCACCATCCGACAAAGCCATCACAAACTCTTTGTAATGCTTCACGCGTTTTTGTGGCTCCTCATAATGCTCGTTGAGGCGCTCAAACTCCATAAATCCAGTGACCTTACCCATCTTTATTCCTTTATCTCTTGATTCATCACTTAAACAGAAGCTGCTTGTTTGTTGCCTTGAGATTTCTCCCAAAGTTCACCCAAAGCGCGCTTGTATTCAGTTGGGAATACTTTGACAAAGCGTGCACGTGACTTTTCCCAGTCAGCCAAAATTGCTTTTGCACGCTCTGAACCCGTGTGTTTGAAATGACGTTCAATCAAATTCTTCAAAATGACTTCATCCGTTAAACGCTCGCCACCTTCTTTCACATTCACTGGGGCGTGCCATTCCGGTTTAGGCATCTTGGCTTCTTGGTCTGCTGAACTGAGAACTGGCTCAAGTGTTGCCATGCTGGTATTGCAGCGTTTAGCAAATAAACCATCTTCATCGTAAACATAAGCAATACCACCGCTCATACCTGCAGCAAAGTTACGGCCAGTTAAACCAAGAGCGACAACAGTACCGCCGGTCATGTACTCACAACCGTGATCGCCTGTACCCTCAACCACTGCAATCGCGCCTGAGTTACGAACTGCAAAACGCTCACCAGCCACGCCGTTGAAGAAAGCTTCACCAGCGATTGCCCCGTAAAGCACTGTGTTACCCACGATGATATTTTGTGATGTGTCGCCACGGAATTCGTGCGGTGCACGGACAATCACTCGACCACCTGATAAACCTTTGCCCACGTAGTCATTGCCGTCACCCACCAAGTCCATGGTCACACCATGGGCCAAGAAGGCTGCGAAACTTTGACCAGCAGTGCCGTTCAATTGAATATGGATCGTGTCATCAGGCAAACCTTCGTGACCATAACGTTTGGCCACTTCGCCAGACAACATCGCGCCAGCTGTGCGGTTCACGTTCTTGATTGGCTGGATGAATGACACTCGCTCACCTTTTTCTAAAGCGGCTTTTGATTTTTCAATCAAGGCATGATCCATCGCTGTTGTTAGACCATGGTCTTGAGTTTCAACTTGGAACTTAGGCACGCTTGCTGGGACATTCGGCGCTTGGAAAATCTTTGAGAAATCCAAACCGCGAGCTTTCCAGTGCTCAATGCTCTTCTTCGTATCCAAGAGTTCTGTGTGACCAATTAAATCGTCAAATTTACGGATACCTAACTGCGCCATGATTTCACGAGCCTCTTCAGCGATGAAGAAGAAGAAATTCACAACGTGCTCTGGCTTACCTGAAAACTTCTTACGCAACTCAGGGTCTTGGGTTGCCACACCAACTGGGCAAGTATTCAAATGACACTTGCGCATCATGATGCAACCTTCAACCACCAATGGTGCAGTGGCAAAACCAAATTCATCGGCGCCCAATAGAGCACCAATCACCACGTCACGACCAGTTTTCATTTGTCCGTCTGCTTGCACACGAATACGACTGCGCAAACCATTCAACACCAAGGTTTGTTGTGTTTCAGCAAGACCTAATTCCCATGGGCTGCCAGCATGCTTGATGGATGACAATGGTGATGCACCTGTGCCGCCATCATGACCAGCGATCACAACGTGATCTGCTTTGGCCTTGGCAACACCTGCAGCAACTGTTCCAACACCCACCTCAGAAACCAACTTCACTGAGATGTCAGCTTTGCTATTGACGTTTTTCAAATCATGAATCAATTGAGCCAAATCTTCAATTGAGTAAATGTCATGGTGTGGAGGAGGAGAAATCAAACCAACGCCCGGCACTGAGTAACGCAATTTACCAATGTAATCTGATACCTTACTACCAGGAAGCTGACCGCCTTCACCAGGCTTAGCACCTTGAGCCATCTTGATCTGAATTTGATCAGCAGAAGTTAAATACTCAGCAGTTACGCCAAAACGTCCTGAAGCAACTTGCTTGATCTTAGAGCGCAATGAGTCGCCGTCGCTCAATGGAATGTTTGCTTCAATCACATCATCGCCAAGGATGCTGGCCAAAGTTTCACCATTCTTGATGGCAATGCCTTTGAGTTCATTGCGATAACGTTTGTTATCTTCACCACCTTCACCAGTGTTTGATTTACCACCAATGCGGTTCATCGCAATGGCCAGGGTTGCGTGAGCCTCTGTAGAAATAGAACCCAAAGACATCGCGCCTGTTGCAAAGCGTTTCACGATTTCTTTTGCTGACTCGACCTCATCCAATGGAATCGCTTTATTAGGATCGATCTTGAACTCAAACAAACCGCGCAATGTCATATGACGCTTGGTTTGATCATTGATGATGTTCGCGTACTCTTTATACGTTTGATAGCCACCTTTTTCTGGGCCTTGACGTGTTGAGTGCTGCAACTTAGCGATTGAGTCTGGCGTCCACATGTGGTCTTCACCACGGATACGGAAAGCGTACTCGCCACCAGCATCCAACATATTAGTCAAGGTTGGATCATTACCAAATGCCAAGCTGTGCATCTTCAATGCTTCTTCAGCAACTTCAAAAATACCAATACCACCCACATTGGATGCAGTACCTTTGAAGTATTTATCGATCAACTCTTTGTTCAAACCGATGGCTTCAAAAATTTGCGCGCCGGTATAAGACATGTAGGTTGAGATGCCCATCTTAGACATCACTTTTTGTAAGCCCTTACCCACAGCCTTGGTGAAGTTCTTAACCACCTTCTCAGCCGATAAATCACCCTTCAAACCTTTGGCCATATCGACCAAAGTTTCCATGGCCAAATACGGATGAACTGCTTCAGCTCCGTAACCAGCTAACAAGGCAAAGTGATGAGTCTCACGCGCGCTACCAGTTTCAACCACCAAACCAGTGCTTGTGCGCAAACCCTTATCAACCAAATGTTGATGAATCGCTGATGTTGCCAACAAGGCAGGAATCGCCACGTGATCGGCAGCCACCTGACGATCGCTGATGATCAAAATGTTGTATCCAGATTTAACCGCATCCACTGCTTCAGCGCAGAGTGATGCAAGACGCGCTTCAACACCATCTTTGCCCCATGCGGATGGATAACAAATATCTAATTCGTATGAGCGGAACTTGCCACCTGTGTAGTGCTCAATATGACGAACTTTCGCAATATCATCAAAATCCAAAATTGGTTGTGACACTTCCAAACGCATCGGTGGATTGATATTGTTGGTATCCAACAAATTAGGCTTAGGTCCCACGAATGAAACCAAAGACATCACCATATTTTCACGAATAGGATCGATTGGTGGGTTGGTTACCTGAGCGAACAACTGCTTGAAGTAGTTGTACAAGGGCTTGTTCTTATTTGAAAGAACTGCCAATGGGCTGTCGTTACCCATTGAACCAATCGCCTCCTCACCTGATGAAGCCATTGGCGCCATCAAGAATTTCAAATCCTCTTGTGTGTAACCGAAGGCTTGTTGACGATCTAACAGACTAGCCGCTGGACGAATTTTTTCTGCGTCATCTTTAAGATCTGCTGCACTTGCGTCAATTTCATCAAGCTTGATACGAACTGCTTCAATCCAGCTCTTGTATGGCTTGGCTTTTGCCAATGCATCTTTTAACTCTACGTCATCAATGATGCGACCTTGTTCCATGTCGATCAAGAACATCTTGCCTGGCTGTAAACGCCATTTTTTGATGATTTTATTTTCTGGGAAAGTTAATACGCCTGCCTCTGAAGCCATGATGACCAAGTCATCATCTGTCACGTAATAACGTGCAGGACGTAAACCGTTACGATCCAAAGTTGCGCCAATTTGACGACCATCTGTGAAGGCAATCGCTGCAGGACCATCCCATGGCTCCATCATCGCCGCATGGTATTCATAGAAGGCACGACGGTTGTCGTCCATCAATGTGTGTTGTTCCCATGCCTCAGGAATCATCATCATCATGGCGTGTGCCATTGGGTAACCAGCCATCACCAACAACTCTAAACAGTTATCAAAGCTGGCCGTGTCCGATTGACCTGGGTAAATCAATGGCCATAATTTTTGCAAATCATCGCCAAGCACTGGCGAGCTGATCGCGCCTGTTCGTGCATTGATCCAGTTAACGTTACCCTTGACTGTATTGATCTCTCCGTTGTGAGCAATCATTCGGTATGGGTGAGCCAATTCCCATGCTGGGAATGTGTTTGTTGAAAAGCGCTGATGCACCAAGGCCAACGCTGACACCACTCTTGAATCTTTTAAATCTTCGTAATAGGCGCCCACTTGGTTTGCCAAAAGAAGACCTTTGTAAACCACTGTTCTGGCTGACATAGAAGTCACAAAATATTCTTTGCCGTGTTGAAGCTGCAATGCTTGAATGGCGTGACTGCCTGTTTTTCTGATGACATACAACTTGCGCTCTAAAGCGTCAGTTGTCATGATGTCGCGACCGCGGCCAATAAAAATTTGGCGAATCACTGGTTCTGTTTTTCTAACAGTCGGTGACATTGGCATATTGGCATCAACTGGCACATCTCTCCAACCGAGAACTTCTTGACCCTCAATGCGCACCGTTCTTTCTAATTCTTGCTCACAAGCCAAACGTGATGCACTTTCTTTTGGCATGAACACCATACCAACACCGTATTCGCCTGCTGGCGGTAAATTCACACCATGCTTGGCCATTTCTTCGCGGTAGAACTGATCTGGAATTTGAATCAAGATACCAGCGCCGTCACCCATCAACGGATCTGCACCGACCGCACCACGGTGATCAATGTTCTCAAGAATCTTTAAGCCTTGAGAAACGATGTCATGGCTCTTGTGGCCTTTGATGTGGGCAACGAAACCAACGCCACATGCGTCATGTTCATTGACGGGGTCATAAAGACCTTGCGCTTCAGGGCGCAATGAAGGAGTAGTAGTCACAGATGATTCCTTGATAAATAACAATGAATGTCTTTTTTAAAGACTTTGTCCCCGACATAACGAGGTTTTTGACAACTATAGGGGATTACCCGTGGGCAAGCAATAAAAATAATTGGTGTCTGTCACTAATTATTTATCAAGTAACTGTTTGAATCAATAAATTGGGGACAGACTAATTTAAAATGAGGAAATTTATGCACCAAATAAAGGCATAACTCATATCCTTAGGACTTTTTTGGCCTTCCAGCAAGTCGTGGCTGCAAAGGTCTGGATGTTTTAAGTGCCAACTGCTTTAGGAAGGCTTCACTGGCCATTGGCCACCCATAGCTTAAGTGCTTACTTACTTTTTCAACCTCAGCAAGGCTTAATGGCTCTAAGACCGATTTTTGCCAAGCCATTTGGCGCTCAAAGGGGGTATTGGCGATTGCCCAATAGGATGGATGGTCGGCAATCCAAGGGATTGTTTCAGAACCGGCGTGATGGCGATAGCTGGACCAAGTCCATTCTTCAGGTTTCTGGGCCAATCCAGTTCTCACCGGATTTTGTTCGATGTATTTTTGAACCAATAAAAAATAAGCGTCAGGATCAATCAAGCATGATTTGAACCTACCCTCCCACACCGTGCCACTTGAACCATGTGTCTGATTAAACAATTGCGCGTAACGACGCCCAATGGACTGCATCACTTTGGAGGCGCTTACAACTGTTTTGGGCGTGGCCAAAATATGCACATGATTGGGCATCAAAGCATAGGCATGAATGGCTAACTCATATTCTCGCGCGGAATCTCTGAGCCACTCAAGATAAGATTTTTTTTCTTCATCAGAGGTGAAGATGTCCTGGGAGTTATGTCCTCTGACCATCATGTGCAGCGGATAACCCGGAAGAACAACTCTTTGAAGTCTGGCCATTTAAGTCGTCAGCTTATGAAATTCTTTATTTGCAAAACGATCTGTCATGCCAGCAATGTAATGCGATATGCGCCGCTGCAAATCATCTTCGGATCTAAATCCCTCAGGCAAGTGTTGTGGGGATTGTTGATAGTGTGCAAATAACACTTTAACCATGTTTGCTGCTTCACTTGTGACGGATTGAACTTGAGGATGACGATATAAGTTTTTGAAAAGAAATTTTTTCATCTCACTTGCTTGCTCACGCATACCAGGTGAAAAGCCAACCATGGGTGAACCATGGCGCACATCATCAATGGTGCTTGGCGCAAACTCTGCTAGGCGTCGTTGAGTTTCTTTGACCAAATCATCTACCAGCACATGAATGATGTGTCTGATCACCTCATAAACCAAGCGGCGCCCAGTCAAGTCAGGGAAAGAGTGCTTCACTCGATCATGCTGTTCTTGCCACAGGGCAACCTCCGAGAGTTGATGGGTGTTCAATAAACCTGAGCGAATGCCGTCATCAATGTCATGATTGTTATAAGCGATTTCATCAGCAAAATTAGCCAGCTGCGCCTCTAAACTGGGTTGATGTCCCTCAAGAAATCTTTTTCCAAGAGGGCCTAATTTTTCAGCATTTTTTCTGGAGCAATGCTTCAAGATACCTTCGCGAGTTTCAAAAGAAAGATTTAAGCCATCCCACTCTGCATAACGTTCTTCTAAAAAATCAACGACCCACAAACTTTGTAAATTGTGCTCGAAGCCACCGTATTCTTTCATGCACTCATTGAGCGCATCTTGCCCTGCATGCCCAAAAGGTGTGTGACCTAAATCATGTGCGAGAGAAATTGCCTCTACCAAGTCTTCGTTGAGATTTAAGCGCCTAGCAACCGAACGACCAATCTGCGCAACTTCCAAACTATGGGTTAAGCGGTTCCTGAAGTGATCGCCTTCATGATTTAAAAAAACTTGTGTTTTGTATTCAAGACGACGAAAGGCGGTTGAATGAATGATTCTGTCTCGGTCACGTTGAAATGCATTTCTACCCGATTGTGTTGGTTCGGCTGGCTCTGGATGCAAGCGCCCTAAAGATGATGCGGGGTTTGCTGCGTAACTAGCTAAGCTCATCACAACTCACTCAAGCAAGGTCATCAAGCAACACCATTGGCAAGCAGCGTTTGAATCACAAGCTCATCATCAACCGTTTGAATTTTTGCTTGCCCCAAGCCGTTGAGCAAAATGTAACGAACCTCACCACCTTCTGCTTTTTTATCGACGCTCATCAATTCCATGAAACGATCAACGCCTAATTTAGGTGGCTGAGTTGGTAAGCGAAGTGCTTGAATGATTTTCTTTAAGCGAGATGCATCTGCTTCAGCTAGCAAACCCACTCGAACCGATAAATCAGCCGCCATGACCATACCGCAGCCAACGGCTTGACCGTGCAACCAAGAACCGTAGCCCATACCGGCTTCAATTGCATGACCAAAGGTGTGTCCAAAATTTAAGATGGCACGAATGCCGCCTTCTTTTTCATCTTGAGCCACGACCTGAGATTTGATTTCACATGAGCGACGCACGGCATGCTCCATCGCTGCCGGATCACATTCATTCAATGCATCTTGGTTTTTCTCAATCCAAGATAAAAATTCAGGATCAGCAATGGCGCCATGTTTGATCACTTCAGCCAAACCGGCTGCCAACTCTTCAGGCGGCAAGGTCTTCAAAGTATCTAAATCAGCAATCACGGCTTGTGGCTGATGAAAAGCACCCACCATATTTTTACCCAAAGGATGGTTGATACCAGTCTTACCCCCCACCGATGAATCAACCTGAGATAACAAGGTGGTGGGTACTTGAATGAATTTAATGCCGCGCATATAGCATGCAGCCGCAAAACCTGTCATATCACCAATCACGCCCCCACCCAGTGCAACCAGCGTGGTCTTTCGGTCAGCAGAGTTTTCTAATAAGCCGTCAAAAATCTTTTGCAGCACTTCCCATGTTTTAAATTCCTCGCCATCAGGCAAAACAATGAGTTTCACTTTTTGACCAATGCCCTCTAAAGTTTTAACGACCTTATCGGCGTACAAAGGAGCCACTGTTTCATTCGTGACCACTGCAGTCAAAGTGCCCTTGATATGTTTCTTATATAAGTCTGCTTGACCAAGCAATTGAGATCCAATATGGATCGGGTAACTGCGCTCGCCTAAATCTAATTGAAGAGTGTTCATGTTGATAATTCAAATTGCATCATTAGTGTGTTCACCAACTGAGTGACGCTGGGCTTACCAGTATCAACCACATGATGGGCGGTTTCTCTATACAAGGGGTCACGAATCGCGAAAAGCTTTTCTAGGGTGCCCCTAGGATCATCGTTATTCAACAATGGCCTGCCCTTGTCATTTCGAGTTCTTAACCAGAGCTCATGAGGTGTTGCACGAAGATAAACAACCACACCTCTTTGATGTAAATGTTGGCGATTTTCAGGCAATAAAACAGCGCCACCACCCGTTGCCAAAACCAAATTCTTTTCTTGAGTTAACTCATCAATGACCTGGGCCTCTCGTTTGCGAAATCCTTCTTCACCCTCCATTTCAAATATGGTTGGAATGCGAACACCGCAACGAGCTTCAATTTCATGATCAGAGTCGACAAATCGTCTTCCTAATTTTTTAGCCAAGAGACGGCCAACGGTGGTTTTACCGGCGCCCATCACCCCCACTAAAAAGATATTTTCTGGAAAACTGTTCATACATGAGATTCTACTGAGGCTTTTGACTAGAAACCAAGGTTGGGGTTAAAAAAATTAGCAATTCTGTTTTATCTTTGAACTTTGACTCTTGCCTAAAAAGAAAGCCAATCAATGGAATTGAGCCCAAGAATGGGACCTTGGCGTCATCTTTTCTTTCCATTTCTTGAAAAATACCTCCCAAAATCACAGTTCCGCCGCTTTCAACCAAGACCTGTGTTTTGACATGCTTGGTATCAATGGCAAAACCTTGCTCTGTTTTTAATCCAACACTGTCTTTGTTGATATCAACATCCAAAACAATCATCTGATTTTTCTGAATCCGAGGCTTCACCTCCAAACGAAGATTGGCTTTTCTGAACTGAACTTTGGTGGCACCTTGGCCCGCTGATGACTGATAAGGTAACTCGGTACCCTGCTCTATCAAAGCCTGGGTATTTTCAGCAGCCAGCACCCTGGGGTTAGACACAATATTTCCCAGGCCATTCGACTCTAAAGCGGAAAGTTCCATATTTAAGGCTTGGGTTGCCTGCTTGCCTAAGAGAGTGATAGCAGCGGTGCCTGGCTCAAAGCCACTTAAGCCTGATGCCCCAAGATGGTGGCCTGATTTAAAGTTGGGTTGTTGTTGATAGGCCAGCTTTGCTCCCAAGTTTTGCGCAAATCTTCTCTCAGCTTCAACAATCCTTGCCTCAATCATGATTTGTCGCAACTCTCCCATTTGCCCCATTTGATGCTGCTGCTCACGGTCTTTTTGTCTTTGATGAAACAAGGCCAACTCTTCATAAGGAGCAACCCATAAAACATCCTTATCAAAACGTGACCCAAGAGATTTACTGGCCAAGACTGAATCAAAGGTTGTTTGCCAGGATGCATTTCTCATGTTGATACTGGTTTTGCCAGATACTTTATCGCTCATCATCAAATTCAAACCCCTCATATCCGCCAACATTTGCAGCAGCTGCCGAAGATCAACTGATGAAAATTTAAGAGTGATGGTTTTTTCTGAAAAACCCTCCTGAGCAGAGGCATTGAAAGTAGGAATCATCAATATCATCAGAGATAGCTTTAGCCAAAATCTTCTTTTATTCATCTCATTTCTCCAAAGGAATGGTTATTTGCTGACCCTTGATTGACTCCAAGATCATTTGAGAATGGTCAAATGATTTGATCAGCCAACGCCCCTCGACCATTTGCCCTTTGCTAAAAAAGCCCGCGACTTCGTCAACCTCCAGCAGGGCCTTGAATGAATGTCCCGCTTGAACCAAGCCCAAGTATTGAATGTTCCAATCATTGATCAACAAATCAGACTCATGCTGGGCTTGAGACTGGGAGCCAAATTTTGATTCATGCACGGGTGATAACGACTCCGCGCCTCTCTCTAAGGATTCCTGAATGGCCTTGATTGAAGCTTCTAATTTGGAAACCTTGCCTTGCCCCTCGTCGATTTGCCGATGAAGCTCCTGAAGCTGGATCATCATAAAAACTAGGAAGGCAAGCATCCCCATCAAATTGATAAAGCTCAGCACCAAGGCCTTGTGTTTTGAGAAAAGGATTCGCACTTGCTCACCATTCATTTTTTTAAGTAATTCCGGAGAAAATGAGGGTGTTTTTATCGCTTGTTCAGAAAAAGCTTGGTCATAAGAGTCTGAAGTGAAGGAGCGTTTGATCATTCAAAGATTATCTAGATCGAAGACATCTTCATAAATCAGCAAAATGCTGATTTCTTGTCAGGAAAATCGGAAATTTCTGTCAGGGTTTCCCTGACTTTTTTTCATACCCCTACTTTCAAGCTATCTCTATAATCAAGGCATGAGTGAATCTCGCAAGCCCGTAAGACCACCATCACGCTTAGGCGGGGGTGCCCAATCTAGAAAACCACAACGCAATTGGCAGCAGTATTTGATCCGTTGGGGAATTTTCTTGGGAAGCGCTGGCCTTATCCTATTAGGCCTGGTGATTGTTTATGCGCTGGTGGTTGCTAAGCCCAACCTACCCGATCTAGACACCATCACCGACTACAACCCTAAAGTTCCTCTGCGCATTTACACAGCTGACAATGCATTGATTGGTGAGTTTGGTGAAGAGCGCAGAAATATCATTGCAATCGAAGAAATTCCAAGCTACCTTAAAAATGCAGTTGTTGCGATTGAAGATGAACGTTTTTACACACATGGTGGGGTTGATTACTGGGGCGTCTTAAGAGCCACCCTTGCCAATTTACGAGGCAGACTAGCGCAAGGTGCATCAACCATCACCATGCAAGTGGCCAGGAATTTTTTCTTAACCAATGAAAAATCATTCACCCGAAAAATTTATGAAGTTTTGTTAGCCTGGAAAATAGAATCCAACCTATCAAAAGAACAAATTCTTGAGTTGTATATGAACCAAATTTATTTGGGGCAGAGGGCTTATGGATTTGGCAGTGCCGCACAGATTTATTTCGGCAAAGATATTCAACGCATTTCAATTGCTGAAGCAGCCATGCTGGCTGGCTTACCTAAAGCTCCTTCTGCTTACAACCCGGTTGTGAATTATCGTCGCGCAAAAATTCGTCAAGAGTATATCTTGCAAAGAATGCGTGATTTAAAAATGATCACTCCAAGCCAATATCAATCTGCCATGACCGAAACTCTTCATATTCGTGGGGTTGGTCGAGAGTTCACAACCAAGGCTGACTTTGCTACCGAAATGGTTCGTCAGTTACTGATCAGTGAATATGGTGATGGCATCTACACACAAGGTATGACGGTTATCACCACCATCAAGAAGGCTGAACAAGATGCCGCCTACTCTGCCGTTCGAAAAGGCATCATGGATTATGAGCTACGTAACAAGTACAGAGGGCCCGAGGGCTACATCAAACTACCCGAAGATTTAACTGCCAGACAAAGAGCCATTGACAATGCCTTAAGTGATCATCCAAGCAGTGATGATTTGTTGGCGGGTGTGGTGATTGCAGTCAACCCAAAAGAAATTCAAGCAGTGATTGCCACTGGTGACACCGTCACGATTAAAGGCGACGATCTAAAGCTTGGCACTGTTGCACTATCGGATAAAGCTCAACCAAAGCAACAAATCAAACCTGGCGCCATTATTCGGGTATTGCCATCAGAGGGTCGCTGGGTTCTGGCGCAAATGCCTCGAGTTGAAGCCGCGTTTGTGTCTTTGGATACGAACAGTGGCGGCATTCGAGCTCTGGTTGGTGGCTTTGATTTCAACAGAAATAAATACAATCGAGTATCTCAAGCCCAGCGTCAACCAGGTTCGTCATTCAAACCGTTCATCTATGCTGCTGCTCTTGAAAAAGGCATCATGCCAAACACGCTCGTGAATGACGCTCCGCTTTCTATCAGCGCACTAGAAACAGGCAGTCAAATGTGGAGCCCTAAAAACTATGACGGCAAGTTTGAAGGTCAAATGAAAATTCGGGTTGCTCTAGCAAAATCTAAAAACTTGGCATCCGTGAGAGTCATCAGAAAAATTGGGCCACGTTACGCGCAGGATTTTATTCAACGCTTCGGCTTTGAAGCAGAAAAACATCCGCCCTACTTGACGATGGCCTTGGGAGCTGGCTCAGTAACCCCGCTTCAAATCGCTACAGGTTATGGTGTGTTTGCCAACGGTGGCTATCGCGTTGAACCTTACTTGATCAGTAAAGTGATTGATGCCAAGGGAAATGTGCTTTTTGAAGCAACACCTCAAAAAGCTGGTGACCCTAATTTACGAGCATTGGATGCGCGCACAGCGTTTGTGATGGATAGCTTGCTTCAAGAAGTGACTAAAACTGGAACAGCTGCCTCAGCCAGATCCGCCCTAGGAAGATCTGATATTGCTGGTAAAACTGGTACAACCAACGATTCGATGGATGCTTGGTTTGCAGGTTATCACTCAGATGTGGTCGCAGTTGCATGGATGGGCTTTGATAAACCCAAAAGCTTGGGCGATCGCGAGACTGGTGGCGGCTTAGCATTACCAATGTGGATCAGGTATATGAAAACAGCTCTTAACGGTGTACCTGAATCAACGCGACCAGTTCCTGCTGGCGTTGTTCAACAAGATGGTGATTGGACCATTCCTGCGTTTGTTCCATTCTTTGGCAGAACAACTACTTTAGATTAACTCTCTAAAGAAATTTAACTACCAAGTTAGTTTTAGCTTGTTGACTAGCAAGTCGACTTAATTCGCTGAACAGTTCGGCACCCGTCTTTGTATCTAACCAAAGAGGCTCAGAAAGTGTGCCCGACCATTTATAGTGAAAGCCGCCCTCTTTGGCTGCAACCCAAATTTCTTGAAGTGGGGACTGCGTGTTCACAACAATCACACTCTTATCTTCAAATTGAATGTTGACGACATTGCCACCTTGCCGTGAGATATCAAGATCTAAATCAGATTCCTGAAAAGCTTCTTCCAAAGAAATCTCAATGGCTTTCAATGTTTTTTCAGCAATTGCGTAAAAACCAGCGTCTGTTAATGTTTCTATGTTTTTGTTCATCATTTTTATATTGGCCATGCTATAGTCAGAGATCATTTATATACTTAATCATATGCGTTTTATTGTATCTAGGACTTGGCTTGTTTGTGTAGCAATATCCCTCTTAGGATGCGGGATACGCGGCCCTCTTACGCTACCAACCATACCTCCGGCCCCGACCCAACCTGAAAAAGCAGAACCCACCGGCAAACAGTGGCCGCCTGCGAAAGTTTCCAAATGAATTCCGTCCCAAGCTTAAATGGCTTTTCAGTCAGCAATCAAGAATGGTTTGCTGAAAATGTACCACTGTCTCAAATTGCCGAAAAATTTGGCACTCCCACTTATGTTTACAGCAGAAAAGCTCTGACAGATGCTTTTAATGCTTATGAAAAGGCTTGCTTTAAACAAAATGGTGCGCGTCGAGCACAAGTTCACTATGCGATGAAAGCAAATAGCAATTTAGCTATTTTGAATGTTTTTGCACGCCTAGGGGCTGGATTTGACATTGTGAGCGCTGGCGAACTAGCCCGCGTTCTAGCCGCCGGTGGCCAAGCTAAAAAAATTGTTTTTTCTGGGGTAGGCAAAAGCCGCTCCGAAATGATTGCTGCTCTAAAAGCTGGGGTTAAATGCTTTAACCTTGAATCAATCCCTGAGCTCTCAAGATTGAATGAAGTTGCTGCTAGCTTGGGAGTTATTGCGCCGATTTCCTTGCGCGTTAATCCAGATGTGGATCCTAAAACACATCCTTATATTTCAACGGGCTTGAAAGGCAATAAATTTGGTATTGCCTACGATGAAGTGATCAACACTTATCGCGAAGCGGCATCGATGGCCAATTGCAAAATTGTTGGCATTGATTGCCATATTGGTTCGCAAATTACAGAAATCAGCCCTTATTTAGATGCTTTAGATCGAGTGCTTGATTTGATCAAATCACTCGCTGATAACGGTATCAATGTTCATCACTTGGATATTGGCGGTGGATTGGGTATCAATTACGCCAACGACACCCCTCCAGCGATCACTGACTTTGCCAACACCCTGCTCAATCATATTGAGGCGAAAGGTTATGGCCACCTTGAGGTGCTATTTGAACCAGGTCGATCTTTGGTTGGCAATGCAGGTCTTTTGTTAACCACCGTTGAATACTTAAAGCCTGGCGAAACAAAGAACTTCTGCATTGTTGATGCTGCCATGAATGATTTAATGCGCCCAGCCATGTATGAGGCTTATCACTCGATCGTTCCGGTGAAGCAATCAAGCGCTCCAAACATGACTTGTGATGTCGTAGGGCCTATTTGCGAATCAGGCGACTGGCTTGGAAGAGATCGTGAACTGAATGTTCAGCCTGGTGATCATTTGGCAATTTTATCTGCCGGAGCCTATGGCTTCACCATGAGCTCAAATTACAATACCCGAGGCAGGGCCGCTGAAGTCATGGTGGATGGCTCAACGATTCATTTGATACGTGAAAGAGAATCAATTGAAAGCCTCTTTGCCAACGAAAGAGTATTGCCCAATTAAAAAATGCCAAGCAGCCCTATTGAGGTCTACTTGGCACGTCTATTAAAGCGTTCAGCTTTAATGGTTTCTAATTAAAGTGATCCGTAGCTGTGCAAGCCTGACAAGAACATGTTCACGCCGATGAACGCAAAGGTCGTGACAAAAAGGCCCACAATCGCCCACCAAGCAGCGACCACGCCCCTTAAGCCCTTCATTAAACGCATGTGCAACCAAGCTGCATAGTTAAGCCAAACAATCAGGGCCCAGGTTTCTTTCGGATCCCAACTCCAGTAGCCACCCCAAGCTTCTGCTGCCCACAAGGCGCCAAGAATTGTTGCAATCGTAAAGAATGCAAAGCCAACAGCAATTGCTTTGTACATCACATCATCTAGCAACTCTAGGCTTGGCAAGCGATCCGCCATGATATTTTTTGCCTTGAGCAAATAGGCAATACCCAACATCGCCGCAATGGCAAATGTGCCATAACCAATAAAGTTTGCCGGCACGTGTATTTTCATCCACCAGCTTTGCAAAGCTGGAACCAGTGGTTGAATTTGATGTGCATCACGCGTGACGCTGTACCAAAGAATAAACGCAACCGCTGCGGCAATGATCCATAAAACAAATGACCCAAGCACCAACGATTGATACTTGGCTTCGTAATACAAATGGAATAGGGCCGTTACCAAACAGAAGAGAATGAATACTTCATACAAATTAGAAATAGGTATATGGCCAATATCAGCGCCCATTAAATAGGACTCATACCATCGCACTAACATGCCTGTTAAACCGATATAAACAGCTGCCCAACAAAACTTGGAACCTGTTGTGCCCATATTTTGCGAGCGGAAAAATAAGT
The DNA here is from genome assembly GCA_937863045.1 of uncultured Polynucleobacter sp. Lineage (GTDB taxonomy): Bacteria > Pseudomonadota > Gammaproteobacteria > Burkholderiales > Burkholderiaceae > Polynucleobacter. The sequence continues at coordinate 21,473 of CALMBU010000099.1, read as the reverse complement.
TCAAGGTATAGAAAAGTGTGCTGAAAGAGAAAAACACGCTCATCCACAAAATGGCGGACTGGCTAGACAGCATGTACTTCAAAAAGAAGGCTTGCTCTGCTCTTGCAAGCGATCCACCTTCTGGTGTTTGGTAGAAGTAGATTGCCAAGAAAGTCAGTATCGTAGAACCGATCATCAAGGTTCTTAACGGCTTCCATGCCCAACCCAAAATGGCCAGTGATGGAACTGAACAAAATAAAATTATTTGTTCATAGCTATCCATGAAATTATAAAAACGAGCTTCGGCGAAGATGGCGCCTGCTAATAAAGCCAAGGCGAATAAGTAATCCATCAAGCGCAAGCTTTTAAAAATATTCACGAAACCTTGTTTCAGGTTTTGCAGCCAGCCACCATGAACCGTACTAACGTATTTAGTTTCCATTATTGAAAATCTTTCTGATATTTTTCAAACTCTTTTTCAAAATCCAATGTTTTTCTTGAAGATGACATCGCAAATAGTTGCTTACCATTAGCCAAACTTCTGACCCAGATTCTTCTCTCTGGCAAATAAAACATTGCAAAAATACCCAAGGTCAATAGTAAACAACCTAGATAAACCATGTTCTTGCCAGGGGATCTGGTGACCTGAAAGACGCTGGCTTTCACCTCTTCGAATGAGTCCAGCTTGAAGACCAAGGGAGCGGGATAAAAATTAACGTCTGATAAAGCAGATGTGGCAGCCTGGATAAAGCGCTGACTTTCCATATCATTTTTAGCAGGAGGTAATTTGAGCTGAGCTCTGGCTTCTTGCCAAAGCTCCCAAATAACACCATTCAATACCTTTAACACCACCTCAGCGGCTTTTTGTTGATCAGCTTCTGGAACAGCTTTATCAATGAATGAGCCTAAGGCAGCAAAACCACCTGGCTTGATACCAGCTTCTTTTGCTTGATCAACAGCAAAAGCAGTCGACCCAGAAAATAACTCAATAGATCTAGTGGCACTTTCTCTTAATTGAGTCAGCATTTGTGGCGCCCCAACAAAACTTTGTTGCTGAGCGACGGTCGCAATGAATCGCTGAACTGCACGTTGACGCGCACTTGGATCTTGTAACAGACTTCTCAAGGTTAGCCATTCATTCAAACTCAAATTTGAATCTGCTGGCACGCGCAAGTATTTAAATTCTTCTGCGGAGCTTTGTCTCACACCCAACATGAACATCGGCATCTCATCGATGAACAGCGGCTGCATGTAGTTGCTGTATTCGCGAGCCTGACCTGCTTCATCTCTTAACTTATATTGAACAGATGGGCCCACATTTTTTAAATCAACTGGCTTACTGGTTTTGGCAGCAGAGCCCAAACGATCACTGAATACCTTTTTCAAGCCCGCATCTGATTCCTGCGTGGCAACTCCTCTGACATCAGTTTGGCCAGACGCATTGGATATGTTTTCCACATTGGTTGGTCGAAAGCCACTGAACTCTAGGGTGTATCTTGTACCGTCACTGGACTTTAGTTTGGTGCTTTGACCAACGTCTCCGTTAACGATAAAACTTGATTGCACAGAATTTGCAGCACCCTGCATTGGGTAGGCGCGCAACTTTAATTTAGAGCCACCATCCTCAAAGCTTGACTGATAAATGGCAACGCCACGATGAATCATCGGCTCATTCACTTTGATTTTTGCTTCTGTTTCTTTACCTGTATCCAAATCTTTGATGAGCACTTCGCTCATGAATAACTTTGGCATTCCAGTGCTGTAATACTCGACGTGGAATTTTTTCAATGAAATTGAAAATGGTAATTCTTGAATGATGCTGCCACTTGTTGAGCTCAATAAAGCGGTGGCACTCGTACCGCCCTCAGGCACAAAAATATTTGCTCGATAACTCGGATTGGCTTCACTTAACTTATGTTCTTTAGGAATATCAGAGATCAACATTCCTTGGGTGCTCTCAGGAAGAATGCTTTTCCCTCCAAACCAAATTTGCCCGCGCGTGAACAAGTCACCATCGAGCAAGCCGCCCAAACAAATCAAAACAATCGCACTGTGAGCGAAGATGTAACCCCACTTGCTGGCAGCGCCTTTTTTAGCCATCACCCTAGAACTGTCTTCAGAGACCAAGGTCTTAACTGAGTAACCTTCTTTTGCCAATTGATTGGCAATTTTTGATGCTGCCGCATCATGAGACAGATTACCGGTTGAAAATTCAAAATGATGATGAAGCGCTCTCAATCCACCCTCTTGAACATGCTCTTTCCAGGCACGAACTTCAGCCAACATCTTTGGAGCATTGCGGAACACGCAGAACGACACTGACACCACAAGGAATGCCAAAATCAGCAAGAACCACCAGGCCGTATAAACCGCAAATAACCCTAGACCATTGAAAATTTCTGCCCAGAAGGGGCCGAATTGGTTCACATAGTTAGCGTATGGTTCGCCCTGCTTGATGACCGTTCCAATGATGCTGGCAATTGAAATGATGGTCAGCAAAGCAATCGCAAAGCGCATCGAAGACAGCAACTCAACGCTTGCTCGATTAAATCTTTTTAAACGACTATCAGATGCCGCAAGAACCGTGTTCGTCATAACTTTCTTTTTAAAAATAAAAAGCCCACAAACAAGGTTCGTGGGCCCTTCTTAATGAGAGCTACTTAATGAATAAATTAACGCAAGCCGGCGATGTAATCAGACACAGCTTTGATTTCTGCATCTGACATTCTAGAGGCAATTCCAGTCATCTGCACGCTGTTCTTACGCACACCTTGACGGTAGGCAACTAACTGGGCTTCTGTGTACTCAGCCCACTGACCTGACAGGCGTGGGTATTGCGATGGAATACCGGCGCCATTAGGTGCATGACAAGCTGCGCATGCTGGCACTTGCTTAGAAGCAATGCCGCCACGGTAAATCTTTTGACCCAATTCAATGCTGGCTTTATTTTTAGCCGTACCCAAACCAGGCTTTTGCTTTTCCAAGTAAGCTGCAACGTCGATCATGTCCTGCTCTGTCATCATTCCAGCAAAAGCAGCCATGACAGCATTAGGGCGATCTTTTCCAGCTTTGTAATCTTTTAATTGTTTCACGGTGTAAGCAGCATGCTGACCAGCTAATTTAGGGTAGCTACCGCCACCGCTAACACCATTAGCTCCATGACAGCCCATACAGGCAGCAAGACCACGCTTAGCATCGCCTACATTGTATAAAGCCTCACCTCTGGCAATGTCAGCCTTTGCTGGACCAGCAGGAGCCGCAGCGGGTTCGGCAGCAAATGAAGGGTTTACCAAAGATAAGCCTAAGGCAATCACTAAAGTTTTAAATGTGACGGAAAATGTTTGACGCATTGTGCTCTCACCTATATGTATATGATGCGAAGATTCTTCAATCTTTATTTTTAACTAAACAACCAATTAACAGCGTTAGATTTTACAATAGGTCTAACCCTTAAACATCTATGTCGACCTTACATCAAGCACAATTTCTCGTAACCATTAACCACCTGGTTGATTTGCCCACTTGGGAGATCCCGGAGGTAGCTTTTGCTGGTCGCTCAAATGCTGGAAAGTCGACTGCGATTAACGTACTTTGCCAGCAAAATCGCCTTGCTTTTGCCAGTAAAACGCCAGGAAGAACGCAACATATCAACTTTTTCGGTATTTTAACGAAAGATAAGACCAATTTAGCGAATTTAGTGGATTTACCAGGCTATGGCTACGCCCAAGTCGACCTCAAAACAAAAAGTCATTGGAACAACCTGCTTTCCAGCTATTTACAAACCAGGCCGAACCTTAAAGGCATGGTTTTGATCATGGATTCTCGCCGGGGCATGACAGATTTAGACCAGCAAATGATTGAATGGTTCAGTCCAACGGGTCGCCCAATTCACGTTTTGCTAACAAAATGCGATAAATTAAACCAATCAGAGAGCCGCTTGGCCCTAAAAAAACTACAAGAAAAACTAAAAGAACTGAACCCCCACGGGCCGTACACAGTTCAGCTGTTCTCCAGCACCAAAAGAATTGGTCTGGTTGAGGCCGACGCCATGGTGTCAAATTGGTTGGGCATCGAGGCTTCTGTTGCGCACACCAGCAATGAAAATCGGATTTCTAAAAATCTAAAACCCCAACTATCTACATAAGGTTTTATATGCAACTATTTCATCGTCCACGTCGATTACGCAAAACTGATTGGTCACGTCGCCTGGTTCAAGAAAATCAACTGTCAGCCAATGATTTTATTTACCCGGTTTTCTTATTAGAAGGCAGTGGCCGCGAAGAAACAGTTTCATCTATGCCCGGTGTTAGTCGCTTATCTCTTGATAAATTAATGTCAGTTGCTGAAGAGTGTGTCAAGCTTGGCATTCCAGTGATGGCTTTATTTCCTGTGATCAGGGCTGAGCTGAAGACTCCAGACGGCAAAGAAGCGTTCAATCCCAATGGATTAATTCCACAGGCAATCAAAGAACTCAAAAAACAGTTTCCTAATCTTGGGATCATGACTGACATTGCTCTCGACCCATACACCAGCCATGGCCAAGACGGCATCATCGATGCAGATGGCTACGTTCTCAATGATCCAACTGTTGACGCACTGATCAAACAAGCATTGACTCATGCGCAAGCTGGTGCCGACATCGTTGCCCCATCTGACATGATGGATGGTCGCATTGGTGCGATTCGCGACTCACTTGAGGCTCATGGATTTATCCATACTCAAATCATGGCTTACTCAGCCAAATATGCTTCAGCTTTTTATGGCCCATTCAGAGATGCCGTTGGTTCTGCTGGCAACTTAGGTAAGAGTGATAAGAAAAACTATCAAATGGATCCTGCAAATTCTGATGAAGCCATCAGAGAAGTGGCGCTTGATATTGAAGAAGGTGCTGACATGGTGATGGTCAAGCCAGGAATGCCTTATTTAGATATCGTCAGAAGAGTCAAAGAAGAGCTAGGCTACCCAACCTTTGCCTATCAGGTGAGTGGCGAATACGCGATGATCAAAGCTGCAGGACAAAATGGCTGGATCAATGAAGAAGCTGTCATGATGGAATCTTTGCTGGCATTTAAGCGGGCTGGAGCAGACGGCATTCTGACTTACTTTGCCAGAGACGCTGCAAGACTTCTTAACGCAAAGAAATAATTTAAACCAGTATCGGGAATTACTGCAGGCGCTCTAAAAAGCGCTCTGCTTTCATGAACCCAATCACTCTTCTAGAAAATTTTTCTTCGCCATTTGTATCAAAAAACAGAATGGCTGGCGGCCCAAACAAAGCATAGTGTTTCAATATGCGTTGGTGCTCAATAGTATTTTTGGTTACATCCACTTGAATCAGCTGATAAGGATTCAGCGCTGCTTTAACTTTCTCATCACTGAAAGTCAGCAATTCCATTTCCTTGCAAGTCACACACCAGTCTGCATAGAAATCTAATAAAACCGGTTGCCCTTTTAATCGGGCATCTTTGAGTTTCTGCTCAAGTTGGTCCAATGAAGAAACTCTCTGAAACACAATGCCTGATTCAAGTCGATGCATGGTTTCATTACTTGATGTTTTGGAGCTTGTGAAAATTGGAGACGCAACCCAAACAGCAAGAGCTACCAACATCACACCAAAGATCTTTTGCACAACCGTCATCCATGCGCCCGCTTTGGGAATGATGCCCTTGGCACCAATCGCTAGAAGCATCAGCGGCAAGCCCATGCCCAAGGCCATCACAAACAATAAGATGCCGCCCAATGGAATCGAACCAGTTTGCGCGATAAATGCCAGCACTCCAGCTAAGGGTGCTGTGACACATGGACTTGCTATGAGCGTTGAAATCGCACCCAACATGAAAGCACCAAGCACACTGCCACCCTCTTGCTTACCAGCAATGCGATCAATTTTATTGTGCAGTGATTGAGGTAAACGTAATTCATAAAAACCAAACAAGCTTGCTGCCAATGCCAACAACATCAATGCAAATATGCTCAATACCCAAGGGTTTTGTAACCAGACCTGAATATTCGCACCAAGCGCTGCTGTGATCATCCCTGCAACGCTGTACATGATTGCCATACCCAGCACATAAGACAAAGCCAGCACTGATGACCTCAGTTTTGAGATATCGCGATGTTGATTATTTTTTGAGCCAAATATCACACTCGACATGATTGGCAACATCGGTAACACGCAAGGCGTTAAGGCCATGGCGAGGCCCAAGATAAAAAATGAACCCAGCAAAATAATTGGGGAAATATTTTTCAACATGCCGGTTAACATTCCAGCATCGTCTCTGGCAGACCATAAATCTGCTAAACCTAATTTTTTCGGAGCATTTAACTCAGCATCTGCGCCTTCTTCATATAAAACACCATTCACAACTGACTGCAGACCTGATAGAGTGAACCTTAACTCCATTGGCGGGTAACAAACACCCTTATCAGCACAACCCTGTAACTCCATACTCAGAATCATCCCTGAAGTATTTTTGTTGTTAATTAAGGGTAGCAAGATGCTGAAATCTTTTGGGTATGTTTCTAATTCTTTGCCAAAGTTTTCATCAAATTTGATCTTGCCTTGTGGGAGCTGTGGGACACCCAGCGTTACTTCATCATTATTTTTTATTAGCTTGAACTTGATGGATTCACGATAAATGTAATAACCCTTGGCTGGTTTTGCAATCAACACAATTTCTTGATTAGACTGATACTCAGCGCTGACCTGAAAGGCTTGCTCAGGCGCTAGAAAGTTTTGCGCCTGCGCTGTTATTGCACCAAATGCTAAAGCAAAAGATATCAGTATTTTTTTAATCATTTTTGCCACTTAACTGCGTGTTTAGCCAATCAGCATAATCTGAATCGACATCATCTAGCTTGATACAAATAATTTCAGGGACATCATAAGGGTGGTTTTGCTTTAACAGACTCATCAGCGCTTGCCTTTTAGATTCATTTGTTTTGAAATGAACTGGGTACTCTGTTGACGTTTCAATTTGACCTTGCCAGCGATAGGTTGAAATGCATTCAGCCTGTATTTGGACACAGGCAGCCATATTTTTCTCTATGGCTAAATCGGCCAGTTTCTTGGCATCATCGTGCTTAGGGGCTGTTGTGATGATCAGGTACATTGATTCCATAAGACTATTATCTTCCAAACAAAAAAGCCTGGCAAAACCAGGCTTTTTTTCTGAACAACAGGCTTTATTCTGCTGCTACTGGTGCTTCTGTGACTTCTGGGCGATCCAAAAGCTCAACCAAAGCCATAGGTGCATTGTCACCCACGCGGAAGCCGAACTTCAAAATACGCAAATAGCCGCCTGGACGTGTAGCAAAGCGTGGGCCTAACTCTGTGAAGAGTTTGGTGACCATTTCACGATCGCGCAAACGATCAAATGCTAAACGGCGGTTAGCCAAATTGTCTTTTTTGCCTAAAGTAATGAGCGGCTCAACTACACGACGCAATTCTTTAGCTTTTGGCAAAGTTGTTTTAATGACCTCGTGCTGCAACAATGAATTAGACATGTTGCGCAACATCGCTAAACGATGTGAGGATGTACGATTTAATTTACGAAGTCCGTTTCCGTGACGCATGGTGGCTCTTCCTTTCTATTATTTCTCAAGACCTGCAGGAGGCCAGTTATCTAGCTTCATGCCCAAGGTCAGACCGCGAGCGGCCAAGACATCTTTAATTTCATTCAATGATTTGCGGCCAAGATTTGGAGTCTTTAACAACTCGTTCTCAGTGCGTTGAATGAGGTCACCGATGTAGTAAATGTTTTCAGCTTTTAAGCAATTTGCAGAGCGCACTGTCAACTCAAGATCATCAACAGGTCTCATCAACATTGGATCAACAGCAGGTGAACGGCTTGGAGCCAAGTCGCCAGCAGCTTGTGTACCCTCTAGTTGTGCAAATACCACTAACTGATCAACCAAGATGCTTGCTGATTGACGAATTGCTTCTTCTGGCGTTAACACACCATTTGTTTCAATTGTCATTACCAAGCGGTCTAAGTCTGTGCGTTGCTCAACACGAGCTGATTCAACGGCATAGCTAACACGACGAACTGGACTGAATGACGCATCCAAAACGATGCTACCAATAGTCTTTGAAGATTCATCTTGATATTTACGAACGTTGCCTGGAACATAGCCACGTCCTTTTTCAATCTTGATCTGCATATCTAACTTACCATTTGCAGATAAGTGAGCAATCACGTGATCAGGGTTGATGATTTCAACATCGTGAGGCAACTCAATGTCTTTTGCCAAAACAACGCCAGCACCTTCTTTGCGCAAGTGAATTGTTACTTCATCACGTTGTTCTAGTTTGAAAACAATGCCTTTGAGGTTCAATAATAGGTTAACAACGTCTTCTTGCACGCCATCAATTGTTGAATACTCATGAACAACGCCAGCAATGCTGACTTCTGTTGGAGCACAACCTACCATAGACGACAAAAGCACACGACGCAAGGCATTACCCAAGGTATGGCCATAACCGCGTTCAAACGGTTCCATAACTACTTTCGCTTGGTTTTCTGCAAGCGCTTCTACGGAAATAATTTTCGGCTTCAGCAGTGTGTTTTGCATATTTTTATTCCTTAAGAGGGCGACACATTAACGTGAGTAAAGTTCGACGATCAAGCTTTCATTGATATCGCCACCGATGTCTTCACGATCAGGGGCTTGCTTGAATGTGCCTTCTAATTTAGTAGCGTCTACGTTAACCCAGCTAACATCAGCTGACTGAGCAACAAGACCTAAAGACTCTTGAATACGAGTTTGTTTTTTTGCTTTTTCACGAATGGCAATCACGTCACCTGGACGAACTTGCATTGAAGGAATGTTTGCAACATTACCATTCAACAAAATTGCTTTGTGAGAAACCAATTGACGTGCTTCGGCGCGTGTTGAACCAAAACCCATACGGTATACAACGTTGTCTAAACGTGACTCCAACAACATCAACAAGTTTTCACCTGTGTTGCCTTTGCGACGCTCAGCTTCAGCGAAATAACGGCGGAACTGACGCTCCAATACACCGTAAATACGCTTAACTTTTTGCTTTTCACGTAATTGATTACCGTAGTCAGATGTGCGCGCACCAGATGTGCGGCCATGTTGACCTGGCTTAGTGTCAAGCTTGCATTTGTCTGATAAAGAGCGACGTGTGCTCTTTAGGAATAAGTCGGTACCTTCCCGACGTGATAGTTTGGCTTTAGGGCCTATGTAACGTGCCACGATTCATCCTTTCTTTGCCTTCAGTTAAAAACTGAGGGTGAGTCCATTCTTTATAAGCAATGGACGGTGGGCTTGATTAAAAAATTTAGATACGACGACGCTTTGGAGGACGGCAGCCATTGTGTGGAACTGGCGTAACGTCCTGGATTTCCGTGATTTTGATGCCAAGGGCATTCAAAGCACGAACAGCAGATTCGCGACCTGGGCCTGGGCCCTTGATCTCAACTGCTAAATTCTTGATACCACACTCAATCGCTGCGCGGCCAGCAACTTCAGCTGCTACCTGTGCGGCAAACGGTGTAGATTTACGAGAACCTTTAAAACCTTGACCGCCTGATGTTGCCCATGACAAAGCATTGCCTTGGCGATCAGTGATAGTCACGATAGTGTTATTGAATGATGCGTGAACGTGCGCAATGCCGTCAGCAATATTCTTTTTAACTTTTTTACGGGCGCGAGCCGCGTTGTTTTGTTGTGGTTTTGCCATTGTCAGCTCTTCCTAATTATTTCTTAAGTGCAATACCGGCCTTACGAGGGCCTTTGCGTGTACGAGCATTAGTGCGTGTGCGTTGACCGCGCATTGGCAAGCCTTTGCGATGACGCAGACCACGGTAGCAACCTAAGTCCATTAGGCGCTTGATGTTCATTGTCACTTCACGACGCAAGTCACCTTCAACAGTGAACCTGCCTACCTCTTCACGAAGTTTTTCTAAATCAGCATCGTTTAGATCTTTAACTTTTTTATCGATTGCAACACCAGAAGCTTCGCAAATCTTGCGAGCCAATGAATTGCCAATACCAAAAATAGCCGTTAGACCAATAACGGTGTGTTGATGATTTGGGATGTTTACCCCTGCGATACGTGCCATGTAACGTTCCTCTTTTTTGAGACGGCTTCTTTATTAACCTTGACGCTGCTTGTGACGAGCATCTGATGAACAGATAACTCTAACCACGCGCTTGCGCTTAATGATCTTACAGTTGCGGCAGATACACTTAACAGATGCCAAAACTTTCATAATTAACCTCTTCTATACAATTAGTTACTACTTCGCGCGGAACACAATTCGCGCTTTTGACAAGTCGTATGGAGTAAGCTCCACCGTCACTTTGTCGCCAGGAAGAATGCGGATATAGTGCATACGCATTTTTCCTGAGATATGTCCCAACACCACATGTCCGTTTTCTAACTTCACACGAAACATGGCATTAGGCAAGTTTTCAACAATCTCGCCAGCCATTTGTATGACATCATCTTTTGCCATACAGCTTACGAGTTACCCATTTTGAAGTTAGCCTTCTTCAATAGTGAATCATATTGTTGCTGCATCATGTATGACTGAACTTGGGCCATGAAGTCCATTGTTACTACAACGATGATTAGAAGTGATGTTCCACCGAAGTAAAACGGCACATTCCAACGCAACACCAAAAACTCTGGCAACAAACAAACTAAAACCATGTAAGCAGCACCGATCAATGTCAAGCGCGTCAAAATCTTATCAACGTAACGAGCTGTTTGATCGCCTGGACGAATTCCTGGAACAAAAGCACCACTCTTCTTAAGGTTGTCTGCCGTATCTCTGCTGTTAAATACCATTGCTGTGTAAAAGAAGCAGAAGAAAATAATGGCTAATGCGTACATCAAAATATATACAGGCTGTCCTGGTGACAAAGTTGCCGCCAAATCTTTAATGAATAAAGTCACAGAACTGGTTGTCTCACCTGCAGTGAACCAACCTGCAATTGTTGCTGGGAACAAAATAATGGATGAAGCAAAAATTGGTGGAATAACACCCGCCATGTTTAACTTCAATGGCAAGTGAGAGGCTTGACCACCATAAACCTTGTTACCAACTTGACGTTTGGCATAGTTAACCAACACACGTCGCTGGCCACGCTCTACAAACACCACAAAATAGGTTACTGCAGTAACGATTACAACAATCAAAATGGCTGATAGCGCGCTCATTGAACCAGTTCTCACCAACTCAAATAAACCACCCAATGCACCAGGCAAGCCAGCTGCAATACCGCCAAAAATGATGATTGAAATACCGTTACCCAAGCCACGCTCAGTGATTTGTTCGCCCAACCACATCAAGAACATCGTGCCAGTCACAAGCGTGATCACTGTGTTCATGCGGAATGTAAAGCCTGGGTCAATCACCAATCCTGCTTGTGCTTCTAATGCAATCGCAATACCAAGCGCTTGGAAAGTTGCCAAGACCAATGTTGCATAGCGTGTGTACTGCGTGATTTTTCTTTGTCCTGCTTGACCATCTTTTTTCATTGCTTCCAATGTTGGAATAACGATGGTCAATAACTGCATGATGATCGATGCAGAAATGTAAGGCATGATTCCAAGTGCGAACACTGTGAATCTTGATAGCGCTCCACCTGAGAACAAGTTGAACATACCAAGAATTCCACCACTTTGGCTATCAAATAACTGAGCCAACTGGTCTGGGTCAATACCCGGAACTGGAATATGCGCGCCAATGCGGAAAACCACCAAAGCCAAAACCAAGAAAATCAAGCGACGACGTAAGTCGGCGAACTTGCTTCCTGATTTCAAGTTTGAGAGGGTTGGAGATGCAATGGCCATGAAGTATTAACTCTTAAGCAGCTTCAACAAATTTGCCACCAGCAGCTTCAACAGCAGCTTTAGCACCTGCAGTAGCTAAAATGCCACGCACTGTGATTGCCATTGATAACTCACCAGTTTTAATGATTTTTACGCTCTTTGTTAAGCCAGATACCAAGCCACTCTTTTTAAGAGTCACTAGGTCAATCTCAGCCAAACCAAGCTTTTGAAGATCAGTCAAAGTTACTTGACCATCAAATTGTTTGCTTAATGACACAAAGCCACGCTTTGGTAAGCGACGATACAAAGGCATTTGACCGCCTTCAAATCCAACTTTGTGGAAGCCACCTGAACGAGACTTTTGTCCCTTGTGACCACGACCTGCAGTTTTTCCTAAACCTGAACCAATGCCGCGACCAACGCGACGCTTAGCGTGCTTAGAACCTTCTGCTGGTTTAATTTTATTGAGTTCCATAATCTATCCCTAAGTATTACTTGATGACTTTGACCAAGTAAGACACTTTGTTAATCATGCCGCGAACTGATGGCGTGTCTTGCAATTCAGAAACAGAATTCACGCGACGCAAGCCTAAGCCACGTACTGTTGCGCGATGATCTTCACGTGTAGCAATCAAGCTACGTACCAATTGAATTTTTACTGTGCTCATATTTATCTTCCAGGCGATTAACCTAGGATCTCCTCTACAGACTTACCACGCTTAGCAGCGATCTCTGAAGGAGTGCTCATTTTGCGTAAGCCATCCAAAGTTGCACGAACCATGTTGTATGGATTGGTTGAACCAAGTGATTTTGCAACCACGTTAGTAATGCCCATCACATCAAACACTGCACGCATTGGGCCACCAGCGATAACGCCAGTACCGTCTTTAGCTGGAGAAATCAAAACGCGTGACGCGCCATGCTGTCCAACAACTGTGTGCTGCAATGTGCCACTGCGTAAAGAAACCTTGAACATCTTGCGACGTGCTTCGTCCATTGCTTTTTGTACAGCTACAGGCACTTCTTTTGACTTGCCCTTACCCATACCGATGCCGCCATCGCCATCACCAACCACTGTTAGTGCAGCAAAACCGAGAATACGACCACCTTTAACAACTTTGGTCACTCGGTTGATAGCGATCATCTTTTCGCGTAGACCATCATCACGCTCTTCAGATTGAACTTTATTTTGCATCTTTGCCATATTATTTCCTTGAGCCTTCGCGATCAGAACTTAAGGCCGGCTTCACGCGCAGCCTCTGCCAACGCTTTCACGCGGCCATGGTAACGGAAACCAGCACGGTCAAATGCTACTTCTGTAACGCCTGCCTTGATAGCGCGTTCAGCGATAGTTTTGCCAACATGCTGAGCTGCAGCACTGTTACCACCATTACCGTTCAATGCTTTTTTGATATCTGCTTCCATAGTTGAAGCAGCAGCAAGAACTGTGGTGCCATCTGTGCTGTAAAGCTGAGCAACGATATGCTGGTTCGAACGATAAATCGTCAAACGATGAGCCAATTGTTCCGCAATTCTGATGCGGGTTTGGCGTGCGCGGCGAACTCGTGTTTCATTTTTGTTCATATCTAACCCCGATTACTTCTTCTTGGTTTCTTTGAGGCGAACCACTTCATCAACATAACGAACACCCTTGCCCTTGTATGGCTCTGGTGGACGGTATGCGCGAACTTCTGCGGCTACCTGGCCAACTTGCTGCTTGTTGGCACCCTTAATAACGATCTCAGTTTGTGATGGAGTTTCTGCCTTAACACCTGGTGGCAAATCATGAATCACATCATGTGAGAAACCTAATTGCAATTTCAATGCGTTACCCTGAACAGAAGCACGGTAACCAACGCCCACCAAGCTAAGCTTGCGCTCAAAACCTGCTGTTACGCCTTTAACCATGTTGCTCACCAATGCACGTGTGGTGCCTGATAGAGCATTTGATTCTGCTGACTCATCGTTACAAACGACTTGTAGAACGCCATCCTTCTGTTGCAAACCAACGAGTGGGTGCAAGGTGTGTGACAACGTACCCAATGGGCCTTTAACTGTTACTTGGTTTGCAGCAATTTGCACATCCGCGCCTTTTGGCAACTCAATAGGACTTTTACCGACTCTTGACATATCAGCCTCCCTATTAAGCTACGTAGCAGATAACTTCGCCACCCACGCCATTGGCACGAGCTTTACGATCAGTCATCACGCCTTGTGGCGTTGAAATAATTGCCACACCTAGACCATTCAGCACTTGCGGAATGTCATGGCGACCTTTGTAAATACGCAAACCTGGTGTTGAAACGCGTTCGATGCGCTCAATCACAGGACGACCTGCGTAATACTTCAAATTAATTTTTAATACCGGTTTAGCCGTCTCTCCAGCAATTTCAAAGCTGTCAACATAGCCTTCGTCTTTTAGAACGTTAGCGATTGCAACTTTTAGTTTTGAAGAAGGCATGGCGACGAAAGGCTTCTGCACCGCTTGCGCGTTGCGGATTCTCGTCAACATGTCGGCGATTGGATCGCTGATACTCATCTGTTCTCCTAATCTTTCGCCGCTTACCAGCTGGCCTTGGTTACACCAGGGATCTCGCCACGGAAGGCGATCTCACGGATTTTGCTACGGGCCAAGCCGAACTTGCGGAACGTGCCGCGTGGACGGCCAGTTAATGCACAGCGATTACGCTGGCGAGTTGGACTTGCGTTACGTGGAAGCTGTTGTAATTTCAAACGAGCTTCATATCGTTCTTCTTCGCTCTTAGAGACGTCATCAATAATCGCCTTTAACTCTGCACGCTTTGCAGCATACTTTGCGACAGTCTTGGTGCGCTTCTTTTCGCGTTCAATCAATGCTAATTTAGCCACGATGACCTCTTAATTGCGGAATGGGAATTTAAACGCTGCTAACAAAGCTTTTGCTTCGTCATCAGTTTTAGCAGTAGTGGTAATGCTGATATTTAAACCGCGTAGTGAGTCGATTTTGTCGTACTCAATTTCCGGGAAAATGATCTGCTCTTTAACACCAATGTTGTAGTTACCGCGACCGTCAAATGCCTTACCTGAGATACCGCGGAAATCGCGCACACGTGGCAATGCAACTGTAATAAAACGATCAAGGAATTCGTACATTGTTTGGCCACGCAAAGTCACCATTGCACCAATCGGATAGCCTTGACGGATTTTGAAACCCGCAATAGCTTTACGCGCTTTGGTTACAACAGGCTTTTGTCCAGCGATCTTTGTTAGATCGCCAACTGCGTGCTCAATGATTTTCTTATCATTCACCGCTTCGCCCAAACCCATGTTCAATGTGATCTTGGTGATGCGCGGCACTTCCATAACAGATTTGTAACCGAATTTTTTCATCAAATCGGCTGCAACTTTTTCTTTATAGAAGCTTTGTAAACGTGTTGACATATTTATCTATCCTCGTCTTAGGCAGCGATTACAGCGCCAGTTGTCTTGAGGTAGCGAACCTTCTTGCCGTCGGCAACTTTGATGCCCACGCGTGAAGGTTTGCCGTTTGCGTCAACCAATGCAACGTTAGATGCTTGGATCGGCATAGTTTTATCAACTACACCACCAGTTGCACCTGTCGATGGATTTGGTTTAACGTTTTTCTTGTACACATTTACGCCATCAACGAGTAGTTTGCCCTCGAGGATTTCGCTCACTGTGCCTTTTTTTCCTTTGTCACGACCAGTAATAACCACTACTTGATCGCCTTTACGAATCTTGTTCATATCGACCCCTTAAATAACTTCTGGCGCGAGAGAAACGATTTTCATGAAGCGTTCAGTACGCAATTCGCGTGTTACTGGCCCGAAAATACGTGTACCAATAGGCTCTAGTTTTGCGTTAAGCAAAACAGCCGCATTGGAATCAAATTTAATTAGTGAACCGTCTGGACGACGTACACCCTTGGCAGTACGAACCACCACGGCGTTATAAATATCGCCTTTTTTAACACGACCACGCGGAGCGGCGTCTTTAACCGTCACTTTAATAATGTCACCAATGCTGGCGTAACGGCGTTTTGAACCACCGAGCACCTTGATGCACAATACTTCGCGGGCACCGGTGTTATCGGCAACCTCTAGTCTGCTTTCAGTTTGAATCATCTTTTTATCCCCAACTTGAGCGCCATAGGCAATCAGTCTTGGTTCCGTTGAGGGACCTCAATCTTTCGACCAAAATCCCGGATTAATACTTCTGAATCAATTACTTCCCAGCATACTTCGCCGGAAAGCCCTCTACTATAACAGGCTTGAACAGTCGTTGCAAGCCTGTTTTGTTAGTTTTTAAACAGCTTTCGCTGCCTCAACCAATCTTGTTACAACCCATGACTTGCTGCGTGAAATTGGCTTTGATTCTGAAATCTCAACCGTATCACCGTCTTTGTACTGGTTTGTTTCATCGTGAGCATGGTATTTCTTTGATTTAGCAACATATTTGCCATACAAAGGGTGCTTTACACGACGCTCAACCAATACAGTCACAGTTTTTTGCATTTTGTCGCTCACTACGCGACCGATCAAGGTGCGGCGCAATGATTTTTTTGTAGTTTCAGTCATTATTTGCTCGCTTTCTGGGCAATAACAGTTTTTACACGAGCGATATCGCGCTTTACTTTGCCGAGTTGGCTAGTATCTGAAAGTTGCTGAGTACCCTTTTGCATGCGCAATTTAAATTGGGCCTTGAGCAATTCAGACAGCTCTTGGTTTAAAGATTTAACGTCTTTGGCGTTCAAATCGGAAGCTTTCATTTTGTCCCGTCCAAATTAGGCGCCAAGCTGGCGCACAACAAATGTAGTTTGAATTGGCAACTTAGCAGCAGCAAGTCTAAAAGCCTCGCGCGCCAATACTTCGTCAACACCATCCATCTCATATAAAACTTTACCTGGTTGGATTTCAGCTACGTAGTACTCTGGGTTACCCTTACCGTTACCCATACGAACTTCTGCAGGCTTCTGAGAAATTGGCTTGTCTGGGAAAATGCGGATCCAAATACGACCGCCACGTTTAATGTGACGAGTCATAGCGCGACGCGCTGATTCAATTTGACGAGCTGTTAATCGACCACGACCAACTGCTTTCAAACCAAAGTCACCGAAAGCTACGCTGCTGCCACGTGTGGCAACACCAGTATTACGGCCTTTTTGTTCCTTACGGTACTTACGACGTTTTGGTTGCAACATAATTATTCTCCAGCCTTCTCAGCAGGCTTAGTCACTTTGCGCACGCGTTTTACTGCTGGCTTAGCATCAGCTGCTGGCTTATCACCGTCTTCTTTAGCTTTACGTGGAGCACGTGTGCTAGGACGACGAGTCTTTTTCTCTTGATCTACTTCAGGTGCTGCAGGAGCAACTGCGTTTACATCAACGCGACCCAATGTGTCACCTTTGTAAACCCAAACCTTCACACCAATGATGCCGTATGTGGTTTCTGCTTCTGAAGTTGCGTAATCAATATCAGCCTTCAATGTATGAAGAGGTACACGACCTTCGCGGTACCATTCTGTTCGAGCAATTTCAGCACCGTTCAAACGGCCAGCACTCATGATCTTGATACCTTGAGCGCCTAGGCGCATGGCGCTTTGCATTGCGCGCTTCATAGCGCGACGGAACATGATACGTTTTTCAAGCTGTTGTGTGATTGAATCAGCGATTAACTGAGCATCAACTTCAGGCTTGCGAATTTCTTCGATATTGACGTGAACCGGCACACCCATGCGCTTTTGCAACTCTTTGCGTAGCACTTCGATGTCTTCGCCTTTTTTGCCAATAACAACACCTGGACGTGAGCTATAGATCGTGATTTTTGCGTTCTTTGCAGGACGCTCGATGATCACTTTGCTCACTGATGCATTTTTCAACTTCTTCTTAAGGTAGCTGCGAACTTCAACGTCTTCTTGCAACATTTTTGCAAAGTCGGTGCTGTTAGCGTACCAGCGTGAAGTCCAGTTACGGCTTACCGAGAGACGAAATCCGGTTGGATGTATTTTCTGACCCATGTCTCTTCCTTAGTTGCTCAAAGTCACAGTGATGTGACAAGTTTGTTTTTCAATCTTGTTGCCGCGACCCTTAGCACGAGCAGTAAAACGCTTGAGCGATGTGGCCTTGTCAACAGTGACTGTCTTCACTTTCAACTCATCAATGTCAGCGCCTGAATTGTGCTCCGCGTTAGCGATAGCAGATTCAACTACTTTCTTCATGATGAATGCAGCTTTTTTAGGGCTGAATGTGAGAATATTTAGCGCGCGAGCAATTGGCAATCCACGAATTTGGTCTGCGACCAAACGTGTTTTTTGCGCTGAAATGCGGGCGCTGCGGTGAATAGCTTTAGATTCCATCATCGTCCTCTTACTTCTTCGCTTTCTTATCTGCCGCGTGACCTTTGAAGGTGCGCGTTAGGGCAAACTCACCTAATTTATGTCCAACCATGTTTTCAGTGATGTACACAGGTACATGCTGACGACCATTGTGGACGGCAATTGTGAGACCAATGAAGTCTGGAAGAATGGTCGAACGGCGTGACCATGTCTTGATGGGCTTCTTATCTTTGTTGGCTACTGCAGTTTCAACCTTTTTAACAAGGGTTACTTCGCAGAATGGGCCTTTTTTAGCTGAGCGCGTCATGTCTATTTCCTTATTCTATTAGCGCTTTTGACGACGTTGAGCAATCATGCTTGTCGTACGCTTATTGCGACGTGTTCTGTAACCCTTCGTTGGTGTGCCCCATGGAGATACTGGAACACGACCTTCGCCTGTACGACCTTCACCACCACCATGTGGGTGATCGACTGGGTTCATTGCAACACCGCGAACTGTTGGACGAATACCGCGCCAGCGATTTGCACCAGCTTTACCGATTTGACGTAGGCTGTGTTCTTCATTGCCTACTTCACCAATCGTTGCACGACATTCAATGTGTACACGACGTACTTCGCCAGAGCGCAAACGCACTTGACCGTAAACGCCTTCACGAGCCAAAAGCACTGCTGAACCACCAGCAGTACGAACCATTTGAGCGCCTTTACCTGGCAACATTTCCACGCAGTGGATCGTGCTACCAACAGGAATATTTCTCAATGGCAAGTTGTTACCAACTTTAATTGGAGCCTCTGAACCGCTCATGATTGCCTGACCAACCACTGCACCTTTAGGAGCAATGATGTAACGGCGCTCACCATCTGCAAATAGCAACAAAGCTAAGTTTGCAGTGCGGTTTGGATCGTATTCCAAGCGTTCAATCTTTGCTGGAATACCATCTTTGTCATTACGCTTAAAGTCAACAACACGATAGTGATGCTTATGACCACCGCCCTTATGGCGTGTAGTGATATGACCGTTGTTGTTACGACCTGATTTTTGATGTTGTGGCTCTAACAAACCTGCAAAAGGTTTACCCTTGTGCAAATCTGGATTCACCACTTTCACCATGGAACGACGTCCAGGTGAAGTCGGTTTAGTCTTCATTAAAGGCATGATTAATTTGCCTCCGCTTCAAAATTGATTTCTTGACCAGGCTTCAAACAAACATAAGCCTTCTTGGTGTGATTGCGGCGACCTTCAAAACGGCCAAAGCGCTTTGCTTTACCCTTTTGATTAACCACCTGAACAGACTCCACCTCTACTTTGAATAACAATTCAACAGCAGCTTTGATTTCTAATTTGTTTGCATCGCGCATCACTTGGAAAACCACTTGCTCATTCTTATCTGCAACCATGGTTGCTTTCTCAGAAATCACTGGGCCAACCAATACTTGCATCAAGCGATGATCGTTTTTACGTGTTGTGATCATTTGAGCATCTCCTCAATTTGAGCAACAGCTGACTTCAAGATCAACACTTTTTGGAAGTGAATCAATGAAAGTGGATCTGCGTGCTGCACTTCAACTACGCCAACTTTATGCAAGTTACGAGAAGCCAAGTACAAGTTCTCATCAACCTTATCAGCGATGATCAATACTGACTCCAAGCCCATTGCTTTAACTTTTTCAGCCAACAACTTAGTCTTAGGAGCATCAACTGAGAAACTCTCAACGATATTCAAACGACCTTCGCGTGCCAACTGAGACAAGATTGAACGCATACCTGCGCGATACATCTTTCTGTTAACTTTTTGTGAGAAGTTTTCTTCTGGTGAGTTAGGGAATATACGACCACCCCCGCGCCACAATGGTGAAGATGACATACCAGCACGAGCGCGGCCTGTGCCTTTTTGGCGCCATGGCTTCTTCGTTGTATGTTTAACTTGTTCACGGTCTTTTTGAGCACGGTTACCGCTGCGAGCGTTGGCTTGATAAGCAACAACGATCTGGTGAACCAATGCTTCGTTATATTCACGCTCGAAAACTTCTGGTGAAGCATTAACGCCTGCGCCCAGTTTTCCGTCAGCTTGTAGGAGCTTTAATTCCATGTGCGGGCCCCTTATTTAGCAGCAGCAGTTTTCACTGCTGGTGTGATGATGACTTTGCCGCCGCGAGAACCTGGAACTGCGCCTTTGATCAAGAGCAATTTGCGTTCTGCATCGATACGAGCAACTTCAAGATTTTGAACTGTGCGTGTCACGTCACCCAAGTGACCTGTCATGCGCTTACCTGGGAAAACACGACCTGGGTCCTGGGCCATACCGATTGAGCCAGGAACATTGTGTGAACGTGAGTTACCGTGAGATGCACGACCTGAAGCGAAGTGGTAGCGCTTGATGGTACCGGCGTAACCCTTACCAATCGTGGTACCTTGCACGTCAACTTTTTGACCAACGGCAAATGTATCAAGACCAATAATGTCGCCAACCTTAAGCTCACCTGCTTTGGCTGCGTCAATACGGAATTCATTTAGTGCGCTACCTGCCAAAACACCAGCTTTTGCATAGTGACCAGCTTGAGGTTTTACAACGCGTGAAGCACGGCGAGTTCCAAATGCCAACTGAACAGCTGTGTAGCCATCAGTTTCCTCGGTTTTAACTTGCGCAATGCGGTTATCGCTTACGTCGATAACTGTGACCGGCACAGCATCACCCTCTTCTGTGAAGAGGCGGGTCATGCCGACCTTACGGCCGATTAAGCCTAGGCTCATATCATTACTCCAATGCCGACTACGATTGGTCAGCGGAAATTTATATAAATAGTGCTTTTTTACTACTTTTTCCAGATATTTCTGGAAAGCCGACTATTGTAGCGCCTTTTTTTGGGCCCTGCAATAGCCTTTTTTGCTTACTGAAGCTTAATTTCTACGTCTACACCAGCCGGAAGATCCAACTTCATCAACGCATCAACAGTTTTTTCAGTAGGATCAACGATATCCATCAAGCGCAAATGCGTGCGAATCTCTAATTGGTCACGTGAAGTCTTGTTAACGTGTGGTGAACGTAGGATGTCAAAACGCTCAATACGTGTTGGCAAAGGTACTGGACCCTTAACAACAGCACCAGTGCGCTTGGCTGTGTCTACGATTTCAGCAGCTGACTGATCGATCAAACGATAGTCAAAAGCTTTTAATCTGATACGAATTTTTTGATTTTGCATTTTTTATCCTAAAGAGCAGTGCGATGTTGTCGCGATATAACTAAAGAGCGCGGTGACGTGCAACATTCACGTCACCGTTTTCTGCAAAACTATTTATTCTAAAACTTTAGCAACAACACCGGCGCCTACAGTACGGCCACCTTCACGG
>CALMBU010000098.1 GCA_937863045.1 uncultured Polynucleobacter sp. | reverse complement strand
CACAGAGTAGATCGTCGGCAGCGTCAGATGTGTATAAGAGACAGGTATTACTAAGTCATACATCTAGGCCCAAACTCTGAGTTATCAGGATTTGGGCCTAGACCATTTTCTAAGCAGTAAAGCATTGCCCACCACACTCACACTCGATGCCGCCATCGCTGCCCCGGCAATCATGGGCGTTAGATAACCCAATGCAGCCAGTGGAATACCAATCAAGTTATAAGCAAATGCCCAGAACAGATTTTGTTTGATTTTCTGCCATGTTTTAATCGATATCTCAATTGCATCAGGCACCAAAGCAGGATCACCTCGCATCAAAGTGATGCTTGCCGCATGCATGGCAATGTCTGTTCCAGTTGATACGGCAATACCAACATCAGCCACCGCAAGAGCAGGTGCATCATTCACCCCATCACCAACCATGGCCACATAACTTCGTCCATTGATGGCTTGTAATGACTGAATGATGGCTGCCTTTTCAGCGGGCAATACTTCTGCGTAAACTTCATCAATGCCAATTTTCTGAGCAAGCATATTAGCCACTAATTGGTTATCGCCTGAAATCATGATGGTTTTAATCTTCATTGATTTGAGGCGCAGGATCGCTTCACTCACATTTGCTTTTAACTCATCTCCAAATGAATAAATGGCTAAGATTTGATTGGATGAATCTGTCACATCCACCAAGCAAGACGCACTGTGACCAAGATTTAATTCATTGATCGCAGCCACTTGTATTTGCTCTGAAGCATGCTCCTTGATTGCATGAAAGCTCACAAAGGCAATCTTTTTGCCCTGATAAGAGCCGCTCAAACATTGACCCTCAATGCCCTTACCGACGTTCGCAAGAACCGTGGCATAGCTCTCTGATTGAATCTGATGCTGCAAGCCAAATTGAATCATGGCTTTTGCCAGGGGGTGTTCACTGCCCATTTGCAAACCTAAAGCCAAGGCATGGATTTGCTGATCATTTAAATCGCTGAAGTTATGAAAATTTTTGACGCTGGGTTTGCCCAAGGTCAATGTGCCAGTTTTATCAAATGCCACAATGTTGATGCGGTGAGCCAATTCAAGCGCCTGTGCATCTTTGATCAAAATGCCAAACTTTGCCGCCACCCCAGTGCCGGCCATGATAGCCACAGGCGTGGCCAAGCCTAAAGCGCATGGGCAAGCAATCACCAAGATTGCTACTGAGTACAACAATGCGTTTTGTGAATCATTCAGAATCAATGCATGAATTAAAAAATTGATCGCAGCAATTAAAACCACTATGGGCACAAACCAAGCACTGACCTGATCAACCAATCGTTGTATAGGGGCTTTTTCTGCTTGAGCATTTTCGACCAAGGCAATCATCTTGGCCAAGACACTTGTTTCACCAATGCCTGTTGCCTGAATGATCAATCGTCCAGAGCCATTCAAAGACCCACCAATCACTGTTGCGCCTTTTTCTTTTTCAAGCAACCTTGATTCACCGGTCAACATTGATTCATCAATTTCGCTGAGCCCCTCGATGACCAAGCCATCCACAGGTATGCGCTCGCCCGGCAAGACCAGGACCCAATCACCCGGCAGAATTTGTGCAATAGGTAAATGCTCATAATCCAATTGCTTCAAGTCATGCTGGCGCAATAGCTTGGCTTGATCAGGCCATAAAGACTGAAGAGCCGTGATGGCTGCAGTGGTTTCTTTTTTAGCTCTGGCTTCCAACCACTTACCTAACATCACCAATGAAATCACCACCGCAGAACTTTCAAAATAAAGTTCATGAGGTTCATATGCTCTACCCCAGTCAGACAAATACCAGGTGTAAATGCTCAAACCATAAGCAGCTGTAGTGCCAAGCGCCACCAACAAGTCCATGTTGCCAGAGCCCATGCGCAGAGCTTTAAAGCCAGCAACATAAAAACGGGACCCTAAAATAAATTGCACAGGTGTTGCCAATAAGAACTGCACCCATGCTGGCAACATCCAATGTATTCCAAAGGGCATGAGCAACATCGGGGCAAGCAAAGGCAGAGAAAGTGCTATGGCCAAGATCACTGCGCCCTTACCATGCAAGTCGATGAAGTTTGTAGAGGCTGGACTTGCTTGTTGGTGACTGAACACGCTCGCCTCAAATCCAGTTTTTTCAACTGCAGCAATCAAAAGATCAGTGATGAGCTGCGGCTCTTGATTGACTCTGATCTGAGCTTTTTCAGTTGCTAAATTAACGCTCGCTGCATCAACCCCAGCAACTTTTGATAATGATTTTTCAAGTCTAGCCACACATGAGGCGCATGTCATGCCGCGAATGTTTAAGGTGACTAATTGACTCATAAGCTCCATAATGGAATAAGTTAAGATTTATATATATTGTCCTCCTTATATTAGGAAATCACAAAAAATATGGCATTCATTTTTACCGTTAAAGGCATGAACTGCGGTCACTGCACGCAAACCATCACCAAAGCCATTGTGGGGCTTGATCCGCAGGCGAAGGTTGAAACAGATATTCCCAAGCAAACGGTGACAGTGAGCAGCGGCCTTGATCGAGAAAAGTTGAGTGAGACGATTATTGATGCTGGTTACGATATTGTGGCGGTCGCTTAATGGATATCGCAAACATCATTCAGACAGTTGCTATTTATGCGATACCTGTCATTTTTGCGATTACCTTGCACGAAGCTGCGCACGGTTATGCAGCCAAGCAATTGGGTGACAACACAGCCTATGCT
Source organism: uncultured Polynucleobacter sp. (assembly GCA_937863045.1). Classification (GTDB taxonomy): domain Bacteria; phylum Pseudomonadota; class Gammaproteobacteria; order Burkholderiales; family Burkholderiaceae; genus Polynucleobacter. Next base: position 50,339 of record CALMBU010000098.1, on the reverse strand, counting down.
TTAGGCAGAGTGACCCTGAACCCTATCAAGCACATTGATCCAATGGGGACCATCGCCGTTCCTCTATTGCTCTACTTTGCCACTGCAGGTACTTTTTTGTTTGGTTACGCCAAACCTGTACCCGTTCGCTTTGGTAATTTAAAGCATCCTAAAAAGGACATGATTTGGGTGGCTCTGGCTGGGCCAGGATCTAATTTGGTTCAAGCAATCTTTTGGGCCATCATGTATTTGTTACTGGTCAAGGTATCACTCTCTGAGCGTTTCTTTTTGGAAATGTGTCAGGCAGGTGTATTGGTCAACGTGGTGATGTTTGCCTTTAATTTATTCCCTCTACCACCGCTAGACGGTGGACGTATCTTGGTAGGCGTGTTACCTTGGAAACAGGCAGCAATGGTTTCAAGGGTTGAACCTTGGGGCTTTTTCATTGTTTTAGGTCTGGTGGTCACTGGTGTGATCAGTGCCCTTTGGATGAAACCAGTGATGTCTGCCACTTACTGGCTTTTAGATGTCTTACTTGTGCCACTTCGTTTCATTTTTTAATCATTTAGGAGATAAGCATGAAACAACCGATCTTAGTAGCAGGTGTCTTGTTATCACTATTAGCGCCCGGCATGGCTCATGCTCAATTTGCCAAAACTGAAGATGCGATCAAATATCGCGCAGCGACATTCACGGTGATGGGAAATCATTTCTCCAGAATTGGCGCTGTCGTTAAAGGTGAAAAGCCTTTTGACAGAAATGAAGTTGCTGCGAATGCTGCAGTGGTTGCCAGCATGGCCCAACTCCCATGGCAAGCATTTGGTCCAGGCACAGAAGGCGGTAAGTCATTGCCTGAAATTTGGAAAGAAATGGATAAGTTCAAAGCCGGTAGCGAAAAAATGCAAAAGGCTGTGGCTGATCTTAATACGGCAGCTAAATCTGGTGATTTAGATATGATTAAAAAAGCATTTGGTGAAGCAGGAAAATCTTGCAAAGCCTGCCACGATAACTATCGTAAGAAGTAATACATGATCAAAGCGATGGCAATCAGTATGGCCATCGCTTTGAGTCTGATCTTTGAGTCATCCTGAACCAAAGGCGCAGCATCTGCCCACTCTTTATCACCCGTGATCATGGCAGAGATGAGATTGATTCTCTTGGCATATTTGTAATACAGAATTGCCGCAATGTGCACGCCCACCAAAGCCAGTAGCACCCATTCATTCAATCGATGGAATGAAGTCAAGAGCTCTACCCAAGAAGAAGACACATACTTCGCCAGCGGACCATCAAAGGCGATGTCATCGCTGGCAAATAAGCCCGCCAAGGCTTGAGCTAAAAACAAGCCAAGTAACACCACAACTGAGATAGCCCCCAATGGGCTGTGGCCAAGCGTTTCAGCAGGGTTTTTAAGATAGGCTAAGACGGCTTTAGGGAATCGAATGAAATTTACAAAGCGCGCATGATAGGTTCCTACAAAACCCCAAATGAGCCTGAAGACAATCAAGGTTAAAACAAAATAACCAAAACGACCGTGCCAAATCATGGCATTGCCGCCTAATTTGACGGACACAAAACTACCAATCACTGCCATGACCAACAGCCAGTGAAACAATCTTAGAGGTAGATCCCAAATACGAATTTTCATGTGTGTATGAATTTAGTTTACGATGTAATCATGCGTAAATACATTTATCTTCTTTTTATCTCAATTACCAGCGTTTTCATTTTAAGCGCTTGTGCCAGTCAAGCCGTATACCGTCAATCAAGCAGTCCTTTGAAAAGCGTCAACTCAGTGGATCTGAATCGCTACCTTGGCACTTGGTATGAAATTTACCGTCTCCCGAATCGTTTTGAAAGTATCGACTGTGTGACCGTCTCTGCTCAGTATGCTCTGAGAGATGATGGCCATGTCAGCGTACTCAATACCTGCCTTAAAAAAGATGGTCCTAAAGTTGCTAAGGGCATTGCTAAAGCGGTTCCAGGATCCAATAACTCTCAGTTAAAGGTGTCTTTCTTCAGACCTTTTTATGGAGATTATTGGGTGATTGATTTAGCCGAGGATTACTCTTGGGTTTTAGTGGGTGAGCCAGCGGGTAAATATTTCTGGATCTTAGCCAGACAAAAACAACTGGACCCTAAGCTAGAGGAAGCTCTTTTACAGAAAGCAGAAAAACTAGGTTATCAACGCAAAGATTTGATCAAGCCCACCAATAAGCTTTAATGTCTTGATAAAACATCTTTGCTGGTACGCTCCTGGCCATCAGTAAATAGCTTGTAGCAAAGACCACCGCCCGTTTGATTGCGGACTTTCTTGGCGGCTTCTTGCATCTTGTACATGGTATTAAAGCAATCCATGCGTGATTCAAATTGATAGGTTTTAACTTCAGTGGGCTTATTGTTTTTTAACAATGTGAACTCTAGGGTCCAATGAGTATCCCCCATTGCAACAGGCGGCGGTTCTTCTTGTTTTTGGGCAACCTGACAGGCTGACAAAAAGATGGCGCTCAGTAGGATGAGTTTTCTCATTGAATGATTTAATGCCCCATTTTTACGTGTTCATAGTCATGCTTATTTGGCACCAAATAAGCCCCAAGCAACATACCAAACGCACTAGCAATCAAGCCCAATAAATGAGGCTCAACCAGCAATTCTGCGCTTGTGAACTCCAATAACAACCATACACCCAAACCAAAGGTGATGGCAAGAGCGGCTCCTAAATTACTGGCTTTTTTCCAGAACAAGCCTGCTGCCAAGGGTACAAAAGCACCGGCCAAGGTGATTCGGTAAGCATGCTCAACCATGGTGTGTATCGATGCATCTGTATAAATCGCGTAAAAAGTCACGATGCATGCAAAACAAGCAACGGTGAGCTTGGTTGCCCATAAAAATTGCTTATCACTCATGTGTGGCACAACTGACTTGAGAATGTTCTCTGAAAAAGTCACCGATGGAGCCAATAAAGTTCCAGACGCAGTGCTCATGATGACGGATAAAAGTGCACCAAAGAAAATCACCTGCATGATGAATGGCATTTTTTCCAAAATGAACATCGGCAAAATTAATTGAGAATCTTTATCTAAATATCTTGCAACTAATTCTGGATCAATCATCGTGGCCGAATAAGCCAAGAACAATGGCACGGCAGCGAAGAAGAAATATGAGATACCGCCCAAAGTAGTGCCCCACACAGCAACACTTTCATTTTTGGATGAATTGGCACGCGCGAATACATCTTGCTGAGGTATTGAGCCCAAACCCATCGTGACCAGCGCTGCTATCCAGCCGATCATATCAATCCACTCCAATCTTGGTAAGAACTCAAACTTACCCGCTGCAGAAGCACTGCTGATCACCTTATCAAAGCCACCCGCCATATCTCCAGCCATCCAGGTGACTAAAAGTAAGCCAATCACGATCACGATCATTTGCACAAAGGTGGTGATCGCCACAGACCACATGCCACCAAACAAGGTGTACAACAAAACCACGGCTGCACCAATCAACATGCCTTGGGTTTGAGTGATCATGTCATAGGACAACACATTAAACACAAGACCCAATGCAGTGATCTGCGCAGCAACCCATCCTAAATAAGAAATCACAATACACAGCGACAGAATCATTTCTGTTTGCTTGTTGTATCTGATTCTGAAAAAGTCACCCAGTGTTAGCAAATTCATGCGGTAGAGTGGCCTTGCAAAAATCAAGCCAAAAATAACCAAACAGATCGAAGCGCCCAAGGGATCTGAGATCAAACCTCTAAAACCACTATCTAAAAATGTGGCAGAAATTCCGAGAACAGTTTCAGCGCCAAACCAAGTGGCAAAGACCATGGCAAGCACCATGGGTAGGGGCAAATTACGTCCAGCCGTGATGTAGTCTTTGGCGCTGTGAACTTTTCTGGCACTTAAAAGACCAATCGCAATTGACGCTAATAAATAAATTGCAACCAACCAAAGCAACATAACTAACCCTTGTATTGAAACTGATTAATTTGCAAATTATAGAGGAGCATGGCCTTGATTTCACAAATAGAAAAGCCATGCTAGTGCATGGCTTTTCAAGGGAAAATCAAAGCAGTCAGATCAATCAAACTGATCAAAGCTTGCTTGATTTCCTTGCTGGCTTACTGGCAGTCTTTTTTACAGCCGTTTTGATAGTCTTTCTCGTAACTTTTTTAGCAGCTGGTTTTTTGCTCGCAGGGGGTGCTAATTTTTTACCAGCGTCATGAGCCATTTTTTCTAAATTAGCAAAGCCATGTTCTGCAGCCTCCGCTGCCTGCTTTGCCATCTTGCGTCCCTCTTTTAGGACCTTGTGGCCAGCATCCGACACATCACGCACAATGTCAGTGAACTTATCTGAACCAGCCGGCAAGTTCTTGCTTGCCTCTTTAAGCCAGTCCTCCATGGCTGAGCGAGCTTTATTGAGGTGCTTTTCCACTTCATCGGCTGCTTCATCTTCCATGGTCTTCAGAAGACCTTTGATCTTCTTTTGGTAAATCTTCATTCGCGCCATAGCATCTTCAGAAAACTGCTCCTGCAAAGCCTTTAGCTTGGCCACATCATTGGTGGCGGCTTGTTTGGCATAAGACTTGGCATGCTCCATGCTGGCCTTGATTTCTGTGACCTGATGCTCCCCAAGCTCCTTGGCAGTCTCTAAGAGTCGATGGGATAGAGAGAAAAGCTCTTTGGCACGCTCTTGCTGCCACTTCATGAATTCATCTTGACTGGACATCACGACCTCCTATAGATGGTTGATTATTCATCCTATACCTAAATGAGGGGTTTGCCAATAGCGCTCGTTATTGAGAGATGTCCTTGAACCATCGACTGAATCTCAGCTTTTCGATCAGATTTTCTGAGCGTTGACCCAATGATTTTCTGAGATAAGCTTGTGACTGCTTGCGATAAACAAACACAACGGCCACTGCTGCAATACCGATGGCTAAAAACACCAAGTAAATCAAATCCCCAAGCTGAGGCATGAGGACATAACCAATCAAGGCTGGAATTGCAAATGCGGCAGCCATCAATCCAACATCCAGGATAACAATCATCAACTCAAAGAATGTAAAGATCAGAAGAGAAAGAACAGTGAGCAATGTCTTCTTGTTCATTATTCATTGCTCATTGTTCATTGCTCATGATTGATCAATACATTCATCTGAATCAGAAATGATTTTCAACGATCATTTCTGATTGAGGAATGAAACCAGGTTTTGGCCAGGCTGGTTTCGTGGCTTTACCAATAGGCAACATCGCAGCCAGAGCGAAGTCTTTTGGCAAGTGAACCAATTCAGCGACTTTCTTAAAGTCAAAGCCTACCATTGGGCAAGAATCATAACCCATGGCCTTGGCAGACAACATCATGGTTTGCAACAAAATACCTGCCGATCTCATGGCTTCGTCACGCTGTAGTTGCTCATCGCCAGAGTAAAAAGGATTGATCCATGGCACCAAGATGTCTTGAGCTTCTTTAGGGGCATTGACCCAATACCTGGCAGGATCTTTGCTCCAAGCTTTGATGTCCACAGCAATAACAAACAATAGAGAAGCATCCGTTACTTGAGCTTGGTCATGTGCTGCTGCACGCAACTGGACTCTTAGGGCTTTATCCGTGACATTCACCAAACGCCAATGCTGGATATTGAATGACGAAGGTGCTTGCATCGCCAATTCAATCAATTGTTGCGTTTCTTCTTTTGTGAATTGATGAGCTGGATCAAAGTGTTTAATGGCTCTTCTTTGGCGGATAGCGTCTAGTGTGTTCATATTTGTCTCTTTATGGGTTATTGATTAAAAATTGGTATGGGTGAATTATGTCTTAAAAAGAGATTCAAAGAATGATTACTCATTTAAGTCAATTTATTCATTATTTGTATGGCATTCATGAGATTTGAGAAGGTCTATACAATCACAACACAAGTAAAAAATCATGAATGAAGTTCTTGCAATTTATAAAAGGCCTTAACATTACAAGCCACATAGAAATCGTGACTCCTGCTCCACCAGGAAGCCTGCATGGCAATCGCATCACGGCATTGCGCTGGCAGGGCTTTCTGAAAAAATTAGGTCATGAAGCTCGGATCTACACTCAGTGGTCTGGCAAGAGCACGGATATATTGATTGCCCTGCACGCTTATAGAAGCCACGCATCGATTGTTCATTTCCGAAAGGTTCATCCGAATCGCCCCATCATCCTCATCATGACTGGCACCGATTTGTATCGAGATATGCCAGAGCATTCTGAGGTGCTGAAATCAATGGAAATGTCAGATGCTATCGTTATTTTGCAATCTGCTGCATTGGCGATGATTCCGAAGCATTTACAAGCAAAAACACACACCATTTATCAATCTACTAAGCCAGTCAAACGCAAAGCTCTTTTGAAGAAGAGTTTCTTAATCAGCGTGATTGGCCACCTAAGACCAGAAAAAGATCCTTTTTGCACAGCAGAAAGTCTGAAATACCTTGGGCCTGAAAGCAAAATAAAAGTGTTACATCTGGGCAAGGCCATGAGCTCGGAGATGAAAAGCCTAGCAAAGGCATACAACAAAGAACTCAAGAACTACCAATGGCTTGATGAACTGAGCCACTCTGAGACACTACAGCAACTCTCTCGCAGTCATCTGATGGTGATATCAAGTCTCATGGAGGGTGGCGCTCACGTTGTCACAGAGGCCATTGCCATTGGTGTACCAGTGATTGCATCAGATATTCCGGGTAATCGTGGTCTGCTTGGAGATGACTATCCTGGCTATTACCCAGTCAGAGACGCAAAAGCTTTGGCGCTAATACTGCAAAAAGCAGAGTTCGAACCTTCTTTTTATAAGTCTCTAGAAGCGCACATCAAAAAGAGAGTTCGTTATGCGCAACCTTCAGCTGAAAAGAGAAGCATCAAATTACTGATGGAATCATTGTTAAAGAGAGTTAATAATTAACTTTTCTCAATCTACTGAAAGGCCAGATCCCGCAGTAAAGTATCCAATTTTTTTGGCATCACCAAAATCATCAGCTTGCAATATCGCCAACACCTCTTGCTCTACTTCCGGAGCACAAGAAATGAGTAGACCTCCACTGGTTTGGGGATCAGTGAGTAAATTCTGCTGCCACAAAGATATATTCTGGGCCAACTTCACTTCATTGCCGTAGCCTACCCAATTGCGAGTTGAGGCGCCGGTGTAAATATCTTTTTGCACCAAGCTAATAGCCTCTTCAATAACTGGGATGCTCTTCCAATCCAATTTAGCTTGTAACTTGGCACCACGGGCCACCTCAAGTAAATGCCCAGCCAAACCAAATCCTGTGACATCGGTCAAAGCATGCACACCTTCCAATTGCGCTAACTGAAGACCAGGCTTATTGAGTTTGGTTGTTAAAGCAATCATCTCGCGATAACCAGACTCGGACAACTGCTCTTTCTTCAATGCTGCTGAAAGAATGCCCACACCTAACGGCTTACTTAAAATAATGCTGTCGCCTGTTTTGGCACCACTGTTTCTCTTGAGTTTTTTAGGATCAACCAGACCAATTGCAACCAATCCATAAATAGGCTCAACGGTATCAATCGAATGACCACCAGCAATCATGATGCCAGCATCATTGCAGACTGATTCGCCACCGGCTGTGATCTGCTGAATGACTTCCATTGGTAAGACATTGATGGGCATGCCAAGCAAGGCCAAAGCAAACAAAGGTTGTGCACCCATTGCATAAATATCAGATATGGCATTTGTTGCAGCAATTCGACCAAACTCAAATGGATCATCAACGATGGGCATAAAAAAATCAGTCGTGGCAACGATGGCTTGGCTCTCATTGATTTGATAAACAGCGGCATCCTCATTGTTATCTGAGCCGGCCAGCAAGGCACCCGGGATATTTCTGATGGGTGAAGCCTTAAGGATGTCGCTTAAAACACCTGGTGCAATTTTGCAACCACAACCACCACCATGAGAAAGAGAAGTAAGACGACCGTTATAAGGCATAAATATTCAATAAAAATAAAATCGGTTGAAGTAATCAATAGACTATACAAGGAATGGGAATAACTTACTTGATTAAAAAAATACCAACCCGTAGGTTGGCATTTTAATTTCTGGTGGGCCCTCGCGGACTTGAACCGCGGACCAAAGGATTATGAGTCCTCTGCTCTAACCAACTGAGCTAAGGGCCCGTATGGATTAATCTTCCTCTAAGAAGCTCTTGAGTTTGTCGCTTCTGCTTGGATGACGCATTTTACGCAAAGCTTTAGCTTCTATTTGACGTATACGCTCACGTGTAACGTCAAACTGCTTACCCACTTCTTCCAAAGTATGGTCAGTGCTCATCTCAATACCAAAACGCATTCTTAATACTTTGGCTTCACGCGGTGTCAATGAATCAAGGATGTCCTTGACCACATCACGCATCGAGTCATGCAAAGCTGCTTCTTGCGGAGCCAAGGTGTTGGTGTCTTCAATGAAGTCGCCCAAGTTTGAATCTGCATCATCACCAATTGGAGTTTCCATTGAGATAGGTTCTTTGGCGATCTTCATGATCTTGCGAATCTTGTCTTCTGGAATCTCCATCTTCAAGGCCAATGTTGCAGCATCAGGCTCAACACCTGTTTCTTGCAAAATTTGACGGCTGATACGGTTCATCTTGTTGATGGTTTCAATCATGTGAACAGGGATACGGATTGTGCGGGCCTGGTCAGCGATTGAACGCGTGATTGCCTGACGAATCCACCATGTTGCATAAGTTGAGAACTTATAACCACGACGGTATTCAAACTTATCCACTGCCTTCATCAAACCGATATTGCCCTCTTGGATCAAGTCCAAGAACTGCAAACCACGGTTGGTGTATTTTTTAGCAATCGAGATCACCAAACGCAAGTTAGCAACAGTCATTTCACGTTTAGCTGCACGAGCACGTTTCTCGCCCTCATTCATCTTCTTGTTCACTTCTTTTAGCTCTGGAAGTGGCAATACGACTTTATTTTGAATATCGATTAACTTTTGTTGAATTTCTTGAACTGCAGGAATATTTCTTTCAAGAATCGCCGCGTAAGACTTGGCGTCTTTCAACAAGATTGAAGACCACTTTAAATTCAGAGCTTGTTTTGGTAGAGCGGCAAGCACTTCACCACGTGGCACACCCACCTTATCAACAAGCACTCGAACCAAACCGCGCTCCAAAGCCCAAACTTCATCTACTTGCTTACGCATCGTGTCACAAAGTTTTTCTACTGACTTGGCTGTTAAACGGAATCCCATCAATTCATTACGAATCGCTTCTTGTGCTTTTTTGTAGCCAGGAGAGTTGTATCCTTCTTTCTCATGAGCTTTGCGCATCTTTTCAAATTGATTGCGGATCACCACGAACTTAACCAAAGAAAGCTGCTTTAATTCTTCAAGCTGCTTAGCGGACGCAGTATTACCACCGCCGCCACCGCCGCCCTCATCTTCACCCTCTTCGCCTTCCTCATCTTCAAGAGGCTCTTCTTCTTCAACGGCAGTCATTGGGATGTCTTCTGCATTTGGATCAACCAAACCATCGACAAACTCATCGATCTCCATCGTACCTTCTTCGATTTTCTTGACGTTATCCAAAATCTCAGAAATCGTCACAGGACATGCTGACAATGCCATCACCATCTCTTTAAGACCGGCTTCAATCTTCTTGGCAATGACAATCTCGCCTTCACGAGTCAAAAGATCAACTGTGCCCATTTCACGCATGTACATACGGACCGGATCGGTTGTTCTTCCGAACTCAGAGTCAACGGTTGATAAAGCTGCTTCAGCTTCTTCTTCAGCTTCCTCTTCGGTTGTGGCAGAAGGTGCGTTTTCATTCAACAACAATGTTTCTGCGTCTGGTGCTTGTTCGTAAACAGTGATGCTGATGTCGCTCAACAAGTTGATCAATGTTTCCAATGAATCTGAATCAGAGATTTCATCTGACATCACGTCGTTGATTTCGCCATGCGTCAAGTAGCCTCGTGACTTACCCATCTTGATCAAATGCTTCAAGCGGGCACGGCGCAACTCCTGCTGCTCTTCACTACCTAATTTCTGGGCATTGAACTCTTGCAATAATGCTTTTTCTTTTGCTTTGCGATCGCGTGCTTTTTGACGGTCGGTGCGGTTATCCACATTTGGATCTACTGGCTCGACTGGTTTTGGTTTACGACCACGTGTCTTTTTAATTGGCTCGCCATTCTCATCAGTGGCAACAGCCAAACTTGCTGCTTCTTCCTTAGCTTTCTTGGCTTTTAGTTTTTCGGCTTTGGCCAATTCTTTAGCCAATGCTTTGGCTAACTTAGCTTCTTCTCTTAACTCTTTTGCTGTCTTAACAGCAACTTTTGCTGGCTTTTCTGCCTTTGTTGGCTTGGCTGATTTAGCTGATTTAGCTGGAACCTTAGCGGCTGCTTTTTTTGCTACAGGCTTAGCTGCTGCTTTTTTAGGTGCCGGCTTGGCAACTGCTTTGACAGGTTTTTTAGCCAAAGGCTTTACCGCAGCTTTTTTAGCAACTGGCTTCTTGGCCGCTGGTTTGGCTGTTGGTTTTTTGCCTACAGGCTTGGCTGCTGCTTTTTTAGGTGCTGGCTTGCTTGATTTTTTAGCTGCTGGTTTAGCTACTGGCTTGCTGGCTTTTTTGGCTACAGGCTTAGCTGCTGCTTTTTTAGGTGCAGGCTTCTTAGCTACTGGCTTTGCACTGACTTTTTTAGGGCTTGCCTTGGAAACAACTTTTTTGGCTTTGGATGCTGGCATAATGTTAGTACTCACTCACTTTAATAGACTAAGAAGTTACAAAACTGCTAACTTATTGAATTTCATTAGAAATTCGGAAACCTTGTATTATAGTCGGTGAGTTACAGTTTTTCCAGATTATTTGAGTTTTGTCATTAATTGACGATAGCGCTCAACATCACCTTCCTGGGTTTGACCAGCGGCTATTCTGGCAGCAATTTCGGTCATTTGATCCTTTAAATCAACATGTTCCAATTTTTTGAGGGTGCTGTAAAAGTCTTCTTTGGCAATATCCTCGGTTAAATCACTTTGCATGATTCTTTCTCGCAGGATGGCATAAGACTTGGCCAAAGGCGCCCGATCCAATTGTTCCTGAAAAACCGCAAAACCCACATTAGATGGCATTTGCTCACACTGAAAAATCAAATCCTCCATCAATGCCATGGCTTTCTCTGATCTTTTTTGGGCAGCACCCAAAATCAGTCGCTTTGCTTCAGGCTCAAGTTTTCTGGCAAAGAAAGGGAATTGCAAAAGAATTCTTAAGATTTGCTCTGCCAAATCTGTTGGTGCCGTGGGTGGAGGGCCCGATGAAACGGGTGCTTTCTTGGTCCATGGTTTTTTACCATTCGAGCCAGCCCCACTCATGTATTTATCATTTCCGGCATTACTGACCGGCGTCATTTGTTTTGGCTCAAGAACCGGCTTAAATCCACAAAACGATTCCAACTCTACCGGGGTGATGCCAACTCTTTGGGCCAACTCACGGATCAATTGAGCTCTCAATGCAATCGCAGGCATGGATAACAACAGTGGCTTCGCTGCGTGTTGCGTTTGTGCTCTACCTTCAGGTGTATTCCAATCGTGCCCCTCGTTGGCCACCTGAATTAAAAATGAAGATAGCGGCATCGCTTGGCGAATAGCTTCTTCAAACGCTGGAGCCCCACGCTCTCTGACAAAACTATCCGGGTCATGCTCAGTTGGTAAAAATAAGAATTTAATTTCTTTGTCATCTGCCATCATCGGCAGACACGCTTCAAGCGCTCTCTTCGCAGCTCGCTGACCTGCAGCATCACCGTCGAATGAAAAAATGATGCGATCAGTTTGACGCATCAAGGCTCTGACGTGATTGGCTGTGCATGCTGTACCTAAAGTCGCCACACCATTGGCAAAGCCCAATTGAGCAAGTGCCACCACATCCATATAACCTTCACAAACAATCACGTATCCCTTATCTCTGATGGCTTGTCGTGCTTCAAATAAGCCATACAAAGTATTGCCTTTAGAGAACAGTGGTGTCTCTGGAGAATTTAAATATTTAGGTTCACCCGCATCCAAGATACGACCACCAAAAGCAATCACCTGTCCCTTGGGGTTGCGAATCGGGAACATGATTCGATCACGAAAGCGGTCATAGCGTTTGGCATCAGATTGAATAATCAATCCAGCTTCAACCAAAACGTTGGCGATTGAGTCTTGAGAATATGAACCAAAAACTGCTTCCAATCCTTGCCAAGATTCTGGTGCGTAACCTAAGTTAAATCGTTTAGCGATTTCTCCGCTCAGGCCACGACCTTTTAAGTAATCAATCGCTCGTGTGTTTTGTTTTAGCTGCTGCTTGTACCAATCAGCGGCTGGTGACATGACTTCACTCAGAGCAATGGCTTGCTGCTGTTTAGCAAGGTCTTGGGGTCTGCGCTCTTCACGTGGCACGGTCAAGCCAGCAGATCTTGCCAGCTCTTCAATGGAATCTACATACGTTAGACCTGAGTGCTCCATGAGAAAGCTGATGGCAGAGCCATGAGCTCCACAACCAAAGCAGTGATAGAACTGTTTGGTTGGTGACACACTGAAGGATGGAGACTTCTCGTTATGAAAGGGGCACAAACCCTGAAAGTTCGCGCCCGCTTTTTTCAATGTCACATGACGTCCAACAACCTCGACGATATCGATGCGATTTAATAAATCAGCAATGAAGGATTGAGGAATCATGTTGCTAGTCTATGGCAATTCTTTATTTTGTTAAAGCAGCTTTCACTTGAGCAGAGACAACACCCATGTCGGCTTTACCAGCCAATTGTGATTTAACAAGGCCCATGACCTTGCCCATGTCTTGCGGGCCAGCCGCACCAACCTCAGCCACTGCTTTTGCAACCACCGCAGCCACTTCAGCTTCAGACATTTGCTCTGGCATGTATGCCTGCAAAACAATCAGTTCAGCATTTTCAATCGCCACCAAGTCATCACGCTTGGCCGCCTGAAATTGAGAAATAGAGTCTTTGCGTTGCTTGATCAATTTTTCAATGATGGCAACCACTGCGGCATCATCTAATTCAATGCGCTCATCCACTTCTTTTTGCTTCATGGCGGCTAGCAATAAACGGATGGTTCCCAAGCGAGCAGTGTCTTTTGCGCGCATGGCATTTTTCATATCTTCTGTGATTTGGTCTTTTAAGCTCATCTTTACTCCTCAAATGAAAAAACCCACTGCGGGATAACCGTCAGTGGGTTTGTCTTATCCCAAGGCTAGAAATCCAGCCTGAGAAAAAATTAATACATTTTCTTAGGCAACATCTGGCTGCGAATACGCTTGTAATGGCGTTTAGCAGCAGCAGCTTTCAAGCGCTTGCGCTCAGCTGTTGGCTTTTCGTAGAACTCACGAGCACGTAACTCAGTCAAAAGACCGTTCTTCTCGATGGTGCGCTTGAAACGGCGCAGTGCTACTTCAAATGGTTCGTTTTCGCGTAAGCGGATTGTTGTCATGCTGTAGTTCTCTAAATAGGATCTGAAAAAAAAGTCAGAAAAAACTGTAAAACGAGATTGTAGCACGGCAAAATACAGTCATGCGAGTACTTGGTATAGAAACTTCTTGTGATGAAACAGGTGTGGCAATTGTCGATACAGCCCCCTGGGAGGCCGGGAAGCCTGCTGGGATGGGCTTATTAAGCCAAGCCCTGTACTCTCAGATCGCCATGCACATTGATTACGGCGGCGTGGTACCCGAATTAGCCTCTCGAGACCACATCAAAAGAATCATACCTCTTATAAATCAAGTACTTAAAGAAACTCCTGGGGGCATAAAAGACATCGACGCGATCGCTTTTACCCAAGGCCCAGGTCTGGCCGGGGCACTCTTGGTCGGCGCATCCGTGGCAAAAGGGATGGCTTTGGCCCTGAATAAGCCTGTTTTGGGCATTCATCACCTCGAAGGTCACCTTCTTTCACCCCTCTTGGCAGACGATGCCAATATTCAGTTCCCATTTGTGGCCTTATTGGTCTCAGGCGGGCACACGCAACTCATGAAAGTCACTGGGGTGGGCGAGTATTCGATCCTTGGAGAAACTCTGGATGATGCTGCCGGTGAGGCCTTTGATAAAACCGCCAAGATGTTGGGTTTGAGTTATCCAGGCGGGCCAGCTGTCTCAAATTTAGCTAAAACTGGCAACCCGAGCACTCATCAATTTCCAAGACCAATGAAACATTCTGGTGATTTAGATTTTTCATTTGCTGGCTTAAAAACATCGGTGCTGACCCAAGTTAAAAAAGTGTCCGCTGCCAATGACGGTCATTTAAGTGATTCCGCTAAAGCCGATGTTGCCAGAGGGTTCGTTGATGCCATTGTGGAAGTGCTGGTCAGTAAATCTATTAACGCCTTAAAACAAACTGGTTTAACAACCTTGGTGGTGGCTGGTGGAGTTGGCGCTAACGAGCAACTCAGAGAATCCCTGGGACAGTCTTGCGCCAGAGAAGGATTTTCAGTTCATTACCCACCGATGCATTTGTGCACCGATAACGGTGCCATGATTGCTTTTGCTGGTGCCATGCGTCTTAAGAAAAATCCCCAACTTGCAAGCAAACATTGGGGATTTGATGTGAAGCCTAGATGGCCTCTGGATGATTTAGTTTGACTGAATCAATGCATAAGCACTGTGATTGTGGATTGATTCAAAGTTTTCAGCTTCAACCACAAACGATTTAATTCTTGCATCTGCCTTTAGTCGACCAGCAACATCACGCACCAAATCTTCAACAAACTTTGGATTGTCGTAGGCTCTCTCAGTCACATACTTTTCATCTGGACGCTTTAACAAGCCCCACAATTCACATGAAGCCTCCGCTTCAGCGATTCTGACCAAATCTTCAATACTTAAATCAACATCTTTTTGCAAAGTCACATTCATCGTGACATGTGAACGTTGATTGTGAGCACCATAGTCAGCAATCTCTTTTGAGCATGGGCACAAACTTGTGACAGGGACAACGGCCTGTAATTTCAAATCCACCTCTACTTGGCCCTTCACATTTTTAGCGTTGGCAACCCAAGTCACATCGTAATCAAGCAAACTCTGTACACCTGAGATGGGTGCCGTTTTATTGATGAAGTGAGTGTATTTGAGAGAAATCTGACCAGCCTGCGCTTCGAGCAAAGGCAACATTTTGCTAATCATCGAACGCATCTCTTGGGCATTCAAAGGCGCATGGCTGTCTTGTAACAAAGCGATAAAGCGGGACATGTGAGTACCCTTTTTATCTGCTGGCAATAAAACATCCAAATCAATCATGGCAACGCTTGGTTGCACGCCTGATTCGGTTTTTACTTGAATAGGATGGCGCACGCCACGTATACCCACGCGATCAATCACGATGTTGCGATGGTCAACGGACGACTGAACATCTGCCATGGCAGATGTTTTTAGGAAAGATGTGTTGAAGTCATTCATGGCTATATTGTCCTGCAATTTTACGCCGCTTGCTGTTTTAATGAAATTTCCAGCTTATTTGAAATGGCTTTTCTGATACCTGCAGCATCCAAACCACACTCTTTCATTAGCAAGGCATGGTCACCATGATCAACGAATCGATCGGGCAAACCAAGCACCAAAGTGGCCACTTCTATGCCTGCTGTTGATAAGGCTTCCAAGCAAGCACTGCCAGCGCCACCACCAATGGCACCTTCTTCGAGTGTGACAATCAAATCATGCTCTCTGGCCATTTTGCAAACGAGATCAACATCCAATGGTTTGATGAAGCGCATATTGACCACTGTGGCATCAAAGTCAGGTGCAACCTCAAGGGCTGGGTACAACAAAGTACCAAACGCAAGAATCGCTACTTTTTTACCTTGCAGACCTGAGGTGCTGCGTCTGATTTCAGCTTTACCCAGCGGCAATTCTTTGAGCTCTTTACTCGCAACAGCGCCCACACCAGCGCCGCGCGGATAACGCACAGCCGATGGATGATTTTGTTTAAAGGCAGTGGTGAGTAAATCACGGCACTCTGCTTCATCCGCAGGAGCCATTAACAACATGTTTGGGATACAACGTAAATAAGGAATGTCATAAGCGCCCGCATGGGTAGCGCCGTCAGCGCCAACCAAACCTGAACGATCCATCGCAAAGACAACTGGCAAATCTTGTAAAGCCACATCATGAATTAATTGATCGTAACCACGCTGCAGGAATGTTGAGTAAATCGCAACAACCGGCTTCATGCCCTCACAAGCCAAACCACCAGCAAATGTCACAGCATGTTGCTCAGCAATTCCAACATCAAAATAACGATCGGGGAAGCGTGCCTCAAAATCAACCAAGCCAGATCCTTCGCGCATCGCTGGCGTGACCGCCACTAAGCGCTTGTCTGCCTCAGCCATATCGCAGACCCATTCACCAAAAACTTGTGTGAATGTTTTTTTACTTGGTGTACTTGGTTTTGCAGGCGCAATACCTTGCGCCGGATCAAACTTGCCTGGGCCGTGATAAAGAATTGGATCGGCTTCTGCCAACTTATAACCCTGCCCTTTTTTGGTGACCACATGCAAAAACTGTGGGCCTTCGCCCTCAAGGGCCAAACGTCTGACGTTTTGGAGAGTCGGTATCAAAGAGTCAAGATCATGACCATCAATGGGGCCAATGTAATTAAAGCCAAACTCTTCAAAAATAGTTCCGGGCACGACCATACCTTTGGCATGCTCTTCTAATCTTTTGGCAAATTCTCGCAAAGGTGGTGCGATGGATAAAACACTGTCCAAACCTTTTTTGGTCGCAGCGTAAAAACGACCGCTCATCAAGCGAGCCAAATAACGATTCAAGGCGCCGACTGCCGGTGAAATAGACATATCGTTATCGTTTAAAACAACCACCAATGGTAAGTCTTTGTGAATACCACCGTTGTTCAGAGCTTCAAAAGCCATGCCAGCACTCATCGCACCATCACCAATCACCGCAACGGCCACACGCTTCTCACCTTGTGCGCGAGCGCCCAGAGCCATACCAATGGCTGCGGAAATACTGGTTGAGGAATGTGCTGTTCCAAAAGTATCGTATTCACTTTCAGAACGACGTGGGAAACCTGAGATGCCACCATACTGTCTCAAAGTGCCCATGCGCTCACGACGACCTGTCAAAATTTTATGTGGGTAACTTTGATGACCCACATCCCAAATCAAACGGTCATAGGGTGTTTGAAAGACATAATGCAAAGCAACGGTTAACTCAACGGTGCCCAAGTTAGACGACAGATGTCCGCCAGTCTTTGAGACAGAATCCAGCAAAAATTCGCGCAACTCTGCAGCAAGCTTTGGTAATTGATCCCGACTTAACTCTCGTAAATCTTTTGGATCATCAATTGTTTTAAGCAAATCAGTCATAAGCTATTTTAATTGCAGTCATGATGACTGCTATCAGTTCTCTCTAATCAGTTCTCTCTATTCACCACTTTACTGGCAATGGCTCTTAGTAGTTCAGCATTGTCGCCCCAAATGCTAAGACTATCGAGAGCTTCTTGATGTAATTGTCTTGCAAACTCCCTCGCACCATCCAAACCCATCAAAGATACAAACGTTGGTTTGTTAGCAGCGGCATCTTTTCCGGCAGTTTTGCCCAAAGTTTGACTGTCTGAACTTGCATCCAAAATATCATCCACCACCTGAAAAGCCAAACCTAAAGCACTGGCAAAAACATCCAAGGATTTTTTTTCTTGCTCATTCAAATGAATTGCAATTGCACCGATTTGCACAGCAGCCCTTAACAGAGCTCCTGTTTTTAAACGGTGCATTTGTTCTAGTTCATTTTTTTTCAACTGTTTGCCAACGCTGGCTAAATCAATCGCTTGACCGCCAGCCATACCAGCCAAACCACCAGCCATACTCAGACTTGTGATGACTTGTACTTTTTGAGCATCATTGAGAGCGCTTTGGGCAATCAGCTGAAACGCCATGGTTTGCAGGGCATCGCCCACTAATAAGGCGCTGGCCTCATCAAATGCTTTGTGAACAGTTGGCCTGCCACGACGTAGATCATCGTTATCCATGCACGGTAAATCATCGTGAACCAATGAATACGTATGAAACAACTCAACAGCCACTGCGCAGGCATCAATTCCTGGCAACTGGTCTAATTCTTTACCCGCAAGACTGGCTGTTGCATAAACCAATAATGGGCGAACTCTTTTGCCGCCCCCTGTAGCGGCATAGTGCATGGCAGTCTTTAAGCCTGACGCAGCCGATACTTGATCATCAAAAGATTTTAGGATGGCCTGATCCACACGTTCTATTGAACGTTGCAACCAGACAGAAGTTGAATCACTCAGTTTCAAACTATCCCTTAGCCCTCAACCCTGAACCATCTTCACTTGTTGCTCAACCTGCTCTAAAACATGTTGGCAATGCTTCAACAATTCAGCGCCACGCTTGTATGCAGTCAAGGTGTCTTCTAGACTTAACTTGCCCGATTCCATGGTCGCGATCAAACCTTCGAGCTCAGATACCGCGTCCTCATAACGAAGATCAGCACTCAAAGAAGTGGAAGAAGCAGAAGCTGCTTCAGCGCCAGTCTTTTTAGGCATAAAAATCCCTTTTATTTGATAAAAAACAATTCACTGACCGATTTTAAGGCTTTAGGGACGGTTATAATCTTTTTCCCTATCCAATATCGACCCGTCGATGGTTGGATTGGTTATTCCGCTTAGCTTCGGCTGACTTTTTTCGGGGGTGGGAAGAATGACTAATCTAGCTAGCGCGCAGCATCTTGCGCAGTCCAAGCTACAACTGCCAGTATCGGCTTACTTTGATGCAGAGCTGTATCAAAGAGAAATTGACCTGCTTTTTAAGCAGGGGCCTGGTTACGTCGGTCACGAGCTCATGGTTCCAGAAATTGGTGACTATCAAACATTAAGTGCCGAGAATGAAGGTCGTGTCTTAATTCGCAATGATCAAGGGATTGAACTGCTCTCCAATGTGTGTCGCCACCGTCAAGCCATCATGCTCAACGGACGCGGTCACGTCGATAACATCGTTTGCCCATTACATCGCTGGACTTACAAAACTGATGGCACCTTATTGGGCGCACCACACTTTGATGATCAACCTTGCTTGAATTTAGGCAAGAGCCCTTTGCAAAATTGGCAAGGTCTTTTATTTGAAGGCCCAAGAGATGTTCACGCTGACTTGATGAACATGGGTATCTCAAAAGATCTAGATTTCTCTGGATATATGTTGGATCACGTTGAGGTTCATGAATGTAACTACAACTGGAAAACATTCATTGAAGTCTATCTAGAGGACTATCACGTTGAACCCTTCCACCCTGGCTTGGGTAAATTTGTCTCTTGCGAGGATTTATCTTGGCAATTTGAAGACTGGTTCAGCGTTCAGACGGTTGGCATTAAAAATCAATTGAAGCATGCTGGCTCACCAACCTACCAACGTTGGCACGATGCTGTTTTAAAAACACATCCAGAAAAAATGCCTAAGCATGGCGCCATTTGGTTAACTTACTACCCCAACATCATGGTGGAGTGGTACCCGGGCGTTTTGTGTGTATCAACCCTGCAACCAATGGGCGTGAATAAAACCAGAAACATTGTTGAGTTTTATTACCCAGAAGAGCTTGCATTGTTTGAGCGTGAGTTCATTGAAGCAGAGAGAGCTGCTTATATGGAAACATGCATTGAAGATGATGAAATTGCAGAACGCATGGATCAAGGTAGAAAAGCGCTTCTTGATCGTGGCGTGAATGAGGTGGGACCATATCAAAGCCCCATGGAAGATGGTATGCAACACTTCCATGAGTGGTACAGAAAAGCGATGTCATACAAGTAAAGGATTCATCATGTTATTGATTGAAGCTGCTCAACTAAAGAATGATTTGGAATCAGGTAAAGATCTATTGTTATTTGATACTCGCTTTGATTTGACCAACCCCAAGGCAGGGTATGAGTCCTACTTGAATGGCCATATTCCATCTGCGATCTACGTTGATGTTGATCATGATTTGTCCTCTGAGAAAAGTGGTCAAAATGGTAGACACCCTTTACCAACAATTGAGCAGTGGGTCAAAACATGCGCGGGTCTTGGCATCACAAAGAATAGCAACATTGTCATTTATGACAATCAGTCTTGCATCTTCGCTTCGAGAATGTGGTGGATGTTAAGAGCCACAGGTCATACCCATGTTCGATTACTGAATGGTGGCTATGGATCTTGGTTGACCGCTGGTTTTGCAAACGAGAAAGCCGATAATCAAAAGCCGAATCCATCTACCGCAGCATCGAACTCGACCGACATCATTTCTTTTAAAGATGTGCTTTTAGCTTCTGATGTTCTGGATAACTTATCAAGCAAAAGATTCTTGGTGCTAGATGCTCGCTCAGCCGATCGCTTTCGTGGAGAGAATGAAACGCTTGATCCTGTTGGCGGACACATTCCTGGTGCGATCAATCGTTTCTTCAAGAATAATTTGGATGCCAATGGCCAATTCAAATCAGCTGATATCTTGGCAAAAGAGTTTAAAGACTTGATTGGCGAAACACCGAGTGAATCAATCGTTCATCAATGTGGCTCAGGCATCACTGCTTGCCACAATATGTTTGCCATGGAATTGGCTGGTTTGAAATCATCCATGATTTACCCGGGCAGTTGGAGTGAGTGGTGTGCAGATCCTGCCCGCCCCATTGAAAAGTAAATCAGTTAATTAATTGATTGATTGAATATTCAAAGAATGTTCATCAAGACCACTGTCTTGATGAACATGGCCTTAATGGCTGTGACCCAAATGACTGATCTCTGAAACAACCAAAACCAAAGCCACACCAAGAACAATCAAAAAGATTTGCTCAAGGGACTCTTTGAGCTTTGGACGTCTGTGCATCTGCGGCATTAAATCGCTCACTGCGATGTAAATGAAGCTACTAGAAGCCAATACGATGACATATGGGATCAATGCTTGAGCGCTGTCCAAAAAGAAATAGCCTAGTACGCCGCCAATCACTGCCATCATGCTAGAAATGAAGTTGTAGAGCAACGCCTTTGCTTTACTAAACCCAGCGTTGAGTAAAACAATGAAGTCTCCAACCTCTTGTGGAATCTCATGTAAGACAATCGCAACAGCAGTCAAAATACCAATTTGTGGATCCACTAAAAATGCTGCTGCGATCAAGATGCCATCGGCAAAATTATGCAGGCCGTCGCCCAATAAAATAACCCAACCACTCTTACCAGCAGACTCAGCATCATGACCATGATGATGACCATGCCCATCATGCTCGTGGTGGTGGCTGTGCCTTAAGAGCGCAGCCTTCTCCAGAATAAAGAAGCCCAACAATCCTGCGAGCAAGGCAATGAACAAAGATGAAACATCAGCGCCTGGAGTTTTAAAAGCTTCTGGAAGAGAATGTAATAAAGCGGTCGCCAATAAAACGCCGACCGATAGACTCACCATCTTATTGACCATTCTTGATAGAACAGTCAGAGATAAGCTTGCTGCAGCAGTGATACTCAATACCCCGGCCACCGTGGTGGCCAGGATGATCCAAACTAATGTCATACAACCCCTTGTTGCTTGAACCAGGCTAAGCACTTGTTCCAACCATCTTTGGCTGGACCTTCGCGATAGGTATTCCGGTAATCAGCGTGAAAAGCATGAGGTGCATCTGGATAAATTTCAAAACGAGACGCTTGCGCAGCTTTGTTGGTTTTGGCTGCTGCCAAAGCCTGCTTCATCTGGTCTACGCTTTCTAAAGAAATACCTGTATCGGCTCCACCATACAAGCCAAGAACCGGGGCTTTCATTTGCGCTGCAACGTCTACTGGGTGCAGTGGGTTGTTAGGTGTTTTATCGCCAACCACTCGACCATACCAAGCCACACCTGCTCGCATTTGCGGAAGCTGTGCACAAGCCAACCATGTGATGCGACCACCCCAACAAAAACCAGTGATACCAACTCGCTTCACATCACCGCCATTTTTGCCAGCCCAATCAATGCCAGCTTGCACATCTGCCAACACTTGATCATCTGGTGTTTTACCAACAATCTCTTTCAAGATTTCTGCCATGGTGCCTAAAGTATTCGGGTCCCCAGCTCTTACAAAGAATTCTGGTGCAATCGCCAAATATCCCATCTTGGCAAATCTTCTCGCCACATCAGCGATGTATTCATGAACGCCAAAAATTTCACTGACCACAAAAACCACAGGCAAGCCATTTTTTGCTGCCTTCTTTGGTCTTGCCACATAGGCAGGAACATCAAATCCTTTAGATTTAAAAGTCACTTCTTGCGCATCAATGCCATCAAAGTTTGTTTGAATGGCCTGCGCTAAAACTGGTTCAGCAGCAGCAACATATCCCAAACCAACCGTTGCAACAGCGCCAGTCTTTAAAAAACTGCGGCGATCAGTGCCAGTGTTATTCAATAGTGACTCTGCTTCTTTGATTAGATTCTTATCCACAGCATTCTCCTTTAGTGATTGTTTTCTTAAGTGATTGTTTTCTTAAGCCATTATTTAATCAATGGGCTTCTTCCCAATTTGAACCAACTCCAACTTCAACCAACAGCGGCACCTTCAATGATGCAACGCCCGTCATCAGCTTTGGTAAGTTTTCTTTCACCAACTCTAGCTCGGACTCAGGTACCTCAAGCACCAATTCATCATGGACTTGCAAAAGCATACATGTTTCCAGGTGATTTTCCTCTATCCAATCCTGAACTGCAATCATTGCTAATTTAATCAAATCAGCAGCAGTTCCTTGCATTGGGGCATTGATAGCCGCTCTTTCAGCACCCTGGCGACGCATGCCATTGGCACTTCTGATCTCAGGCAACCACAAACGACGCCCAAAAACAGTTTCCACATAGCCCGTTTCCTTGGCCCGAACTCTTGTGCTGGCCATGTAATCAGCCACACCTGGGTACCTTGCAAAATAGGTATCGATGTACTGCTGTGCAGCTGATCGTTCGATACCCAAATTACCGGCCAGGCCAAAAGCACTCATGCCATAGATCAAGCCAAAATTAATCACCTTGGCATAACGTCTTTGCTCTGAACTAACTTGATCAAGCGCCACATGAAACATTTCAGCGGCTGTGGCCTTATGAATATCTTCACCTGCTGCAAAAGCTTTTAACAAGCTTTCGTCTTCGGCAATATGGGCCATGATGCGCAATTCAATTTGAGAGTAATCGGCTGAAACCATGACTGATCCAGGTTTAGCAATAAAGGCTTCTCGAATCTTTCTGCCTTCTTCTGTTCTGACTGGAATATTTTGTAAATTTGGCTCACTCGAAGCCAAGCGCCCAGTCACAGCCACCGCCTGAGAGTAGTTCGTGTGAACCCTGCCAGTCTTAGGGTTGACCATTCTTGGCAATTTTTCAATATAAGTTGATTGCAACTTGGCCAAGCTTCTGTAGTCCAAGATTCTGGCTGGCAAAGGATAGTTCTCCGCCAACTTTTGCAACACCTCTTCATCAGTAGATGGTGCGCCAGAAGGTGTTTTTTTAACAACGGGTAATTCAAGTTTGCCAAATAGTATTTCTGCGATTTGCTTGGGTGACTGAATGTTGAAAGGCTGACCGGCCAGCTCATGAATTTGTTTTTCTAATTCAAGTAAACGCTGTCCAACAATTTGTCCTTGAGCAGCCAACTTAGCGCTGTCAATCAAAATACCATTGCGCTCCATCACCGCAAGCGCCAGCATCGCCGGCATTTCAATCTTGCGATAAATGTGCAGTAACTTTTCATCAGCTTCAATGGCTGGATACATCGCATGATGAAGTCTTAGAGTGATATCAGCATCTTCAGCGGCATATTGCGTGGCAGTTTCAAGATTCACTTGATCAAAAGTGATTTGATGCACACCTTTGCCGCAAACCTCTTCATAGGCAATGGTTTTTTCACCCAAATGGCGCATGGCCAAACTGTCCATGTCGTGACTTCTGTGAGACTCTAAAACATAAGATTGCAAGAGTGTGTCGTGCTGAATACCTTTCAACTTAATGCCACAACCATCAAAAATATGAATGTCATATTTAAGGTTTTGGCCAAGCTTGGCATGCTCATCACTCTCTAACCAGGGTTTGAGTTTTTCAAGAACTGATTTTTTATCCAATTGATCTTCATTGGTGCTGTGAGCCAAGGGGATGTAGCAAGCCTCCCCAGGTGAAACAGCCAATGAAATACCCACGAGATCAACCCTGAGAGCATCCAAACCGGTTGTTTCTGTATCAACACACGTCAAAGCTGCTGAATTGATTTTCTTTAACCAAACCTCGAGCTCAGCATCAGTGGTCACACATGAATAGTGACGCTCGATTTTTTCGGTAGGGAGTTCCGCCACAAAGCCCAGCAGGTCTCCGCCTGACAATTCTTTTACTTCAGTTGTTTTTGCTGCTGATTCTGAAGTTCCTGCGTCAGCTTCTTTTTGCCCTACTGGAGCAGATGATCCGCGATCTAAATCTCTCAACAAAGATTTAAATCCAAACTGTGTGAATAACTCTCTGAGAGTTTCTTTATCTTCTGACTTTGCATGCAGCTCATGCAAACCAATTAAATGCTCATTTAGATCACAATCAATTTTGACCGTGACCAATTCTCTGGCTTTAGGCAACCAATCGAGGCTGGCACGTAAATTCTCACCAACAACGCCCTTCACCTCAGCAGATCGCTTCATCAACTCATCCAAGGTGCCAAATTCAGTCAACCATTTGACGGCAGTTTTAGGGCCCGCCTTAGGCACGCCAGGAACGTTGTCCACACTATCGCCCATGATGGAGAGGTAATCGACAATTCTTTCAGGTGGAACACCAAATTTATTCAATACGCCAGCAGTATCTAAACGCTCTTCAGTCATGGTGTTGATCAAGCTAATACCGGGTTCCACCAATTGAGCCAAATCTTTATCACCCGTTGAAATAAGAACATTCCAATTGGCTGCCTTGGCCTGTTTGGCCAAAGTTCCGATCACATCATCAGCTTCAATGCCAGGCACAACCAACACAGGCCAACCCATGGCGCGCACGACTTGATGGATTGATTCAATCTGCATCGCCAAATCTTCTGGCATGGATGAACGATTGGCTTTGTACTCTGGGTACATCTCATCGCGAAATGTTTTGCCTTTGGCATCAAACACACAAGCGATGTGATCAGCGTCTAATTCTGTTCTTGCACGCCTCATCATATTGACCATGCCTTGAATCGCACCAGTTGGAAAACCTTGCGCATTGCGCAAATCTGGCATGGCGTGAAAGGCACGGTAGAGGTAGCTAGAACCGTCAACTAGCAAAAGGCGATGTGTAGACATCCCACAATCGTACAATTGATGAATGATGACCCCGACTTTTTCTCAAATGAACCCCTCAAAAAACACGCCATTGAAGCTTGTTTTAAGTGGGCTAACTCTGGCTTTAATCCTTGTATCTCAAGGACTTATGGCGCAGAGCGCGCAAGGTTTGAGTGCCGAGGAATTGCAAAGAATCAATCAGCAACCGATTGCACCAAAAGTCAAAAATAATGCTGAAACTGGCAAATTGTCTGAAAAAAAGCCAACTTTTCAGCATCAAGAGGCAGATGGCACCACCATCAAAGAATACAAAGAGGGTGGTAAAGCAACTGAGATCGTTGTTGAAAGCCCCATGGGAACTCGCTACGAAATGAGCACCCCTGCTGATGCGGCATCACCCAAAATCAGAGATCAGAACGTCAATCGTGTACCAACCATTCGAATGCCCTTTTAATAGTCATGGCGGTTTTCACATCAGTCACTCTCGATGAAGTCAATGCTTGGTTGCAAAAGAACTACCAAGTCGGAACCGCTTCAGAAATAAAAGGCATCAGCACCGGTATCGAGAATTCTAATTTTTTCTTGACCACTCAAACAGGCGGAACTCAAGAAGAATTTGTTTTGACTTTGTTCGAGCGCTTATCAAAAGAGCAATTACCCTACTATTTAGAGTTGATGGAACATCTGTCAAAAAAAGGTGTCAAGGTTCCAGCCCCGATTAGAGACAATGCTCATCAGATTGTTGGTGACTTAAATGGTAAGCCTGCAACCATCGTTACAAAGCTTTCTGGAAAATCATTTTTAAATCCTTCGGTGCGTCATTGCGAATTGGTGGGCAATGCTTTAGCCAAAATGCATTTGGCAGGCCTTGACTTCCAGTCCTCACAAGCAAACCTGCGCAGCATCGATTGGTGGAAAAATACTGTTCCCTTGGTCATTCCCCACCTGAATAAAGCCCAAGATCAACTGATTCAGTCAGAGCTTGCAGCGCAAATAGATTTTTTCAATAGTGTCGAATACAAATCCTTGCCTTCAGGACCAAGCCATTGCGACTTGTTCAGAGACAATGTCTTGTTTGATAACTCATCTGGTGAAGATGAACTCGGTGGGTTTTTTGATTTTTACTTTGCTGGTAACGATAAATGGTTATTTGATTTAGCAGTCACCATCAATGACTGGTGCATCGATTTGGCCACTGGTGAGATTGATCAAGCTAGATACACAGGCATGATTGAAATGTATCAAGCCATTAGACCTTTTGAAACGGCTGAAATTAATTCTTGGAACATGATGTTGCGTGCAGCCGCTTTGCGCTTCTGGGTGTCTCGCCTCTGGGACTATCATCTACCTCGAGAGGCAAAAATGCTGACCCCGCATGACCCTACTCATTTTGAGAGAATTCTGATTTCACGTCGTGAGTTAATCTCTAACATTCCACATCACTCTGGTAAATATGCAACTAAATAAAGCACCTTCCGGCGACGGTTACGTATGGGTAAGACAAGGCTTTTGGCTTTTTAAGAAAAATCCATTGGCATTTTTAATGCTGGTGTTTCTTTATGTCTTCATTGCGCAATTTGCGATCCTCATCCCCGTGTTCGGAGTTTTTGCGGTTTTGCTTTTAACTCCAGCTCTCACTGTGGGCTTCATGACAGCTTGTCAAATGGTTATTCGCGGAGAGCGGGTGATGCCCACTGTTTACCTTGCAGGCTTCAGAGGAACCGATTCAATCACCAAAAAGAATTTGTTGGTTTTGGGCACAGTTTATGCCTTCGCTATTTTAATTTTGAGTTTGATCGCCAGCGCTTTCATTGACTTCAAACAATTGGTCACTCTGTTAACACAACAGAAAGAACCGACCATCAGAGACGTTCAAGGTTTGTACACTGGATTGACCATTGGACTTCTTCTTTACTTACCAGTGGCGATGGTGATGTGGTTCGCGCCAGTCTTGGTCGCCTGGGAAAAAATGTCAGTGGCTCAAGCGCTTTTCTCAAGTTGGATTGCTTGCTGGACCAATAAAGCTGCGTTTATTTTCTATTTGATGATTTGGGCAGTTCTGATTGTTGCTGTGCCATTTTTCTTGGAAGCATTGCTTGATAGCATTGGTCTCAGAACCGCCATTCCTTTCATCATCCCACCTTATTCAATGGCAGCTCTGACAGTGATGTACTGTTCATTCTTTGCCACCTGGAAGGCTTGCTTCAATAAAGAATGATTAATCAATGGCGGTTAATTTAGCAATCGCCAGTTGCAACCATTTAGGCCCATGACGATTGAAGTTCACGTTGGCCTTGGCTTGATCAGCTTGACCTTCAATGGCCAAAATTCTTCCTTCACCAAATTTTGTGTGAAACACACTTTGCCCAACTCTGAAGCCATGCCCATTGTCTTTTTGCGGCAAGCTACTGATGGGCACCGTGATAGCACTGTTTCTAGAGAAATTCGGAATCGTTGCTGCAGGACCGCCCCAATCACTGCCTTCAGACCATGAGGGCATTCTGGTGGTGGTTGTGCCACTGCCCCAGCGCGCATCTTTGTTCTTAGGTGTTAAATGCTTCAAAGATTCTGCTGGTAACTCATCCAAGAATCTTGATGGCAAGTTATATCTCACTTGACCGTGCAGCAATCTTGATTGGGTATGAGATAAAAACAATCTTTCTTTGGCCCTTGTGATGGCCACGTACATCAAGCGACGCTCTTCTTCTAAGCCGTCATCTTCATTGATGCTGTTCTCATGAGGGAACAAGCCCTCTTCTAAACCAGTGATGAACACATTGGTGAACTCAAGACCTTTAGCGGCATGCACTGTCATCAATTGCACAGCATCCTGACCAGCCTGCGCTTGGTTATCTCCAGCTTCAAGCGAGGCGTGCGCCAAGAAACCAGCCAAAGGTGACATCTCAGTGATCGCTTCAGTTTGATCAGTGCCTGCCACCGTGTCTTGAGCAAAGCCCTCTTCAGCAATGAATGCTGTAGCGGCATTCACCAATTCTTGTAAGTTCTCTACCCGGTCTTGGCCTTCACGCTCTGTCAAATAATGCTGAATCAAACCACTGTGCTGAATCACATAATCAACTGTCTCAGGCAAGGTGTTGTGACGCGTGGCATCGCGCATGTGATCAATCAGGCGCACAAATCCTGAAATTGATGTTCCGGCTTTACCCTCTAAGTAAGGGGCTGCTGCATAGAAAGAACAATTATTTAATTTGGCACTGTCTTGCAAAGTTTCAATGCTTTTCGCTCCAATGCCTCGAGTAGGGAAGTTCACCACCCGCGCAAAGGAAGTATCGTCATTGGGGTTTTCTAATAAACGAAGATAAGCTAAAGCGTGCTTGATCTCAGCTCGCTCAAAGAATCGCAATCCACCATAAACACGATACGGAATACCCGCAGAAAATAATCCGTGCTCGATGATGCGTGACTGCGCATTGCTGCGATACAAAATGGCAATCTCCGTGCGCATGCTGCCCGTATTGATCAAGCTTTTGATTTCATCGACCATCCATGCAGCTTCAGTTCCATCGGTGGCAGCCTCATAGACTCTCACGGGTTCACCATGACCAGCATCTGTTCTGAGGTTTTTACCCAAACGCTCTGTGTTGTTGGCAATCAAATGATTGGCAGCATCCAGGATGTGTCCGTACGAACGATAGTTCTGCTCAAGCTTAACCAAATATGGCTTGAAGTGGCGCTCAAACAATTTCATGTTCTCAACATCGGCGCCTCTGAAGGCATAAATACTTTGATCGTCATCACCCACAGCGAATACAGAACATGGATTTGCTGTGCCATGCCCAGATAGCAACTTTAGCCATGCGTATTGCAAGGCATTGGTATCTTGAAATTCGTCCACCAAAATATGACGGAAACGCTCTTGATAATGTTCACGAATCGCTTGGTGATGTTTTAGAAGCTCATAACTACGGAGGAGTAATTCAGCAAAATCAACCACGCCTTCACGCTGGCATTGCTCTTCATATGCCTGGTAGAGCTCAACCATGGTGTTTTGAAAAGAATCTCCTCGATCCATATCTTTGGCGCGCATGCCTTTTTCTTTGGCATGAGCAATAAAGTACTGAAGTTGCTTGGGTGGATACTTTTCATCATCAATTTTGAGCGACTTCAAGAGTCGCTTGATCGCAGACAGTTGATCTTGGGTGTCCAAAATCTGGAAAGTGGATGGCAGAGCCGCATCTTTGTGATGGGCTCTCAATAAACGATTACAAAGACCGTGGAAGGTACCGACCCACATACCCCTTGTGTTGATGGGCATCATGGCAGAAAGGCGCGTCAACATCTCTTTGGCGGCCTTATTCGTGAAAGTCACAGCTAAGACGCCTACCGGTGATGCTTGACCCGTCTGAATCAACCAAGCGATTCTGGTCGTCAACACCTTGGTTTTACCGCTGCCAGCACCAGCTAAAATCATGGCTGATTGACTGTTGCCTGCCTCATTAACTGGGGGCAATGTCACAGCTTCAAGCTGTTCTGGATTTAAATTATTAAGAATATTCGTCACATTCGCCTTTACGTTCAACAAAAAATTATAATTCGGGCTTATGTCTAAAAATCTTTCTGACCTCGCTAAATCTTTCGAACCCTCCCAAATCGAGGCCCAATGGGGTCCTGAGTGGGAAAAAAGGGGTATTGCCACCGCTACGCTGGATGACAAAAAGGATAGTTTTTGCATCCAATTGCCACCACCGAACGTCACGGGCACCCTTCACATGGGTCATGCCTTCAATCAAACCATCATGGATGGCTTGGCAAGACATGCGCGCATGCAGGGCAAAAATACACTTTGGGTGCCTGGCACGGACCATGCAGGCATTGCGACACAAATTGTGGTGGAAAGGCAGCTAGACGCTCAAAAAGTTTCAAGACATGACTTGGGTCGTGAAAAATTCTTAGAAAAGGTATGGGCCTGGAAAGAGCAATCTGGATCGACCATCACCAATCAAATTAGACGCCTGGGAGCATCGATTGATTGGAGCCGAGAATACTTCACGATGGACGACAAAATGTCTCAAGCGGTGGTTGAGGTGTTTGTCAGTTTGTACGAACAAGGTTTGATCTATCGCGGTAAACGTTTGGTGAACTGGGACCCTATTTTGGGCACAGCTGTTTCTGACTTAGAAGTTGAAAGCGAAGAAGAACAAGGTTCGATGTGGCACATTCGCTATCCACTATCTAATGGTCAAGGACATCTCACAGTCGCCACCACCCGTCCTGAAACGATGCTGGGTGACGTGGCGGTGATGATTCACCCAGAGGATGAACGCTACAAGCATTTGATTGGTCAAACAGTCAATCTTCCTCTCTCCGACAGACAGATCCCGATCATCGCTGATGATTATGTGGACAAAGAATTTGGTACTGGGGTTGTCAAAGTAACGCCAGCTCACGACTTCAATGACTACGCTGTTGGACTGCGTCATCAATTAGAGATGATCAATATTTTGACCTTGGATGCCAAGATCAATGAGCAGGCACCAAAGAAATATCAGGGTCTTGATCGCTTTGAAGCTCGCAAGTTGATCGTTGCTGATCTTGAAGGTTTGGGTTTATTAGAGAAAGTTCAACCGCACACCTTGATGGTGCCACGTGGTGACCGCACCAAATCTGTGATTGAACCAATGCTCACCGATCAGTGGTTTGTGGCGATGTCTAAGCCAAGTGAGCACAACATGTATCGCCCAGGCAAATCAATCGCTGAGGCAGCGCTTGATGCAGTGAAATGTGGCGACGTGAAGTTTGTTCCAGAGAACTGGACCACCACCTACAACCAATGGTTAGAAGGTATTCAGGATTGGTGTATCTCGCGTCAACTGTGGTGGGGCCATCAAATCCCAGCTTGGTATCAAGAAGACGGCAAGATCGTTGTGGCGCGCACAGAAGCAGAGGCCACCGCAAAAGCAAAAGCCAATGGCTATACAGGTTCTTTGCGCCGCGATGAAGATGTTTTAGATACTTGGTTCAGTTCAGCATTGGTGCCATTCTCATCATTGGGCTGGCCAAATAAAACGCCAGAACTGGCTCACTTCCTACCATCCTCAGCCTTGGTGACAGGTTTTGACATCATTTTCTTCTGGGTGGCTCGCATGGTCATGATGACTTGTCACTTCACTGGCAAGATCCCATTTGAAACTGTGTACGTTCACGGTTTGGTGCGCGACGCCGAAGGTCAAAAGATGAGTAAGTCCAAAGGCAATACTCTGGATCCTATCGATTTGATTGATGGTATTGATTTAGACACCTTGCTTGCCAAGCGCACGACTGGCTTGATGAATCCTAAGCAAGCTGAGAGCATCACCAAGAAAACCAAAAAAGAATTCCCAGATGGTATCCCTGCCTTTGGCACAGATGCCTTGAGATTTACGTTTGCATCGATGGCAACACTTGGTAGAAATATCAACTTTGATCAAAAGCGTTGTGAGGGCTATCGAAATTTCTGTAACAAACTGTGGAATGCCACTCG
Organism: uncultured Polynucleobacter sp.; assembly: GCA_937863045.1. Lineage (GTDB taxonomy): Bacteria > Pseudomonadota > Gammaproteobacteria > Burkholderiales > Burkholderiaceae > Polynucleobacter. The sequence goes on along the minus strand of CALMBU010000098.1, from coordinate 18,595 downwards.
CTTTGTTTTGATGAACTGCCCCGGTACGCCTGAAGACAATGGCATTGCGCCGTGCGTTGGTGAATGCGGTCCCGATGGTTACTTGAACTTTTCACCGGCAGATAAGTGGATTGTTTCTTTGTTGCAAAGAACTGAAGCAGATATTGCCAAGGGTTTCCAAGATTATCGTTTTGACAATATCTCAACCTCTATCTATCAGTTTGTTTGGGATGAGTATTGCGATTGGTATTTGGAGCTTGCCAAAGTTCAATTACAAAACGGCACACCAGCACAACAACGTGCCACCCGCAGAACTCTTTTGCGCGTACTTGAGACCATCTTGCGCTTAGCTCATCCAGTGATCCCATTCATCACAGAAGAGTTATGGCAAATCGTTGGTCCAATGTCAGGCAAGGATCTTGAGAAACAAGAAAAGCAAACGATTGCATTGCAAGCTTACCCAATCGCTCAGCCAGAAAAAATATGTGCAAAGAGTGAAGCTTGGGTGGTCGAAGTGAAAGCTTTGGTAGACGCTTGCCGCAACCTCAGAGGTGAAATGCAAATCTCCCCAGCACTGCGCGTACCTTTGTATATCAAGGGTGACTCTGAGTTCTTAAAAGTTGCAGCGCCGTATATTCAGGCATTGGCTAAGTTATCAGAAGTAAAGATTTATGAAGATGATGCCAGCCTTGAAAAAGATGGTGCAGGTGCGCCAGTGGCGATTGTGGGCAACACCAAAATTTTGCTCAAGGTTGAAATTGATGCGGCAGCTGAAAAAGCTCGTTTAAGTAAAGAAATTGAGCGTATCAGCACAGAAATCAATAAAGCCAATTCAAAGTTAAACAATGAAAGCTTTGTGGCAAGAGCCCCTGAAGCAGTGGTGATTCAAGAGAAACAGCGTTTGGCTGATTTTGAGTCTTTATTAGAAAAACTGAACAGTCAATTAAGTCGTTTACCATCCTAATATGAATACAACTATCACCAAAGCAGTTTTCCCTGTTGCAGGTCTTGGCACAAGATTTTTACCAGCGACCAAAGCAAGCCCTAAAGAAATGTTGAATGTGGTTGATAAACCGCTGATTCAGTATGCCGTTGAGGAAGCCATGGCTGCGGGCATCACTGAAATGATTTTTGTCACTGGTCGCAGTAAACGCGCGATTGAGGATCACTTCGACAAAGCTTATGAACTTGAAGCTGAATTAGAAGCCAAAAACAAACAAGATCTACTTGCTTTGGTTCGCAGCATCAAACCAAGCCATATTGACTGTGTGTATGTCAGACAGCCAGAAGCCCTTGGTTTGGGTCATGCTGTTCTATGCGCTGAAAAATTGATTCGTGACGAAGCCTTTGCCGTGATCTTGGCGGATGACTTATTGGATGGCAAGGTACCTGTCATGAAACAGATGGTTGAGCAATACCAACACTATCGCAGCTCAATCTTGGGCGTTGAAAAAATCTCACCTGAACAAAGCAAGTCATACGGTGTGATTGACGGCAAACTATTTGACGAGCGTATTTATAAACTCAGTGGCATTGTTGAAAAGCCAGCGCCAGCCGATGCACCATCGAACATGGGTGTTGTGGGTCGCTATATTTTGTCTTCAAGAATTTTTGATCACATCAAAACAATCAAACCAGGCGCTGGTGGCGAACTTCAGTTAACTGATGCGATTCAGTCACTGCTCAGTCAAGAACAAGTTCTGGCTTATGAATACGAAGGTGTGCGCTATGACTGTGGCAGCAAGCTCGGTTATCTGAAAGCCACAGTGGACTTTGCCTTGCGTCATCCAGAAGTCAAAGAAGGTTTTAGCGAGTTTCTTAAAACTCGCTGACCGACTAAATCAATCTTTAGCGGCGCTTGAGATAAAAGACAAAAGCGTCTGCTAATTTCTCCGTTAGCAGTAACTCATTGCCGGTGTGCTTGGCAAAGGTTGGAAAATCTTGCTCAGCACCCGCATCGGTTGCTGTCACCTTAAGAACTTCTCCGCTTTGCATTTCTGCCAATGCTTTTTTGGCACGCAAAATCGGCAGTGGGCAATTAAGCCCACTGGCATCAACTTCTTTATCTACTTGCTGACTCATAGACGCTCTGACACCCAAGCTTGAACGCTCTTTAGAGCGACCGTGAGGCCTTTTGGATCAGTACCACCAGCCATCGCCATATCAGGCTTACCACCGCCCTTACCGCCGACCTGTTGAGCCACATGGTTCACCAAATCACCAGCTTTGACCTTGGCAATGGTGTCAGCAGTCACACCAGCGGCCAATTGAACTTTTCCATCCTGAACGGAAGCCAAAACAATGGCTGCTGACTTCAATTTGTTTTTAAGCTGATCCAGGGTTTCTCGCAAAACTTTGGCATCCGCACCTTCGAGCTGAGCAGCCAGGATTTTCACGCCGTTCACTTCAACAGCTTGTGACAACAATTCATCACCTTGACTAGCAGCAAGCTTAGAACCCAAACGCTCCAATTCCTTTTCCAATGATCGAGCATGGTCTTGAAGCTGGGTGATTCTTTGCGCCAAATCGCTTGGTGTGGCTTTTAAGCTAACGGCCAATTGATTGATTTGAGCATCTAGTTTTTGTAAATAAGTTAAAGCGCGATCACCAGTGATGGCTTCCACTCGGCGAATACCAGCTGCAACACCGCTTTCTGACAATATTTTAAAAATTCCAATGTCACCAGTTCGCTGAACGTGTGTACCACCGCACAACTCTTTGGATGAACCTATTTCTAAAACACGAACAGAGTCGCCGTATTTTTCACCGAACAACATCATGGCGCCCGTTTTCTGAGCATCATCCAAACTCATCACTTTGGCTGAAGTTGCAGCGTTGCCAAGAATTTCCGCATTCACCAACTGCTCTACCTGAGCGATCTGCTCTGGGGTCATCGCTGCGGTGTGTGTGAAGTCAAAACGTGTCTTATCGGCATCGACCAATGAACCTTTTTGCTGCACATGTGCGCCCAACACTTCACGCAAGGCTTTGTGCATCAAATGGGTGGCGCTGTGATGGCGAATGGTTCTTGCACGTCTTTCAGCATTGACTTTGGCATTGAGCTGATCGCCCACTTTGATTTCGCCTTCAAGCACTTGGCCATGATGACCAAATACATCAGCCTGAATCTTCAGCGTGTCTTCAACTTCAAACAAACTGGATTGGTTGCGCAACTCGCCAGCATCACCGACTTGACCGCCAGATTCAGCATAAAACGGTGTGTTGTCTAAAACTAAAACAGCGTTATCGCCTGCTTTGATCGAATTAACTTGTGAGCCGTCAACATAAAGTGCCAATACTTTGGCTGAATCTTTATTCAGGGTGTCATAACCGTGGAACACGGTTGGTGCGCCACTGTATTCAAGGCCCTGCGCCATTTTGAATTTGCCTGCAGCACGGGCTTGATCACGCTGACGATTCATGGCAACTTCAAAGCCAGCTTCGTCCACCGTCACGCCACGCTCACGACACACGTCCGCTGTTAAATCAAGCGGGAAGCCAAAGGTGTCGTGTAGCTTGAACGCTGTTTCACCATCAATCACTTTTGAACTATTGGCCAAAGCAGCCTCAAGAATTTCCATGCCGTTCGTGATTGTTTGGAAGAATCTTTCTTCTTCTTGCTTTAACACTTCTGTGACTCTTGCTTGATTGGCCTTCAGTTCTGGATAAGCCTCGCCCATTTCTTGAACCAAAGCAGCAACGATCTTGTGGAAGAATGGAGCGCGAGCACCCAATTTGTAACCATGGCGAATCGCACGGCGAGTGATACGACGTAAAACATAACCACGGCCTGCATTGCCCGGGATCACACCGTCTGCAACTGTGAAAGAACAGGCGCGAATATGGTCTGCAATCACTTTCAGTGAAGGACTATTGGCATCACAGTTACCAGCACCAGCACCATCAACCGCTGCTTTTGCAGCATTTAATAAATTAACAAATAAATCGATCTCGTAATTTGAGTGAACGTGCTGTAAAACTGCAGCAATACGCTCAAGACCCATACCAGTATCAACACTTGGCTTAGGCAGCGGATGCATCACACCATCTTCATCGCGATTGAATTGCATGAAGACGTTGTTCCAGATTTCGATATAGCGATCGCCATCTTCATCAGGACTGCCAGGAGGGCCGCCAGCAATGTGGTCGCCGTGGTCATAAAAGATTTCTGTGCAAGGACCACAAGGACCCGTGTCACCCATCATCCAAAAGTTATCAGATGCGTAACGACCACCTTTGTTGTCACCGATACGAATGATTCTTTCTGCAGGCACACCAATTTCTTTTTGCCAAATCTCATATGCCTCATCATCTTCAGCATAGACAGTCACCCATAACTTTTCAGCTGGTAACTTGTAAACCGTGGTCAATAACTCCCAGGCGTAACGAATCGCATCTTTTTTGAAATAATCGCCAAAAGAGAAGTTACCCAACATCTCAAAGAAGGTGTGGTGACGCGCGGTATAACCCACATTGTCTAGGTCATTGTGTTTACCACCAGCACGAATACATTTTTGAGCTGTGGTGGCTCTGCTGTAAGCGCGCTTATCAAAGCCCAAGAAAACATCTTTGAACTGATTCATACCCGCATTCGTGAAAAGCAAGGTTGGATCATCTCCCGGCACGACCGGGCTGGACGAGACCACTTGATGGCCTTTGGATTCAAAGAACTTTAAGAAATTTTGGCGTATTTGAGTAACTTTCATGAGCGTAATTATGACTCAGTCATGGCTCATTGGTACAAACCCCATGCCAAAAAACGGGAATCAAAGCTTTAAGAAAGCTTACAATTGCGTCTTTAACACTTACTTGCAAAAATTAAGAGGGCCTAACGATGCAAATTCGCAGTCAAAAAGACTTCGCCTCAGGAATCATGTTTGTACTTATTGGACTAGGTTTTGCCTATGTTGCAACAACTTATCCAATGGGGACGCCAGCCAAGATGGGTCCTGGATATTTTCCTTTTTGGTTGGGCATCGTCCTAGCCATGATTGGCGCAATTGTGGTCATGACTTCCATGACTAAAAAAGGCCATAAAGACAAGCTTGCAAAGTGGGACTGGGTATCAGTTCTATGGGTCACTGGATCAGTGGTTTTATTCGGTCTGATCTTAAAGCCAATGGGCTTGGTTGTTTCTTTGGCATTGTTGGTATTTATCTCAGCCATGGCCAGCCATGAGTTCCACTGGAAAGGTACTTTATTGAATGTGGTGATCATGAATGCGATTGCCTATGTTGCCTTTATTTGGGGTCTGAAGCTTCAGTTCCAAGTTTGGCCAAGCTTTTTAACTCCTTAAATCTCGGAGAAGATACATCATGGAATTACTAGATAACCTCGCTCTGGGTTTCACCACCGCTCTAACGCTGCAGAATTTAATTTACTGCTTTCTTGGCGTTTTATTAGGCACGATGATTGGCGTTTTGCCAGGCTTAGGACCAATCGCTACGATTGCGATGCTATTACCTGCAACGTATGCATTGCCCCCAATTGCTGCACTGATTATGTTGGCAGGTATTTACTACGGCGCCCAGTACGGCGGTTCAACGACTGCTATTTTGGTCAATATTCCAGGGGAATCATCCTCGGTTGTAACGGCCATTGACGGCTACCAAATGGCTCGTCGCGGTCGTGCAGGTGTGGCGCTATTCACGGCTGGTTTTGGTTCATTCTTTGCTGGCTGCGTGGCAACTTTGGTTCTTGCTGCCTTTGCCGCACCACTGGCACAGGTTGCCTTTAAGTTTGGTCCCGCGGAGTATTTCTCCTTGATGGTATTGGGTTTGATTGGTGCAGTGGTTTTAGCATCAGGCTCATTGATCAAAGCGATTGGCATGATCATTCTTGGCTTGTTATTGGGCCTTGTTGGCACCGACGTTAACTCTGGAGCTGCCCGTTATTCATTTGATATTCCTGAATTAACAGACGGCATCGGTTTCGTAGCCATCGCCATGGGTGTGTTTGGTTTCGCAGAAATCATGAGCAACCTTGAGCAAAAAGATAAGCGTGAAACTTTCTTGGACAAAGTCACATCTCTTTGGCCAAGCAAGGAAGACTTCAAGCGCATGATGCCGTCGATTCTTCGTGGTACAGGCATTGGTTCAATCTTGGGCGTTCTACCGGGTGGTGGCGCTCCTTTGGCTGCATTCGCTGCCTACTCATTAGAGAAGAAGACTTCAAAACACAGTGCTGAATTTGGTAAGGGTGCGATTGAGGGTGTGGCTGGTCCTGAAAGTGCTAACAATGCCGCATCACAAACATCATTCATTCCTTTGCTAACACTGGGTATTCCACCAAATGCTGTGATGGCTTTGATGGTGGGCGCTATGACGATTCATAACATCCAACCAGGTCCTCAGGTGATGACTTCTAACCCAGCATTGTTCTGGGGATTGATTGCATCAATGTGGATTGGTAACTTGATGTTGATTGTTTTGAACCTCCCATTGATTGGCATCTGGGTCAAAATGTTGACCATTCCTTATCGTCACCTCTATCCAGCTATTTTGGTTTTCTGCTGTATCGGCGTGTACACAGTCAACAACACCAACTTTGATATTTTCATGACAGCCATCTTTGGTATTGCTGGCTACTTGTTCTTCAAATTGGGTTGCGAGGCGCCACCTTTACTTCTCGGCTTCATTCTAGGACCGATGATGGAAGAGAACTTCCGTCGCGCCCTGCTCCTGGCCAGAGGTGATTTCACGGTTTTCCTCACCCGTCCACTGTCTCTAGGTTTATTGATAGCTGCAGCAGCCTTGGTACTTATTGTGTTGCTTCCAGCAGTGAAAAAAACCAGAGAAGAGGCTTTTGTCGAAGAATAAATTTACAATGTGGGTATGTCTGAAAAGAAGAACCCAATTCCTTCTAAATTCGAGACCCTAGAGGTCTCGAATTTTTTGCGTCAAATCATTGATGCTGACCTTGCCCAAGGCAAACACTCTAAGCGCCTAGATTCCTCTGGGAAACCGCTTCCAAGCCTCATCACAAGGTTCCCACCGGAACCCAATGGTTACTTGCACATTGGTCATGCCAAGAGTATTTGTTTGAACTTTGGCCTAGCCAGAGATTACGCACATGCTTTACATGGCGCCCGTTGCAATATGCGCTTTGATGACACCAATCCGAGCAAAGAAGAAACCGAATACGTCGACAGCATCATCGATGCGGTCCGTTGGTTAGGTTTTGATTGGATCCATGATGGTGTTGAGCATCAGCACTATGCCAGCGACTATTTTGATCAGTTATACGAATTTGCAGAGAAGTTGGTTGAAGCCGGCAAAGCTTATGTTGACAGTCAATCCGCTGATGAGATTCATAAAAATCGCGGTAACTTTACTCAGTTAGGCACTAACAGCCCTTTCAGAGACCGCAGCATCGAAGAAAATTTGGCTTTATTCAGAGAAATGAAGTCTGGCAAGTATCCAGATGGGGCTCACGTGTTGAGACTCAAAATCGACATGAAGCACCCGAACATTGTTTTACGTGACCCAGTGGTGTATCGAATTCGTCACGCCCACCACCATCGCACGGGTGATAAGTGGTGCATCTACCCACTGTATGACTTCACGCATTGCATTTCAGATGCTTTAGAAAACATCACTCACTCCATCTGCACCTTGGAGTTTGAGAACAACCGCCCGCTCTATGACTGGGTATTGGAATCGCTCAAAGAAATTGGTGTTTTCAAAGATCCTTTACCGAAGCAATATGAGTTCGCCCGTTTAAATTTAACTTATGCCATCACCAGCAAGCGCAAGCTATTGCAGTTGGTAGAAGAAAAACGTGTGGATGACTGGGATGATCCGCGCATGCCAACCTTGGTAGGCATCAGACGTCGTGGCTTCACTCCTGAGAGTATTCGTTTGTTCTGCGAACGCATCGGCGTATCAAAAGCAGATAGCTGGATTGATATGTCTGTGCTTGAGCAAGCCCTTCGTGATGACTTGGATGCCAAGGCTGAGCGTGCCTTTGTGGTGTTAAAGCCTCTCAAATTAATCATTGATAACTTTGATGCTAAGGGCAGTGAGCCATGCTCTGCACCCAAACATCCTCACCATGAGGATTGGGGTCGTCGCGACTTCAATCTCAGTAAAGAGCTATGGATTGAAGAAGATGACTTCATGCTTGAACCAATCAAAGGTTTCTTCAGGTTGTACCCGCCAATCAATGGTGAGGCCGGTAGTCGGGTGCGCTTGCGTCATGGCTTTGTGATTGAATGCACAGGTTACGATACTGATGCCAGCGGCAAAGTGGTTGCCGTTCATGCTAACTACTTCCCAGACAGCAAGAGTGGCACACCAGAATCAAATAATTACAAAGTGAAGGGCAATCTTCACTGGGTCAGCGTCCAAGAAGGCATCAAGGCTGAGATCCGTGTTTACGATCGCCTGTTCACAGATCCTCATCCAGACAGCGGTGATAAGAATTTCTTGGATGCGATCAATCAAGATTCCAAACAAGTTTTGCATGCTTACTTAGAGCCAAGCTTAAAGAATGCTGCTGCTGAACAACGCTTCCAGTTTGAACGTCACGGTTATTTTGTGGCTGACCGAATTGATCACACAGCTACAAACCCAGTCTTTAACTTGTGTGTGGGTCTGAAAGATACTTGGAAATAAAAGATCAAGACTCTTTAAGGTAGCTTTGGCGGTCTTAAAGAGTTTCTAAACAGTCTTTGACTGTTGGGTACCGAAGTTTAAATCTGAGTTCTTTCAAGCGTTTATTTTGAATGCGTCGCGACTCACCCATGAATGACAGCATCATCGGATCTAACTGTGCGCTCAAGTCCTGCCTCGATGCTCTTGGTGGTTTTGGTAAATCCATCTTGTCAGCAATCAGGTCAAAGTAATCAGCCATCTTCAACTGACTGTCATCACAAGCATTGATGACACGTTGGGCTTTACCTCTCCATAAAACATAAGTGATCAATCTTGCTAAATCATCAGCATTGACGTGATTGGTATAAACATCCTCATCAGCATTGAGCACAGGGGTGCCCCGCCCCAATCTTTCGACAGGCAAGCGATCTCCCGCATAAATGCCCGGCACCCTCAAGATATGGGTTTGAACCCCAGACATACCCCAGGACCTGATTTGCTGCTCAGCAGACACCCGTCTTTGGGCTCTGGCCGTGCTTGGGTTGAGGGTTTGGGTTTCATCAATCAAAGCGCCCTGACAATCGCCGTAGACGCCTGTGGTGCTGATATAGATGAGTTGCCTGATAAATCCTGCCCCGTGAGATAAAATTGACAGCAAGTTACTTGTACGACGATCTTGAAGGCCTTGCGCAGCTGGCGGGGCCAAATGGATCACTTGGGCAGCCAAGTGAGGTAAACGCCAAAGAGTCTCTGGCTGGTCAAGGTTCCCATAGACAGGAATTGCCCCAGCTTGCCTCAATGCCGACATCCTACTGGTTGAAGAAGTCAGAGCAAACACTCGGTACTTTTTCACCAATAGCGGCAGCAAGCGCATACCGACGTCGCCACAACCAACGATAAGAATTCTAGGTTTACCAATACGTTGCATAAACTCAATCGTAATGCTTTAAAAAAGGAAAGTCAGTGTCTTACCAAATAACCATTAAAACCAGCGGAAAAACATTTAGTGCCAACGGCGATGAAACTGTTTTAGAAGCCGCCATGCGTCAAGGCATCAATTTACCTTATGGTTGCAAAAATGGTGCTTGTGGCTCTTGCAAAGGCAAGATCGAGTCTGGCCAGGTCTCACATGGCCAACACCAAGAGAAAGCCCTTTCTGCTGAGGAAGCTTTCAACGGCTGCGCTCTTTTTTGCTGCGCCAAGGCCGAGTCAGATTTGGTGATTGATGTGAAAGAAGTTCCATTGAATGGGGATGTCACCATCAAGAAAATTCCTTGCCGCGTTGCCAGCTTAGAGCAAGCCGCTGATGATGTGGTGGTTGTGAAACTACAGCTGCCTGCCACTGAAAAGTTTCAGTTTTTAGCTGGTCAATACATTGAGTTTTTATTAAAAGACAAACGTCGTGCTTATTCCATTGCAAGTGCCCCTCATGAAGAAGGTCCTTTAGAGCTTCACATCAGACACATGCCAGGCGGCTCATTCACTGATTTTGTATTTGGCAAAACTGAAAACGGCACCACCCTCAAAGAAAAGGATATTTTGCGTTTTGAGGGCCCTATGGGCAGCTTCTTCTTGCGTGAAGACTCTGACAAGCCAATTATTTTTATCGCCTCTGGCACAGGTTTTGCCCCTATCAGAGGCATCATTGAGCACATGCGTCATGCGGGCATTACTCGCCCCGTTAAGCTTTACTGGGGCGGTCGTCGACCAAAAGATTTTTATCGCGATGCCTTGTGCCAATCATGGGCCAAAGAAATCCCTGATTTCTCATACATTCCGGTTGCCTCAGACGCTACCCCAGAAGATCAGTGGACTGGTCGAACAGGCTTTGTGCACGTGGCAGCAATGGAAGATAATCCAGACATGTCAGCCTACCAAGTGTATGCCTGCGGTGCGCCGATTGTGATTGAATCCGCTAAAAACGATTTCGTTGCAAAATGTCACTTACCAGCTGATGAGTTTTATGCAGACGCCTTCACATCTGCCGCTGATTTAGCCAAGAAAAATGCTGTTGCTTAAACCTTGATAAAGACTAACTATTTGATCAACCTTGAACCAGATAAATAAAGACATGACCATCGATACCCACTCAGTGATGTACATCACCAAACGTCCAGACCTGGTCTTCACCGAAGGTAAGGGCTCTTGGTTAGTGGATCAGAACGGCAAAAAATATTTAGACTTTTTACAAGGTTGGGCGGTTAACTGTTTGGGTCACTCCAATCCAGGCATGATTGAAGCGATTGAAAAGCAGGCTAAAAAAGTCATCAACCCAAGTCCAGCTTTTTATAACGAGCCAATGATTGCCCTGTCTAATTTGCTGACAGCCAACAGCTGCTTTAACAAAGTCTTCTTTGCCAACAGCGGCGCAGAGGCGAATGAAGGTGCTATCAAATTGGCTCGGAAATGGGGCAAGCTTCATAAGAATCATGCTTATGAAATCATCACCTTCAACCATGGCTTTCATGGCAGAACATTGGCCACGATGAGTGCTTCTGGTAAAGAAGGTTGGGACACGATGTTTGCACCTCAGGTGCCTGGTTTTCCAAAAGCAGAATTGAACGATATTGAATCCGTCAAAAAACTGATCAATGAAAAGACTGTGGCCATCATGCTTGAACCCGTTCAAGGTGAAGGTGGTGTGATTCCAGCCGATCATCAATTCATGCGTGATCTGCGCGAGCTCACCAAGCAGAACAAGATCTTGTTGATTGTTGATGAAGTGCAGGCTGGCTGCGGACGTACAGGCAAACTATTTGCCCATCAGCTATACAACATCAACCCCGACATCATGACCTTGGGCAAAGGCATTGGTGGTGGTGTGCCATTGGCAGCACTACTTGCCACGGACGAAGTGGCTTGCTTTGAACCAGGCGATCAAGGTGGTACTTATAACGGTAATCCATTGATGACTGCGGCTGGTTTTAGTGTGATCTCTCAATTATTGGCACCAGGATTTTTGGATGAAGTGCTGGCCAAGGGTCAGTATTTAAGAGAGCTATTACTGGATCTGAGCAAAGAGCTTGGTCTTGATGGTGAGCGTGGTGAAGGCCTATTAAGAGCCCTCAAGCTCAATCGTGACATCGGTCCTGAAATCGTTGAGCGTGCTCGTAATCTTGAGCCTATTGGTCTTTTATTGAACTCTCCACGCCCAAATTTAATTCGCTTCATGCCTGCACTGAATATCAGTCGGGAAGAATTAAAACAAATGGTTGATCTCTTAAGAGGCGTGATCAAGTCGATCAAGTAAAAGCTTTAAGGCGCTGTTAAAGACCCTTGGGCAATGGGAATGCCGTGTTCTCAACAATCCCCTCTAAGGGTCTAACACTCTTTGGTCCAAGCTCTTTGATGCGATCAATGATTGATTGAGCCAAGCTCTCTGGTGCAGACGCCCCCGCAGTCAAGCCAATTCTCTTCTTTCCTACAAACCACTCAGGCTTTAACTGACTGGGATGGTCCACCATGTAGGAAACAACTCCCAACTTTTCAGACAATTCCCTCAAACGATTGGAGTTAGAGCTATTAGGGCTTCCCACCACAATCACTAGATCAACTTGTGGGGCCATGAACTTCACCGCATCTTGACGATTTTGAGTGGCGTAGCAAATGTCTTGTTTTTTAGGCTGCTGAATATGTGGGTATTTCGCTTTTAGTGCGTCCACAATTTCTTTGGTCTCATCAACCGACAAGGTTGTTTGAGTGACATACGCAACAGGAGTGTCTGCCTTAATTGTCAAAGTTTGAACATCATGAATGCTCTCCACCAGATGAATGCCTTCCGGTGCCTGGCCCATGGTGCCTTCAACTTCAGGATGACCACGATGACCAATCATGATGATCGTCATGCCCTCTTTGCGCATTTTTATAACTTCAACGTGCACCTTCGTCACCAAAGGACAGGTCGCATCAAATATCTTCAAGCCTCGCTGCTCGGCCTCTTGGCGAACTGCCGGAGACACACCGTGCGCACTGAATATCAAAGTATTGCCAGCAGGAACCTCGTGAAGCTCATCAACAAAGATCGCGCCACGAGCCCTCAAGTCATTCACCACATAGGCGTTGTGAACGATTTCATGGCGCACGTAAATAGGCGCCCCAAACTTTGTCAAAGCCTGCTCAACAATAGTGATGGCACGGTCAACTCCTGCGCAAAACCCTCTGGGTTGAGCCAGCAAGATCTCGCCATCATGCTCCACTGCAGAAGTTGCTTGAACAGGCGTCGTCATTTAAAGAATCGCGATGATTTCCGCTTCGAACAAAATTGTTTTGCCAGACAAAGGATGATTAAAGTCAAAGGTTGCAGAATCGCCATCGATTGTCAAAAGCGTTCCAGAGTATGTCGCACCATTGGGGGCATTGAACTCAATCATGTCGCCAGGCAAATACTCTTCTTCAGGAGAGGAGTTTTCACGCAAAGTGGTCAAAGAAATAGTTCTGATCAAATCCGGATTCTTTTCACCAAACGCAGTTTCAGGGGCCATGGTGAAGGTTTTGCGCTCATTGAGGCGCATCCCAATCAAGGCTTGCTCCAGCGTGGGCGAGAATTGCCCAGTGCCCAACATCAGAGTGGCAGGCCTGTCCTCGAAAGTGTTCATGATGTCTCCACCCTCGGGCAAAGAAATCCTGTAGTTCAAGGTCAAGAACGAATTGGCGGTAACTTCGGCTCCGCTAGCCATATTAGATTCAGTCATGGCAACATTTTAACTAGCCCTGAGAAATCTGCGCAAACATCGATCAAAAATTGGCCAGAACAGTCTCGGCCACGAGAAAAACTGCTTTTGAATGGTCCAGGCTCCATGAATGATGCCGAGCTTCTCTCCATCATCCTTAGAACCGGTAACCAAGGAGAAAATTCCCTGAATTTGTCCCATAGGCTCATTCAGGAATTTGGCTCACTCTCATCCATCCTCACAGCAAGCTTCAAAGACTTTGAATCCTACAAAGGAATTGGTATCTCTAAATGGTCCCAGCTACAAGTCGTTCACGAGCTGGTGCAGCGAAGCTATAAAGAGAAGATCAAACAACAAAGTATTTTGACCTCTACTGATCTGGTCAAAAGCTATTTGATCGGCCTGATAGGCCAGAGGGAATACGAGGTCTTTGTTTGTCTTTATTTAGACATCCATTTAAGGCTGATTGATACCCATGAAATCTTCAGGGGCTCCATCTCGGAAACAGCCGTTCATATTCGAGAAATTGCCAAAGAATGTTTGCTGAGAAATGCCAGTAATTTGATCATTGCCCACAACCATCCCAGTGGGAGCTTAAAACCGAGTCAAGAGGACATTACTTTGACCATCATCTTGCATGAAGCCTTGCAACTGATTGAGGTGAACTTGCTAGACCACTGCATTGTGACAAAAAGAGGAGCCTCATCTTTTTTAGAGCATAAAATAATGCCTTTTAAAGATAGTAAACACTAACTTATAAGTCTATTTTGAGTGGAATTTGGGTCAAATCAGAGCCCTTTTTTAATCCAGTTCCGAATGCCTTTGAGTAAATAGTGGAATAGTTTCTCGCCACCTGCTACAATCTCTTTTTTTCGCAATTCAAGGAGTGTGTCATGGCAAAAGTATGCCAAGTCACCGGGAAAAAGCCGATGGTCGGCAACAATGTTTCCCATGCAAACAATAAGACAAAACGTCGCTTTTTGCCTAATCTGCAAAATCGTCGTTTTTGGGTTGAATCTGAAAACCGTTGGGTAAGCTTACGCATTACCAACGCCGGTCTTCGCATGATCGATAAAGTAGGCATCGACGCTGTATTGGTTGATTTGCGTACTCGCGGTGAAATCTAAGGAGCGGCAAAATGGCTAAAGGTGGACGCGAAAAAATCAAATTAGAATCGACTGCAGGTACTGGTCACTTCTACACAACGACTAAGAACAAACGTACCATGCCTGAGAAGATGGAGATCATGAAGTTTGATCCTAAAGCTCGCAAGCATGTGTCTTACAAAGAAACAAAGATCAAGTAATCTCTGGCTTAATTAACTTAAGCAGATCTTCTCGATCAAACAAAAAACCCGCTCTAGAGCGGGTTTTTTGTTGGGCATTTATTTGCCTTTTTGTTGGCCGTTTAGAACTACCTCAGCAGCTTTAAACGGTGTATCTGCGCAAACGTAAGGAGAACTCTTGCAAGCCTGCCATGCCACTTGTTTCGGCCTTGTGGCACCATTGTTGCAACTGAGTGATCAATTGCTCTTTGGTCACGTGAGAACGCTGCCAGAGACTTGCTAGATCGCGACGCATCTCAACCATCAACTTCACTGACTTATTCGTTGCCATGAGCCTCTCAAGGCTTGCAAGCTCAGCTTCTGTTAACTTGGCTTCATCTTTGTATAACCAAAGATGTTGATCACCAAATTGCGCAGCGAGTTCTTTCATGTGCGCAACTTCTGCATCAAAAGTTTGACGCAAAGTTTTTGAGTAACGCGCCATCACTTCATATCTGTTGGCAATCACGGCTTGCAAAGTCTTTTCTGAAGCTTGACCAAGCTCAGCCAATACTGGCTTAGGTGGCAGCTTTTTAACTTTTGCCAAACCAGCCATTTCTAATCCACGGATATAAACCCAACCAATATCAAGCTCGTACCATTTATTTGATAACTTTGCGCTGGTGGCATAAGTGTGATGATTGTTGTGCAACTCTTCGCCACCAATCAAAATACCCCAAGGCATCAAATTAGTAGAGGCGTCTTCACAATCGTAATTGCGATAGCCCCAGTAGTGACCCATGCCATTGATGATGCCGGCTGCAGTGATTGGGATCCACAACATTTGAACCGCCCAAACAGTGGCGCCCAATGCTCCAAAAAGAATCACATCAATGATCAACATCAATGCAACACCTTGCCATTGATATTTTGAGTAAAGATTTTTTTCCATCCAGTCATCAGGCGTACCGTGACCAAACTTCTCAATCGTTTCTTTGTTCTTTGCTTCTGCACGATATAGCTCAGCGCCTCTTGATAAGACGGTGCCAATACCCAATACTTGAGGACTATGAGGATCATCAACGGTTTCGCACTTAGCGTGATGCTTGCGGTGAATCGCAGCCCACTCTTTGGTGACCATACCGGTGGTTAACCACAACCAAAAACGGAAGAAATGAGAGGGAATAGCGTGCAACTCTAAAGCGCGGTGCGCCTGGCAACGATGCAAAAAGATTGTCACACTGGCAATGGTGATGTGAGTCAACAACAGTGTGATCAACAAAATCTGCCACCAAGACCAATTCAGGTAGCCATTAGCAATCCAATTCAACACAAAATCTCTAGTTTGTTCTAACCAAGCCATGCGGCCATCCTCTCGATATGCTTAAGAGTGATAGTTTATCAAGCTTTCAACTTTCCCACACAAGCTAGATTTAACAGATTTAATCTAAATCATGTTTTTTAGCTAATAAATCGAATTAGTTAGTGAAATTTAGCTACTTTTAGTTAAGTTGCGGCTTTTCGTTCCAAAATGGCGCCAAAAAACGCGTCTGTGCCATGAATGTGAGGAAATAACTGCCAGTAAGAGCTGTTTTGGGTGGTGCCAATCGGCAATTCACCCATCATTGGAAAGCTGTCCCTTAAGGCTTCTTTAGGATCTTTTAGCTCAAATTGAGGGTTATTGGCCAAAAAGGCCTCAACAACACCCTGATTTTCTTGATAAATCAAGCTGCAGGTCGCATACACCAAGCGACCACCTGGTTTTAGCAATCTGGCTGCTGAGCTCAGAATAGATAACTGTTTTTGCGTCAATTCAGCCACGCTTTGAGGGGACTGACGCCATTTGAGGTCAGGGTTGCGGCGCAAAGTGCCTAAGCCACTACAAGGCGCATCAACCAAGACTCGGTCAATCTTGCCAGCCAAACGCTTCACCTTGGCATCATTCTCATTGTCGATCCACACGGGATGAACGTTCGAAAGACCACTCTTTGCCAAACGTGGCTTTAAATTGGCCAAGCGCTTCTCTGAAACATCAAAAGCGTACAAACGGCCACTGGATTTCATCATGGCGCCCAAAGACAAGGTCTTACCGCCGGCTCCAGCGCAAAAATCCACCACCATCTCACCACGCTTGGGCTCTAAAAGCATGCTCAGTAGTTGGCTGCCCTCGTCTTGAACTTCAGCAAAACCATTTTTAAAAAATTCTTGGGTTTGAAGAGCAGGCTTACCTTTTAGTCTGACGCCATTTGGAGCGTAAGGGGTGGGTTCTGCCGCATAACGCCCACCAAGGTCATTTAAAACGCCCAGAAGATCTTCTCTTTGAGTTTTGATGGTGTTCACGCGCAAATCCAAAGAAGCCGCCTTGAGCATCGCCTCAGCGAGTGGCAAGCACTCATCCTTAGGAACAGATGAACCCAAAGCATTCCAGATCCACTCAGGCAAATTGACTCGAGTTAAAGGAGCCAAGGTATTTCTTTCAATGGTGCCAAAGCGCTGCAACCAATCGATTTCATTGGGGTGCACCACAAATGCCAAGTCGGCCAAGGCACTTTCAGAACGGTTGCCTGAACCCAAGCCACTTTCAATCATCGTGACCAACAGGGACAAGAGCGCCAAACGCCTGGCCAAGGGGCCAGCACCGCTCTCAGCAAATTGTGAGATTTCAGTTTTTCTGCGCAAGAATGCAAATGAGGCTTCGGCAATCAATGCCCGATCTCTATTGCCTAAACGGGGGTTAGCACGAAAGTATCTACTCACCACCATATCTGCTGGGTGAGCAAATTTCATTAATTCTGTGATGACGATGCCTAAATGCTCAACGTGTTGCGGAAGTGCTTTTGCCCGTGCTGCAATGGCTTTTTGATCAGTGGTCATTAATTATTTATCCGTAGAGGTGAGCATTTGAAGCTCAGGAGGGCTCACTAAAACTCGATTGTCGCTAATAGTTAAGCGATTATCAATGAACCAGCGCACAGCACGGGGATAAATAACATGCTCCTGCTTTAAAACTCTTTTAGCCAAAAGGTCTGGAGTGTCGCCCGGAAACACCGGAACGCTCGCCTGAATCACCATAGGGCCATGGTCTAGGGCCTCTGTCACAAAATGAACAGTGGCGCCATGTTCCTTCACACCAGCATCCAATGCCTGCTGATGGGTGGACAAACCTGGGAATAAAGGCAGCAAAGAAGGGTGGATATTTAACAAGCGCCCCTCGTAATGCTTCACAAAGCCCCCAGTCAAAATACGCATAAATCCAGCCAAAACCAGTAAATCAGGGGAATATGAATCGATTAACTTGATCAATTCAGCATCAAAACTGGCTCGGTCCTTGAACAGGGAGTGATCCAAAACCGCTGTCTGAATGCCATGAGACCTAGCAAAATCAAGGCCCTCAGCATTGGGCCGATTAGAAATAACGGCTGAAATTTTGGCCGGCCAAGCCTCTTTTTGAGCAGCATCAACAATGGCTTCCATATTGGTGCCACGGCCTGAAATAAGAATAACAATTGAAGTCATGCCCGCCAATATAATTCATACCTTAACGTGAAGGTAATTAGAGGCATCCCTCCCGCAACTGATTGGACCCCCTGCGCCCTGACCATCGGCAATTTTGATGGTGTGCATCGGGGGCATCAGGCATTGCTAAAAAAATTAGTGGCCAAGGCAAAATCTCTGCAAGTGCAATCGTGTGTGATGACGTTTGAACCGCACCCGATTGAATACTTTGCGCCTGAAAAAGCTCCCGCCAGAATTTTGGGCTTGAGAGATAAATTAGAAGCTTTGGCAGAAATCGGTATTGATCAAGTATTGGTGGTTCACTTCAATCAAGCATTTGCCAACTTAAGCCCCGAAGCCTTCGTTAAAGATATCTTGGTTGATGGCTTGCAAGTGAAGTCAATTTTGATTGGGGATGACTTCCACTATGGCGCAAAGCGTGCTGGTAATTTTTCTGATTTACAAACTGCTGGCAAACAATTTGGGTTCTCGGTGGAGAGCATGGAAACTTTGGTTGAAGACCAAGAAAGAATCTCCAGCTCAGCCATCAGGCTGGCGCTTCAGAACGGACAAATGGCTCGAGCTCAACAACT